>NZ_JAOQJR010000016.1:0-53408 GCF_025566905.1 [Clostridium] ammoniilyticum
TGGTTCCGTAGCTCAGTCGGTAGAGCAGAGGACTGAAAATCCTCGTGTCGGTGGTTCGATTCCGCCCGGAACCACCATTTTTTTATTTGATTTTACTTATACAAAAAAAGGCATCATTTTGATGCCTTTTTTTATAATCTTTTTTCAAATCCTCCATGAACCATTGGTCCTTGTGCTAATGTAACAAAGGCTTTGGGATCTAATGAAGAAACAATTTTATTAAGTTGTTGAATTTCATATTTATTGATTGCCACATAAAGAATTTCTTGATCTGTTTCCGTATAAGCGCCTTTACCCATCCAATAGGTAACTCCTCTACCCATTTGTTTCATAATTGCTTCTTTAATTTCTTTATTCTTTGTAAATATTAAGACCGCTACATTGATATTTTGTAGATGGAACTTATCTGCTGTTGTATAAAGAATTGCTACAAAGACAATTGAATACATAATAATTTTAATATCATAAATAAATAAACATATTCCAAACAAAACAACATTAAATATTATAGAAAGCTGCCCTGCTTTAAAATCCGGATTTTTCTTAACTAAACAAACTGTCGCAATATCAATACCCCCACAGCACCCACTACTTCGAAGTGCAAGTCCTACTCCTATTCCACAAATAATGGCCGCAAAGGCAACATTTAATAAAGCATCTTCAACAATCGGTTCTTTGATTGCTGGAAGAATGGATAGTAATACCGTTTGGATAATTAAAGAAATAATTGTTTTAAAACAAAATTCTTTATTCATTATTTTATATCCAAAAATAAATAATGGAATATTCATTAATAAGTTGATCATTCCTAATGTATTCAATGATTTTGGTAAAACTAAAAACTTATGTATAAAATAATCAATTAATTGAGCTAAACCAATCATTCCCCCAAAGTTGATTTGATTTGGTGTCACAAACAACCAAATACCTAGTGTCAACAATGTTGAACCTAAAACTAAATAAAAATATTGTTCTAATCTTTTACTCATATACTCCCCCTCACCCATGAAAAGTATAATCTACTTTGCTTATTTCTACAATAAAAAAGAGTCAATTTAATGACCCTTCAAAAATTATTTTTTAATATATTCTGGATAAGCTTCACATCCATGTTCTTCTAAATCAAGACCAATGATTTCTTCTCTTTCAGATACACGTAATCCAAAGATTTTTTTGATAATAAAGAAAGTAATTGTAATAGTAATCGCTGTCCAAATACCTACTGATAAAACACCTGTTAATTGTTTAATTAATAAATCAAATCCACCACCGTAGAATAAACCTGTTAAAGTACTTTCTGGTGCAGAAGTTGTCGCAAACAAACCAACAGCAATTGTTCCCCAAATACCATTGCAACAATGTACAGCAACAGCACCTACAGGATCATCAATGTGTAATTTATAATCTAAGAACCAAACTCCAAAGCAAACAAGTAATCCAGCAACAGTACCAATAATAATCGATCCTAAAACATCTGTGACGTCGCATCCAGCAGTGATTGCTACTAAACCTGCAAGTGAAGCATTTAAACACATACCAACATCAGGTTTACCATATTTGATCCAAGTAAAGATCAAGCAGGAAACAGTTGCAATGGCTGGTGCCACTGTTGTTGTTACGAAAATTGAACCAAGTTGTGGAACAGTTGTAGCCGCTGCCCCATTGAATCCATACCATCCAAGCCAAAGAATAAAGACACCTAAAGCTCCAGCAGTAATGTTATGTCCTGGAATCGCGTTAACTTTAACAACTTTTCCATTTTTATCTGTATCAAATTTACCAATACGAGGTCCTAAGATTTTAGCACCAATTAATGCAGAGATACCACCAACCATATGAATTGCACATGATCCAGCAAAATCATGGAAACCAAGTTGTGATAACCATCCACCACCCCAAATCCAATGCGCTTCAATTGGATAAATAAGTGCTGAAATAACTCCTGAATAAACACAATAAGATAAGAATTTTGTTCTTTCTGCCATTGCCCCTGAAACAATGGTAGCAGTTGTTGCACAGAACACTAAGTTAAAAACAAAGTTTGAAAAATCAAAGTTTGCATAACTTGTAAATATATCAAATCCTGGTTTACCAATAAAACCAAGTAAATCTTCTCCTAATAATAAACTAAAACCAATTAAAATAAATGTACATGTCCCAATACAGAAATCCATTAAGTTTTTCATAATAATGTTCCCTGTATTTTTTGATCTTGTAAATCCTGCTTCTACCATGGCGAATCCAGCTTGCATCCAAAATACCAGCGCTGCGCCAATTAGAAACCATACACTAAATGTTTCACTCATAATAAATCCCCCTCAATTTTTATAATGCGTTTTCCCCTTTTTCTCCAGTACGAATACGAATCGCTTCTTCAACTGGATAAATAAAGATTTTTCCATCTCCTACGTTTCCACTTGATAAAGTTTCAGTAACTTTATCAACAATTTCTTGAACGATTTCATCTTTAACAACTGTTTCAACTCTTAATTTTGAAACAAGATTAACAGAATATGTGACACCTCGATATTGATGTGTATAACCCATTTGATTTCCAAACCCCATAATATTGGAAATCATCATGCCTGTTACACCAGAAACTGTTAAAATATCTTTTAAATCTTCTAACTTTTCTGGTCTGATAATGATTTCAAGTTTTTTCATAAGTTTTCCCCCTTTTTTATTGATTTCCGTTCCCTTTTAGAAATCTTGACAAAAATATATCATGTTAATAAATTAGTGTCAATATAATTTTATTAATTTAATATTTTTTTATTACAATAAGAAAATAAAAAAGGAGCCTCGCTCCTAATAGTAATCTCGTATAACATTTACCATATCTTCTATATAAAGTCTTGCATTATCAATAATAAGAGGATTGATTTCCTTTCTTTGATCAAAGGACATTTTAAAAGTATATTGTTCTCTCATAAGAGGTAATTGTTGATTTTGACAAAGATGAATTACTTTCATCAATCTTTTATTATTAATAAAAAAACAATTGATCAATGCTAGATTTTTTACATTTTGTCGACTTAATGATTGTATAAATTCCAGCAACTGTTTATCTTTAAATAACGTATCATCAAACCCAATAACAAGTAAATCAACATCATGATCACTATGATAATGATTTAAATCTTGAGCATGTGTTTTGACCCACCTTGCCATTTCATCAGCGACACACTTTATATATTTAGATTTTGTTGTATAAACAATATCGATTTTCATTTCTATCACCTAATTTATTTTAATACAGAAATATGAACTAAAAATGTATTTAACTGTTAATAATTATAACAAAACCTATTGTTTATTTGGAGGATTCTATGAAAAAAATACTAAAAATTTGTACAATTTTATCTTTTACTTTTTTACTTACTGGCTGTGTAGACTGTTTAGTTTCTTTAAATTATTCTAAAATAAAAAAACCTACTCTTTATGGTGAACTTACAATAGAGCCTCAAATTTTAGAAAAATATAACATGTCTATTTCACAAATAAAAAAACAATTATTGGATCATGATTTTTTTAAAGATTGGACAATAAAAAAACAAACTGATTCTTCACTTTCGATAGAATCTCCTACTTCTTTTATTAAAGAAATTTCTACGTTTACAAAACAAAATAATAAATATATTTTATCTATTGATATTCCTAAAAATATGCTTGATACTTCAGAATTGAATCATTATAAAAATACTTTACAACTTTTAAATTCCAGTAATGCTACCTGCTCTTTTAAAATTACTATGCCAGGTACAATTATTTCCAGCAATGTTGGCAAATATCAACAAAATGTAGTAACAATTAATCTCTTTGAACTTTTTATTGAAGAAAAAGCTTTATCTTTTCATATCATTTCAAAAAAAGAAAAAAATCATTTATTACTTTATTTTATAACTCTCATCATTTTACTTATTTTAATCATTACCCTTATTTTCATCAAAAAAAGACAAAAAGACTAGAAGATTACTTTTCTTTAATACGGGTATTTGATAGAATAAAGGCGTAGAAGGAGACAAGAAGAATATGAAAAGAAACTGTATTATTGGACAATCTGGAGGACCCACAATCGCAATTAATGCTAGTCTTGCTGGGATTATTCATCGTGCTAAAGCATCTCAAGAATTTGAAAATGTTTATGGGATGATCAATGGTATCAAAGGTCTACTCGAAGGTAGATATATGGATTTATTAGAAGAATTTGATGATGGTGATAAAATCAATGCTTTAAAACAAACACCTGCCATGTATTTAGGTTCTTGCCGTTATAAATTACCTACTTTTCAAGATGACGAAGATACTTATGTTAAATTGTTTAGAATTTTAAAAGAATTAGAAATCACTGATTTTTTCTATATTGGTGGTAATGACTCAATGGATACTGTTATGAAATTAGATGATTACGCTAAATATATTAATAGTGATATTCATTTTATTGGTATTCCTAAAACCATTGATAATGACTTAATGGGAACAGATCATACGCCAGGATTTGGTTCTGCCGCTAAATATGTTGCTGCTTCTATCTTAGAAGTTGTACATGATAGTTTAATTTATCAATTACAATCCGTTACAATCATTGAAATCATGGGAAGAAATGCAGGGTGGTTAACTGCCGCTGCTGCTCTTGCGAGAAATGAATATAATGTAGCTCCTGATCTTATTTATTTACCAGAAGTTGTTTTTGATAAAGATAAGTTTTTAGCAGATATTCATGAAGTCATGAAAAGAAAAAGATGTGTTGTCATTGCTGTATCAGAAGGTATTAGAGATCAAAACGGTCACTTCTTAGATGATGATAGTAAATACGCTAAAAAAGATGCTTTTGGACACGTCCTACATTCAGGAACAGGAAAATTACTTGAATCTCTTGTATTTAAAGAATTTGGATGTAAAGTTAGAAGTATTGAATTAAATGTTTTACAAAGATGTGCTATGCATATTGCTAGTAAAACAGATTTAAATGAATCATTTGTTATTGGTTCTAAAGCTATCGATAAAGCTTTAGAAAACGTTTCTGGTCATGTAATGGGATTTAAGCGTCTTTCTAATCATCCTTATGAAATCGATTATATTTCTACTGATGTAAGAGAAGTTGCTAACTATGAACAAAAAATTCCTGTAGAATGGATCAATGAAGAAGGAAATGATATTACTCAAGAACTATATGAATATTTATATCCACTTATTCAAGGTGAAGTACATGTTACTTATAAAGATGGTATTCCTTCTTATTACAGTTGTAAACATTTAGAAAAATAAAAAGAACTGCTACAAATAAACGTAGCAGTTTTTTAATGCTTTGCTTTAATATAATAATAACCAAAAATCGTTAGATCAATAGTCAAGGCAATAATAGAAATTGTGACTAGTGGTGAAACGTTAATCATTTGTATTATATTCATAATACACCTCCGCTAAAGATCTATTGTAAGAGTTACAGGACAATGATCACTTCCCATAATCTCTGTTTCAATTGTTGCATCAATAATCTTATCCTTTAAGCTATCACTAACAATAAAATAATCAATACGCCATCCCGCATTTTTTTCTCTTGCTTTAAAACGATAAGACCACCAAGAATAAACACCTTCTTGTAAAGGATAAAGATAACGATACGTATCGATAAAACCGTGATTTAATAACTGAGTCATTTTTTCTCTTTCTTCATCAGAAAAACCTGCATTTTTACGATTTGATTTAGGATTTTTCAAATCTATTTCTTGATGAGCAACATTTAAATCACCACATAAAATAATTGGTTTATCTAAACTTTCAAGATACGTTAAAAAATCATCTTCCCATTTCATACGATAAGATAGACGTTTGAGTTCATTTTGACTATTAGGAGTGTAACAAGTAATGACATAATAATTTTCAAATTCCAAAGTAATTAATCTACCTTCTTGATCATGTTCTTCTTTATTCATTCCATAAAAAACATTTAATGGTTTTTCTTTACTATAAATAAGTGTTCCACTATACCCTTTTTTAACAGCACTGTTTAAATAATAATGATACCCTTCAATCTCTAAATCTGCTTGACCACTTTGCATTTTAGTTTCTTGAACACAAAAAATATCTGCATCTAATTGATGAAAGCTATCTAAAAAACCTTTTTGTAAACATGCTCTTATTCCATTTACATTCCAACTTACTAATTTCATAATTACCTCTTTCTCCAATATATTCTATTATATAACATCTCATTCATGATTTGAACGTATATTTTTAAATAAATAGGGATATACTAAACTAGGTGAACATTATGAAAAAAAGAACATTCATTATTAGTTTGATTATTCCTTTATTAGTAGGTGCTATAAGCGCTTTTATCACAAATAATCAAATGAAAACATATAGCAATTTAAATACCCCCTTATTAGCTCCTCCAGGATGGTTATTTCCTATTGTCTGGACCCTTCTTTATATTTTGATGGGAATTTCTAGTTATTTTATTTATATCAGTCATGATCCTAAACGTGAAAACGCCTTAATTGTCTACTCTTTTCAATTATTTATTAATTTTTGTTGGCCACTTTTCTTTTTTAATCTTCATAATTATTTTCTTTCATTAATGATTTTAATAGCTTTGATTCTTACTGTTATTTATATGTTGATCATTTTTAAAAAAATTAATCCAAAAAGTTTTTATCTAAATATTCCTTATATTCTTTGGTTATTCTTTGCTTTATATTTAAACTTTATGATTTTTATAAACAACTAAAATAGAACAAAGTTTCTTCCATGGCCCTTGTTTTAAGACGATAGTATGTACTTCGAGAATAATAATCGATCCACCAATCTTTACCAACTCTCTCTATAAATTCTTTTTCAATAATAACTTTACTCTCCATCGATAAACAATCTAAAATAAATTCAAATGTTGCAATAACTTTCTCTAATTCTTCTTTTAACACCAATTGATCATTCAATTGACTTCCTTTATCTTGATAATACGTCTTCTTTTCTTTAACAGTATCAAATTGAATCGCTGGATAAAAATTCCTTTCTTCTAAACATTTAAGTTGTAAAACAGCACGGTGATACTTTTTAAATAGATCTTCTAAAACATCTTGTTTTTCTTTAAACGTTAATGCCTTCATAAAAAAACCTCCTATGTTTATATATGACAATAGGAGGCCTTTTTTCTTTTAAATTATGAAATTTTCTTTAATTTCTTCAATTTCTTCATCACTAAAACCAATATTTAATAAATATCCTTTAGTACTACCATAATTTTCTCTTAAATACGCAATAAATTTCATCATCACTCTTGGATCAGAACCTAAGAATTTTTCATCTTCACTTGGCATCATTTCTTCCAATTGTTTGATCATTGCCATATTATTTTCATAAGATTCTGAATAATCTTTAACAATATCATATTCATGACATCCCGCTAGATCTAATAACATACATGCAATAACACCTGTACGATCTTTACCTGCAGAACAATTAAATAATGTACAGTCATAAGGATGATTTAAAAAGATATTAAATACTTTTTTAAATTGTTTTTTATTCGCTTCGATCATAAAAATATAAAAACCACTTAAATCTTGATAGTCTTTAATATCATTTGGTAATACTGACATATTTTCATTTTGTAGTAAATTAATATGATAATACTCTATATCTTTATATCCTTTTAAACTATGTGGTTGATGAACTAATTCATAATCACTTCTTAAATCAATGACAGTGCGAATACCATATTGATAAAATTGTTCTTTTAAATCATCACTGATCCCACTTGGACATGTACTTCTAACATATTTATGTGATTTTGTATAATATCCTTCTTGTGTTTCATAACCACCTAAATCCCTTACATTGGTCATTTTTCCTATATGAAGTAATCTTTCTTCACGAGATAATTGCATCATTTTTTCTTTCCTCACTAATCTTCAAATGGTCTTATTCTTAAAGTTACCCCAATATTTTGAGCAATCTGTTTACAAATTTCTACATCTTTTTCAGGAATTGTTGTATCAACAATCGTTAAAACAACATGAGGCACATAGGCTTTACATTTTTTAGCAAAATCTAATAATTCATCAAATGAATCAATTCCATATTGGCTTCTTGTAAGTTTTAAATAATCTTCTTTATTACTTGTATTTAAACTAATAGAAACAGTATCTAACAATCCTTTAAATTCAGGCGTAATATCTCTTTTATTATATAAAGAAGATAACCCATTGGTATTCACTCTTGTAGGTAGATCAGGTCTTCTTTCTTTTAAATACTTAGCAACTTTCATTAAATCATCATGTCTTATAAGTGGTTCACCAAAACCACAAAAAACAACTTCTTTGAAATCATTTAAATTATATTTTTCAAATTCTTGAATAATTTCATCAACCGTTGGTTCTTCTTTTAACCATAAGGAATTATTTTCAATCATTTCCTTTGTTTGTCTTAAACAAAATGTACATGAACATGTACAACGATTTGTCGAATTAACATAACATGTAATCCCTTTAGTACTTTCTAAATGTGCAATATCAATATAACTATTTTTATATAATGTATATAATATCATCTTAATCCCCCAATTCTTTTAATAATGGTTCAAAACATAATCCCATATGTGGATGAGCATCAATGTCTACAGAATGTTGAATGCATTTAGAAGCAAAATCTGTTGATTTTTTAACAGCTTCTAAAAAATTTTTCTCTTTCAAATAGCTTCCTGCAATTACTGCAGAAATAACATCTCCTGTACCACTACGATCTTCTCCAATACGTTTCACATAGATTTTTTCAACTTTTCCATGATCATAAACAAAATTTAAAATTTGATGACCAATAGAAATACCCGTTACTACAATCATTTTTGGACCCATTTGACTTAATTTTTCACACATGCGCTTAAGTTCTTGCTCATTACTTGTTTCATGATAAGCTTCATCAATCAAAGCACACAATTCTGTTAGATTAGGTGTAACAATTGTCGCACAAGGCATGAGTTCTCTCATTTTTTCTTGCATTTCTTGCGTATAAGTCGGATAAAGTTTTCCATGATCACCCATGACTGGATCTACTAAAATAAAGTTTTTTTCTGTTTTAAAATCTTTAAAAAATTCTTTTACTATTTCTATTTGTTTCGCAGATCCTAAAAAGCCACTGCATATTCCATCAAAATCAATATTCATTTTTTTATATGTTTCAATATAATCATTCATCTTTGATGTATAGTCATCAAAAAAGAAATCTTTATGATATGTATTGATAGATAAAATTGCTGTTGGTACAAAAGCTGTTTCAATTCCCATAGCTGAAATAATTGGCAATTGACAGGCTACTGAACATCTTGATAATCCTGTTACATCATTTACTAATACAATTCTTTTTTCTCTCATCTTTAAAACCTCTTTCATGTATTTTAGCACAATCAAGTCTTATTGAGTATCTTTTTTTCATAATTCATATTTGTTATAATATTGAAAGAGGTGAAATGAATGAAAAAAATGCTAAAAGTACTTTTAGTTTTAATGACTGTTGTTTCCATTGCTGGATGTTCTTCTAAAACAACAACAGAAAAAGCAACTAAAAAAACAAAAACTTTATCAGGAAATTATCAAGTTGAAATTAAAGTTAAAGATTATGGAACAATTTATGCTGAAATTGATGCTGATACAGCACCAATTACAGTAACAAACTTTGTAAAGTTAAGTAAAGAAAAGTTTTATGATGGTTTAACTTTTCATCGTATTATAGATGGTTTCATGATTCAAGGTGGAGATCCTAAAGGAGATGGCACTGGTGGAAGTAAAGAAACAATTAAGGGAGAATTTTCAGATAATGGGGTAAAAAATCCTTTAAGTCATACACGTGGAGCTCTTTCTATGGCAAGAAGTCAAGATAATGATAGTGCTTCTTCACAATTCTTTATTGTTCAAAGTGATTCTACTTATTTGGATGGTCAATATGCTGTTTTTGGTTATGTTTATGAAGGCATGGACATAGTTGATCAAATTTGTAAAGATGTAAAAGTAGAAGATAATAATGGAACTGTAAAAAAAGAAAATCAACCTGTTATTGAATCGATTCGTTGTAAAAAGATATAATTAAAAAGAAGCTCAGGCTTCTTTTTTTAAGGCATTTTTTAATAATAAAACAGTAATAATAAACGCTGATAGATCCGCAACAGGGACAGCTATAAAAATACCATCTAAACCTATAATCGATGAAAAAATTATGATACAAGGAATTAAAATAATAATTTGTCTCAATAAATTTAAAACACTTGATATTTTTATCTTACCAATCGCTTGAAAATAGTTTGCACACATTACTTGTGCACCAATAAG
This sequence comes from [Clostridium] ammoniilyticum, assembly GCF_025566905.1. Lineage (NCBI taxonomy): Bacteria > Bacillati > Bacillota > Erysipelotrichia > Erysipelotrichales > Coprobacillaceae > Faecalibacillus > [Clostridium] ammoniilyticum. Next base: position 10,326 of record NZ_JAOQJR010000016.1, read on the forward strand.
CGGTAAACACATAAACCAAATATGTAAAGCATGGCTACATAATTTTACAACATCTGCTTCATCATTAAACATATAGACAATACTTTTTGTAAAAAATTGTACTGCGATAAAACCAATCAAAGCAATCATTGTAGCACCTATAATTGCATATTTTAATGTTTCTTTAACACGCTCCATTTTTAAAGCACCATAATTATATGAAATCAATGGTTGTTGACCTTGCATCAAACCAGTAATTGGCATCAAAATAAGTGTTTGAATGCTTGTAACAATACCAATAGCACTTAACGCTAAATCTCCACCATATTTAACAAGAGACGCATTCAAAATAATATTTAAAACACTATTCGATATTTGCATTAAAAATGCAGGTATTCCTGTTTGAATAATTTGTTTTGAAATATTCAACTGTAATTTCAATAAAGTTGCATTTAAAGGAATAATCGTTCTTTTTCCAAATAAAAATGCAAGTTGCCATAAAGCACTTAAAAACTGTCCACCAATCGTTGCAAAAGCAGCTCCTTGCATTCCCATATGGAAAATACAAATTAAAATATAGTCAAATAAAATATTAAACCCTGCTCCGATCAATTGTGAAATCATGGCATTTTTAGGATTTCCTTGAGCTCTAGAAAAATTATTTCCTGCCATTGCAATACATTGAAAAACAGCACCATATAAAATAATACTTAAATAATTTTCAGCATAAGGCAAAACAGTTTTTGAAGCACCTAATAAACGTAACATGGGTGCTAAAAAAACATTTCCTAAAATCATAAAAACTAGGCCTAAAATAATTGTTAAAGTTAGACCATTTCCCATATACTTTCCAGCTTCTTCCTTTTTACCTTGACCTAATGCTATTGAAAAACGAGTGGCTCCACCCATTCCAATCATTAAAGAAATGGCCATTAAAACAAGAGTTACAGGATAACAAATACTAATTCCTGCTAAACCAATTGCCCCCAATTCTGGAGCATTTCCAATAAACATACGATCAACGATATTATAAATTGCATTAACAAGCATTCCGATAATAGCTGGAATTGAAAATTCTACTAATAAAGGTAATATATTTTTAGTCCCCATCTTATCATCATTTTTCATACGTATCCTCCAAATTCATTTTCATTTTTAATAAAAGTTCTTCTAAAAGAATAAGCTCATTTTGATCAATATCTTTAATCATCATCTCTGTTGTCTCTTTAATAACATCTTTAATTTTAGGATATAATTCTTTTCCCTTAGAAGTTAAAGACAAAACATGATTTCTTTTATCTTCTTTTGAAGTTTTTTTAATAATAAATCCCTTATCTTCTAATGTTTTTAAAATTCTCGTAACTGCGCTTTTATCAATTTGTAATCTTTTATTTAAATCTTCTTGTTTGATATTATTTTCTTCATAAATAATTTTTAAAGTAATCGCTTGTCCATGGGATAAACCAAACTCTTTAAGTTGGACATTCATATAACTATTTTTTTGATTATGAAGAATAGAAATTAAGCGTGATAAATTCATATTTCCTCCTATAGTTGACACATCAACTATAGGATATTTTATATTTATTGTCAATAAAAAAAGAAATATATATCGAATATATACTTCTTTTATATTGTGTTATTTAAGAATTGAAAGAAGAACTTTTTCTATCTTATCAACATCTATTGGTTTTGATATATGTCCATTCATCCCTTGAGCAACCGCCTTTTTTCTATCTTCCTCAAAGGCATTAGCTGTTAAAGCGATGATAGGAATCCTGGTCTTGTCTTTATTTGACAATTGACGAATAGTTTGTGTTGCCTTATAACCATCCATATGAGGCATTTGAATATCCATTAAAATCAAATCATAGCTTTTAGCAGGAATTTGTTCCATTTTAGCCACACATTGAATCCCATCTTCAACACGCTCAACTATTAATCCTATATCTTCTAAAAGAGTAATCGTAATTTCAGCATTCAAATCATTTTTCTCTGCAAGTAAAATATGTTTCCCCCGAATATTTTTATTTGCATTCAACAAAGACAAATCTTCATTTACTTGCGCGTAATATTTTTCATCAGCAAGGTGATGTTTTAAAACAACTGTAAACTTACTTCCCTTTCCTAATTCACTTTCTACATCGATCGTACCACCCATCACATCAACGAGTTTTTTACAATCGGCATTCCTAAACCCGTTCCTGCAACAGCTTGTTCATATTCATATCCATAACCACTACGCTTCCCTTTTTTCCCTGTAATATGATAAGAATCTTCCTACCACCCTACACGTATTTTTCCTTCATTTGCTTGTACAGGAATTGAAAATAATGAAAAAACCAGGATAAAACCTATAAAAATGCATCCACATTTATTTAAAATATGGTTTATTTTTTCATCATTTCTCCCTCTTTTCATGATTAAAATATTTTGTAAGTACATCTTTTAATTTTTCTATATCAACTGGTTTAGCAAGATGTTCATTCATTCCAAGTTGTAAAGCATGTTTTCTATCTTCTTCAAAAGCATTTGCTGTCATCGCAATAATTGGAATTTGAGCATTTTTATTATTAAAACTTCTAATTATTTTTGTTGCTTCATAACCATCCATAATTGGCATTTGGATATCCATTAAAATAAGATCATAATATCCTTCTGGCATCTTTTCTAATATTTTTATACATTCTTCTCCATTTTTAGCTAAATCTATAATTACTTTAAAAGTATTTAAAAGTTCTATTCCAATTTCCGCATTTAATTCATTATCTTCTACAAGAAGAATATGTTTTCCTGAAAAATCAAGTGTTGATGTATTTCTTTCATTGACATTTTCAACTTGTAAAGAAGTTAAAAATGAAAGTTCTACAGTAAACTTTGTTCCTTTATTTAACTTACTTTCTACTTGAATTGTTCCATTCATCATATCTATAAGAGATTTAACAATAGGAAGTCCTAATCCTACTCCAGGTACTTTACTTTCTGTACTTGTTTTTTCTCTAGCAAATTCTTCAAAAATATGTGGTAAAAAATCTTCTTTCATTCCTATTCCATTATCTATAATTATAAAATGATATTTTACTTTATTATTTTCAAATGAAATTTCTTGGATTAATAATTCAACATTTCCACCTTCTGGTGTATATTTAATCGCATTAGAAAGAATATTTAAAACAATCTCTCTTAATTTAGTTTTATCACAAATAATATGATGATGCTTAATCTCCAAATGATAGGAATAATGCAATTTTTTCTCTTTAATTAGCGGTTCAACTACAACATTTATATTTTTAACTAAATCATCTAAATCTCCTATTTCCTTTTTTAAATCTAATTTACCACTTTCTATTTGTGTCATTTCAAGAATATAATTAATCAAAGAAAGTAAAATCGTACTTGATGATTTAAGTTTTGAAATATAATCCAATGCCTGTTTTTTATTATCTAAATTATTTTCTAATAATTGTGTATAGCCAATAATTGCATTCATTGGTGTACGAATATCATGAGACATATTAAATAAAAATCTTGTCTTTGCCTGATTGGCATGTTGTGCCTCAGTAGCCACTTTTTCAATTTGTTTTGCATAAACAGCTTCTTTTTCACGTCTTAAAATAATTTGCCAATAACCCATTGATAACAAAATAGCTACCAAAACACTTACAATACTTCCAAATATCTTATAAGACATTGGTATCCAACCTTGAAAAGGAACAATTTCAAAATACCATGTATCATTAGGTACTTCACAAGCAACACTTAATGTATGATTTAGAGAACTATGACCACATGACATAATTGTCACATGTTTTCCATTGTTGCCCTCTTTCCAAACTTTAAAATGATAAGTGGCATCTTCTAATTTATCTACTTCTAATTCTTCTAAAAAAGCATCCCAATTTAAAACAAGAATAGAAAATCCCCAAAATTTCTTTTCATTTCCATCATTTATATAAATAGGGTCAAACAATAAAGCCCCTGTACCACCTTGTTTTAATTCATATGGACCAGCAATTGTATATTCTCCACTTTTTCTAGCAATATTCGCTTCTTTTTGACGTTCAGGAAGTTCCAACGTATTCATACCTATCACTTTTTCATTTCCTTTTAATGGATAGGCCTTTTCAATAATCCCATTAGGTGCTAATTCATATGCTTCAATAACATTTTTATTTTTTTTCATATAACTTGCAAGCTGATTAAACTGTTCATCACTGATTGTATGTTTTGAAGATATAATATTTTTAAGCATTTCAGAATTTTCTAAATATCTTCCAAGCTGTGTTTCTATTTTTCGAACAGTATCTTCTGCAGTATAACTTGCACTTATTTTTTCTTTATTTACTTCAAATTGAATTAAAAAATTAAAACAAATCAACATGACACCCATCACTATAATAAAAAATAGGCCTGTTTTTCTTTTTTATTTATTTAATTGAACAACTTCTTCTTTATTCATTACTTCTACCTATCTACTCAAATGATTCTTATGAGTCCATTATACACACTTATGTAAATTTTCTCTATAAAAAGCTTGATAAAATAAAAAAGAGCAATCTTAACGATTACTCCTTTATACAAATTAATAAGCTTTTGCAAAGTAAACAACTTTTTTAGCTGGTTTACCACAAATTGGACAAACATCTCCAAATGGTTCTTCATCTTCTTTGATACATCTTGATGTAGCACCTGTTTCTTCTTTGATTTTAGCTTCACAAGCATCATCTTCACACCACATCATACGAATGTATCCTGCTTTAGTATTTAAGATTTCTTTAAATTCATCATATGTTTTCGCAGTTCTAATGTTTTCATCTCTAAATTTCAATGCTTTTGCATACATTTCATCATGAATTTGATCTAATAATTGATGAATTGTATTTGGTAATTCTTCATTTAAAGCATATGTTTCTTTTGTACCATCTAATCTTTTAGCTAAGACACATTGTCCTTTTTCAATATCTTTAGGTCCAATTTCAAGTCTTAATGGAATTCCTCTCATTTCAGCATCTGCAAATTTATAACCTGGTGTTTTATCACTAGCATCCACTTTAACACGAAGTCCAGCTGCTTTTAATTGTTTTTCAATTTCATAAGCCTTATCTAAAACACCTTCTTTATGTTGCATAACTGGAACAATCATCACTTGAATTGGTGCCACTCTTGGTGGTAAAACAAGTCCATTATCATCTCCGTGAACCATAATGATTGCTCCAAGTAAACGTGTTGATGCTCCCCAAGAAGTTTGATAAACATATTCTTGTTTATTATCTTTATTTAAGAATTTAACATCAAAAGCTTTCGCAAAACCTTGTCCAAAGTAATGTGATGTTCCTGATTGTAAAGCTTTTCCATCATGCATTAAAGCTTCCATTGTATAAGTTTCTTCAGCCCCTGCAAATTTTTCACTTTCAGTTTTACGACCAGTGACCATTGGAATTGCAAGTAGATCTTGTGCTGTACTTCGATAAACTTCTAACATTTGTAAAGTTTCTTTTCTTGCTTCTTCTTCAGTAGCATGAATTGTATGACCTTCTTGCCATAAGAATTCAGAACCACGTAAAAATGGTCTTGTTGTCTTTTCCCAACGTACAACGGAACACCATTGATTATATAGTTTTGGTAAATCACGGTAAGAATTTACAATTTTTGCATAATGTTCACAAAATAATGTTTCAGATGTTGGACGAATAATTAAGTTTTCATCTAAATCATCTAATCCACCTTTTGTTACAACAGCACATTCTGGTGCAAATCCTTCTACGTGATCAGCTTCTTTTTGTAATAAAGATTGAGGGATCAACATCGGCATATAAACATTTTCATGTCCTAATTCTTTGAATTTTTGATCCATATGTTTTTTAATTTGTTCCCACATTGCATAACCATACGGACGATAAATAATAAATCCTTTCACATCGCTATAATCCATTAATTCTGCTTTACGACATACATCTGTATACCATTTAGCAAAATCAACATCTCTAGCAGTAATAGCTTCATTTTTCTTGTTATTTGCCATCTTTTTTCCTCCTCTAAAATGCTTCTCTATTTTACTATAGAAATGATAAACAAGCAAGATTAGATCATCTGAATCACACTTTGTTTTTGTTTTCTTTCAACTACAAGTTGTCGTTCAATACGATCTTTTAAATCACTAACGTGTGAGATGATTCCAATTAATTTATTTTCATGATGCAATTCCATTAAACAATTCATTGCTTGATCTAATGATTGACTATCTAAAGAGCCAAACCCTTCATCAATAAAAAGCGTATTTAATTCAATTCCTCCAGCATAATCTTGAACCATTCTTGAAAGTCCTAAAGCAAGAGATAGAGCTGCTTTAAAGGATTCCCCACCAGAAAGTGTCTTAATACTTCTAACATTTCCACTTTCTTGATCAAAAACATCTAATTCTAACCCTTGCTGACTTCTTCCTTTACCTGCATCATCTTTTCTTAATAATTGATATCTTCCTTGACTCAATTGTTTCATGATCACATTGGCATAAATCAACATATTTTCAAAATAATTTGCTAGTACATATCTTTCAATCGACACTCTTGCATTATTTTTACCACTTGCTAGATTATAAAGATCTAAATATCTTTGATAAGTATCTTCATCTTTTTTTAATTGTTGATTGATTTTTTGAATATCTTTGATCATTTTTTCTTTTAATGAATAATCTATTTTTAATTTTTCTAAATCATCATTTTTTTCTCTCAATTGTTGATTTACTTCTTTAATTGTTTCACTTAAAGAAGATAAATCAACATATGTTGAATCTTTGACTTCATTTTCTAATGAAATAATTTGTTCATTTAAACTCTTTAAAGAAATTAAATAATCTTGATATTTCTTTTCTAAGATACTGATTTGATTGATTTGTGTTTTTAAATTTAAAAATTCTTCTTCATTTATAAATGCATCTAAAGCAGTATGATATTTATTATCTAATTCATCATATATTTCTTGTTCTTGAATAATTTGTTGATTCAATGACGAAATTTTTGTTTTTATTTCAAGATATTTATTTTTGACCTTTTCATAAGCCTGTTGAATAGTTTCTATTTCTAATGAAAGTTGACGATATTTTTTTTGAATTTGTTGATAATTTTTATTAACTTCTCCAATTTCATATTGGAGCATTGAATCATCTAATTTACCAGATAATTGATGAATTTGTACTTGAATATTCTCTAGACTTTGTGCTTGTTTTAATTCTTTACTTTCATAAGTAGACATATCTTTCAATGAAAGAGCCACACTCTTTTTAAGCTTTTGAATATATTTAAGTTCATCTTGTAATTCAAGATATTCTTTTTTCATTCTTTTTTCATCTTTTGATAAATGATCTAATTCTTTAATAAAGATTTCTTTAGATAACTCTTCTTGAATATTAAGTTCACTTGAAAGTTGTTTTGTTTGTTTAACAAGCATTTCCTTTTTTTGATTATATAAGAGTATTTTTTGTAAGATATCTTGTAACCTATGTTCTTGTTGTTTTACTTTTTTAGCTTGTTGATCTAATTTTTCTTTTGTTATATCTTCTTTTTCAATTTGTGCCGGATGAGGATGATGTAAAGAGCCACAAATAGGGCAAGGTTGATCCTCTTTTAATTGTAATGCAAAAATACCTGCTTGTTTTCTAAAATACAATTTTTCCATTTGATTATATTGCATTTTTTCATGATCAACTTGTTTTTCAACAACTGTATAGTCTTCTTGTAAATCACTTTTATTTTCATTAAGTTTGAGTATTTGATCATAATAATCCGACAATTGATGAACTTTTACTTTTTGTTCGTTTAAACGAACATATTGTTGTTTGATCAGTTCATATTTAGATTGTACTTGTTGTTCACTTTGGATTCTTTCTTGATCTCTTTGCAACCCATTTTCAAATTTTTCTTTCTTTTTTAAAAAGAGTTTATGTTCTTCATCTAACATTCTATATTGTTGTTTTAGAGTTTGTAAGTTTTGATAATCATTTTGATATTGATAGATTTGATTGATTAATTGTTTCGTTTCTTGAATTTGGTTTTGTAATTTTTCTTTTGTTTGTTGTTTGTAGTCAAGAGAATTTGCTTGTACCTTTTTTTCTTGATAATCTTTTTCAAGTTTTTTTAATTGTTTTAAAAAATCTTCTTGATTTAAGTTTAAGGTTTGAAGTTTCTTTTGTTGTTTAATATAAGAAATATATAAATAATTTGTTTCTTGTGCTTTTTTTAAAGTATCTATAGTTTTATTTAATTCTTGATAATCATTTTCTTGTTTCTTTAAATCTTGAAATTGTTGTTTTAAATCTTTTAATTGTATTAATCGTTGATTTTGCAAGCGATAGAGTTGTAATTGTTGTTTCTTTTGATCTAAATCTTTTTTTAAATCATCATATTCTTTTTGTTGACTTGCGATAAGTTTTGTTTGTTTAGATAAATATTCTTGATGATCTTCAACTTGTAATTCTTGCATCAAATCTTTCCTTTTATTCAATAACAAATCATATTTATCTTGATATACTTTCAAATGAACTTTAAGTTTTTCTTCTAACTTTTGATACGTTTCACTATGAAATAACTCTCTTAATACTTTTTCTCTTTCATCACTTGAAGCCATAATCAATTTTGTAAATTCTCCTTGAGCAATCATACAAATCTGTTTAAATTGTTGATCATCGACCCCTAATAAAGAAATCATTTTTTGATTGACTTCTTTAATACCTTCGACCATTTTGCCATCTGGTAAAGTAAGTAACGCTGAAGGTTGTTTAGGTGTTTTTTTCCCTTCTAGATAATATTTAGGATTTCTTTTAATTGTATAATTTTGTTGATGCAAAGAAAATGAAAATTCAACAAAAGTAGGAATTTCATTTAAGGCATGATCACACCTTAAACTGTCTGTTTGTCTAATTTGACCACTTGTTTTACCATATAAGGCAAAGATCATGGCATCAAAAATCATCGTTTTTCCACTACCTGTAGGCCCTGTAATTAAAAAGAGACCATCTTCTTGAAATGATTCAAAATCGATTGTGATTGTATCTGGATAAGGTCCAAACGCTGACAATGTAAGGCTAATGGGCATCATCTTCATTTACCTCCTCTAGTAATTGTTGAATAATTTCTTCACTTTCTTGACTCATTGCTTCACCTTTCATTTTTTCATAGAATTCTTTAAATATTTCTATTGGAGATTGTTTTTCAACATCTAAGGAAGAAGCTGTTTGATTTGTTTTAAGTTTTTCTAGTGATTGATAAGTAATTTGTAATAAATAAGGGTATTTTTCTTTTAAAAAATCATATGCGTGACCTATGACTTGTTTATCTAATAATTCTACCGCTACAAAATCATTTTCATTATTTGGATAATGTAAAACATCTTCATATTTTCCAACGACCTTCACTAGATCTTTTTGTGGCTTTAAAGGAATAATTTGCGTAGAAACCCCAGTTTCATCAATAGTTACTTCAACCATTCCTTTTTTTTGATGAACTTCATCAAATGAATACTTCATTAAACTTCCTGCATATCTTACATAATCATATTTAATTTTTTGACTTGCATGAATATGACCTAAAGCTACATAATCAAAATCTTTACATAAATCAACATCAATAATTTCACTACCACCCACGGAAAGAATTACTTCACTTTCACTTCTAATCACTTCTTTATTTCCCGCAATAAATTGATGTGTTACAAGAACTTTAGGATGGTCTTCAACAAATGTTTGTTGACTTAAATAATATGCAAAAGCATCCTGATACGTTTTTAAATCATCTTTTTCATATAAATAACGTATATAAGAAGGTTTAAAAAAAGGAACCAAATAAAAATAAACACCTTCTATTTCAATTGGTCTTATTTCTTTTTCAGGATAAGAAACAATATACAAACCTTGACTTTGAAGTAAAGAACTTGCAAAATCAAGTCTTTCACTGCTATCATGATTTCCTGAAATGATCAATACTTTTTTATGATAATGTAAAATCATTGCTTCTAAAAAATGATTTAAAGCAACTATACTTTCTTTAGAGGCAATCGCACGATCATAAACATCTCCAGCAATTACTAAAGTATCTATTTTTTTTTGAACCATATAATTCATCACTTGATTTAATAAATCAATTTGAATATCTAATAGATTATTTTGATAAATAATTTTACCTAAATGTAAATCCGCTAAATGTATAAATTTCATAATTCCTCCAAATCCAAACAATATATTCTTTTTATATAATCACCTTGATCAAAATCTTTCTTCAAACATGCAGGTACTTCTTTTGTTTCAAGATACTTAAATGGCAATGACTCAATAATCTTACGACTTGCTATATTATCAGGAGAACATGTAATCATTAATTGTTTAAATCCTTTTTCTTTTGCTTTATCAAACAATAATAAACAAGCATCTTTACTATAATGATGCCCTCGGTATTCCTTTTCTATCGTATAACCAATATGTCCATCATAATATCTTTCTTCATTACTACCTTCTCTTAAGACAATTCTTCCTACTTCTATATGATCGACCATGATTAAATATATATAATAAGGTTTCCAACCACGTGGAAGATTCTCTTTTTCATATGTTAAAAGTTCTAATTTCATAAAATCACCTATCCCTATTGTATCACGTATCTTTCAACAAATTAATATAATAATCTCTTTTAAATCCACTTATTTCCACTTTAAAAATTTATTTTACATATTCTTTATTTATTTAAAATATACTATTATAGATAGTAGGAAGTGGTAAATATGTATAATTTATATAAAGAATATCTAGAATACTTTGACTGGTTAGATAATCAAATACTTTTACGTTCTCGTGATAGAAAGCTTGAAAAAGCAAATAAAAAAAATGAAAATCTAATCAATGAAATAAAAGAAATGATTGATGAAACAAAAGAGAGCATTATCAAATACTCTCAACTAAAATTTCATGAAGAATAAATACTCTTTCTAAATATCAAATTTTAATTTTTTGATAAAAAAGAAGAAAAACACTCATAAAAAGTCAATATAAATAATGGAGGACTTTTTATGAACAAAAATAGAGAGAATTTTATAAAATATTCAAATGATTTATATTTTCATCATTTGCTTGTTGAAAATGAAAGAATTAGAACCCTTATTTGTCAAGAGCTTATTTTAGACAGGGAGATTGTTTCTACTAAATTAAAAAACGCACAACAATATGGTAAAAATTTCTATGAAAAGAAACTTATTTTAGATATTTTAGCTATTGATGATGTAGGTGATCTCTACAATATCGAATTACAAACTTATGGTTTAAATGAAGAGATACTTGTTCGTTTTGAACTTTACAATGCTGAACTTTTAAGACAACAAGTAAAACAGGGAGAAGATTATACGAGTGCTCATGTAGTAAGATCATTAATTATTAGTTATGGGCATATTCTAGAAAATACCCCTTATTATAAATGTCATTTTGAGATGGTTGATGATGAACATCATATTGTCTATCCATTTAATCGCATGGAAATAACAATTATTCAACTCGAATATATCAATCAAGTAATCAATGAAATGACGAGTTTTAATCAGTTGATGTATCTCTTTAAAAACGAAAAACCATATGATAAAATTGAAATAGATTATAGAATAAAGGAAGCGATACAAATGCATGACAAATATATATCTTCTGAAGAATCATACCTAGAATATCTTGATCGTTTAGATAATGAAATATTACTTCGTTCTCGTGATAGAAAAATTAAAGAAGCGAATCAAAAAGCCGAGAAAGAGAAACAAAAAGCCGAGAAAGAAAAGCAAAAAGCGGAGGAAGCAAACCAAAGAGCTGAAAAAGCAAATAACGAAATAGATAGTATTCTTGATGAAACAAAGGAAAGTATTATTAAGTATATTAAAATGCAATTTCATGAAGATATCAGTGATTTTATAAGCACTTTTTCTAAACAACAAATTCGTAATCTTCAAAAACATCTATATGATTTTGAAGAATTTGAAGAATTAAAAAACTATCTTCAAAAATCAAAGGGTTTGTCAAGAAAAGTGTGTAAGTAATTTAAACATTACTAAAAAATAGGTTATTCAAGTTTGTGATTATTTCTTGTAGTGTCACTAAAAGAACTTGTATTTAATAAGCAGCAGTGTTAAAACTTATCTTTAATACTGCTGCTTTTTGAGTATATAAAAGGTTATGCAATATATGAATAATTGCATCCTTCTCAAATCAAAAGAATAAGCAGACTCGCTTATTCTTTTTAACTATCTTATTAATTGTCTTAATTCTCCAACATCAAGAGAATATCTTTCTGCTACCATACGATTTACTTTTCCAGTATTTACTAAAGTAGCAAGTGATGCATTTAATGTTGTCATTCCTTCATTTCTTCCAGTTTGAATCATTGTATCTATTTGATGACCTTTATTTTCCCTAATTAAATTTTTAATAGCGTCATTAGCAATCATGATTTCTAAAGCAGCTGCTCTTCCTTTACCACTTGCAAGTGGTAAAAGTTGTTGAGTAACAACCGCTTGTAAAACAGAGGCTAATTGAGCACGAATTTGAGCTTGTTTATGAGGAGGGAAAACATCAATAATACGATCAATTGTTTTAGGAGCACCAATAGTATGAAGCGTACTAAATACAAGGTGGCCTGTTTCAGCTAAAGTAATAACTGCTTGAATCGTTTCATAGTCTCTCATTTCTCCAACAAGAATAACATCTGGATCTTCACGCATGGCACTTTTTAAAGCTGTATCAAAAGAATCAACGTCTTCATAGACTTCCCTTTGATGAATAAGAGCTTGTTTTTGTTGATATACATATTCAATTGGATCTTCAATGGTAAGAATATGACAATTTCTCATTGAAGAAATAAAATCAATCATTGCTGCTAAAGTTGTTGATTTTCCACTTCCTGTAGGACCGGTTACTAGAACAAGTCCTCGAGGAAGTAAAGCCAATTTATGTAAAACATCAGGTAAATTTAATTCTTCTAATGTCTTGATTTGTTCATTGATGATACGAATTGCGGCTGTCATATAACCTTGTTGAAAATAAATATTAACACGATGTCTTCCTAAATCATTTACATAGACAAAGTCAGCATCTTCATGTTTTTCTACAATCTTTAAAATTCGATCTTTACACATTGATAAAATCATTTCTTTTATTTCTTCATTACTAAAAGCTTGTTCAAATCCAATAAGTTTTCCATCTTGTCTCAATGTTATACCTGTATTTTCACCAATATGGACATCACTACATCCTTTAATTCTTGCATCATTTAAAATATCATTAATATTTGCCATAACATTCCCCTTTAATCAATATAAGCAATAATCTTATTGAATTCATCTACTGTTGTTTTACCTTCTTTAACTAGTTTTAAAGCTTGATCTCTTAAAGTTTCTACTCCTTGTTCTTCAACAAGATATTTCATAATATCATCTATTTCTTCTTGATTAGAAATCATTTTACGTACTTTACTATCTATTTCAATAACTTCATGAATAGCAATTCTCCCCTTATAACCTGTTTGATTACAATGAGGACAGCCTGTTCCTTTAGAAATATATTTAATTCCTTCTTGTAAAGCTAATCGATCAGATAAAGAAGTGGCTACTTCCTTTTTACAATAAGGACAAACCTTTCGCATTAAACGTTGAGCAACAACACCTACTAAACTGTTAGCGACCATATAAGGTTCAACACCCATTTCTTCAAGTCTAACAATCGTACTAATAGCGTCGTTCGTATGTAATGTACTGACAACCAAATGTCCTGTAATAGCTGCACGAACAGAAATTTCAGCAGTTTCTTTATCACGAGTTTCTCCAACCATGATTACATCTGGATCTTGTCTCATTAAAGCACGCAATCCTCTATCAAATGTAAGGCCAGACATTGTATTGACTTGCATTTGATTAATACGATTTAATTTTCTTTCCACAGGATCTTCAATCGTTGAAATATTGATTTGTCCTTGAGCTAATTTTTCAAGGATCATATAAAGTGTTGTAGTTTTCCCACTTCCAGTAGGACCCGTTACATAGATAATTCCATGTGGCATAGACATCATATGATTCACTTTCTTAAAGTTTTCTTCTGTCATTCCAAAAGTACTTAAGCGGTCAATAGTACTATTAGAATTCAAATAACGCATAACAATCTTTTCACCAAAGATGGTAGGAATAACAGATACACGAATATTTAATTCAACTCCATCAATTACTCCCATAAAATGACCATCTTGAGGTAATCTTTTTTCAGCAATATCCATGTTAGATAAAATTTTAATTCTAACAATCAAAGCCGCTTGTATATTTTTATTTAAATCTAAATAATCAACAAGCATTCCATCAATACGCATTCTTACATGCAATTTATCTTCAAATGGTTCAATATGAATATCAGAAGCACTTGTATTATATCCTCTAATTAACAATGAATTTAATAATTTAACAACAGGTGTATCATCTTCATTCGCATCAAATAAATTTAGATCCTCTTCTACTTCAGGTAAAGTCGATTCATCAATATCATCTACTAAATTCAAAGTATCAACATCTGAATAATATCTTTCAATAGCAATTTGAATATCTGCTTTTGTTGCAAGTGAAACACTAATACGACAACCTGAAACAAGTCTTACATCTTCTAACCCATAATAATTTAAAGGATCACTTGTTGCTACTGTTAACACATTGTCATTAAAAGCATAACCAATGACATTATATTTTTGTGCCATTGCTTCAGGAACCTTTTTAACAGCATTAATATCAAAATCTATATTATCCAATGAAACTAAAGGCTCAGCTAATTTATCAGATAAAGCTTCTAACATTTGTTGTTCACTAACAAAACCTAAATCTATTAAATGTTCCCCTAATCTTTTACTTCTATCTTTCTTTTGGGCATCTAATGCAATCTGTAACTGTTCTTCATTAATATACCCATATTCTTTTAATACTTCACCTATTGGTAAACTTTTCATGTGTCAACCTCCATCAATTTACTGTACTCCAAAAATAATTTGGATTTGGATTACCATTAACAATTTCTACCCTATGTGGCCATGTTGTTGGATTATTATCTTTATTTATATTTTGCATGGCTTTAAGATATCCTAAATCTTCAGCTTCAGAATATAAAACAATATCACCCTTTAAGTATGCACTATTTTTATTCCAGTCACGAGATAAAATTTGCCATCCAGAAGATGCACTTGATCCGGGACCTCCAGATCCATCCAATACTTTCAAATAATATTGTTTAATACCGTTTTTTTCTTCATTATATATATAATCACCTATTTTATAATCCGTTTTATTAACATCATATTTAGGAATGCTATTTATTTGGCTTTCCGTGAGTTGATCCAATTTATTTAAAACTGTATCAGTTCTTCTTATTGAAATATCATCACAATTATGTACATCTTTTGTAACCGTATTTTTAGGACCAATATACTTCCAATAGGTCTGCTTTCCATTAAATCCATCTGGCGCATATCCATCAGAACTATCACTGCCAACTCCCATAGAATACATATCCTGTAAGCATTGATAATAACATTGTTCTTTTTCAAAAAAAACAATATCACCTTTAGTATATGCACTGAGTGGACTATAATTTTTATCTATCTTTTTCCACCATCTTGCTTTACTTTTATCAGGTGAAGTAGCATTACTTTTATCTTGAATTAACTGCCACCATGACCCATCACAATAAACAAAATCACCTTTACTATAATGTCTTCCTTCTACATAATCACCACGATTATTTTTCGTATTAATACATTCAACCTGTTTAGCAACTGTGATTTCGCTATCCGTTTTGTCATTTTCACTATTACCTTTTGATGAGTCATCTTTTATATAATAAAGTTTTGTATTTTCTGATAACTGTGTCGTACTAGAAATATTACTAAATAAAGTCGTTTTATCAGTTGTATTAATATTAAAATTGACCAACTCATATGTATTCTTTGTTGAATATACTTCTTCTGTTCCATTTAAATACTTAAGCGTTAAATCCAAACGATATCCATTAGTGGTAAAACCTCTAACATCCATTTGTAAATCTCGATTATTAATATAATAGTCATCATCAAAAACTGCTTTACCATCACGATAAAGTCTACCTTTATTTTTATCGTTTTTTAATACATAAAGATAATGCCAATCTCTATCATCTGGTTTAGTATTTGATACTCTTACATCTGTTGCATAGGTGATTTCATTGCTAATAAAATCTAGAACACCATCTAATGTTTGTTTATCTAAAGATTTCTTGGTTGTTGTATCAAAATAACCTAATGAGTTGACTAAGATTCCACCAGTAATTGTCATAATAATAGAAGCTATTAAAAGTACAACAACAATTTCAACTAACGTCATACCTTTATTATTTACTTTTTTTATCATCTTAGTCACCCTCTTTTCTATTTTGATGTTGTATAATAAATCCATTCATTACCACTTATTATTTTATAAAACTCTGAATATGTTTTATTTTCAAATATTTTTGTACTTATTTCACTTTTTGGAATTAACCAAGTATCTTGATCATCTTCAACAGTTGTATTATCAAGCAATGCCCATATATCTGTTGGACGATCTCCTTTTTTTGCCTTATCACCAACTAATATGAATACGTATTTTTTGTATCCTTCATCTTCAAAAAAATCTTTATAAGTTAAATTTTCTCTAGTACTATCTGATATATACATACATGGTGTAATATATTTATACTTTTCCTTATCAAAATCTTTGTTATAAGTTCCAATAACCTCTAATAATGAATCTAGTTCTATATCAGGGTATATACTTGCATATAATTTAGGTAAATTTGTAATAAAATCTGATTTGTTTGCACCTGTTTTTTGCATCATCCACTCTTTTATATACTCTTTAGTCTTTCCTTCAAATAATTTATCATTTGACGTGACTCCTTGCTCTTTTAAATAATTCGAAAATTCTTGCATCATTTTGCAATAATTTTTATAAATATTTCTTCCTTTCACAGTTTCACTAATTTGGATAGATGGAATAAAATTTGAAAGATTAACATCTTTATATGTTTTACTTGTCGCCTTTTTATAAGTACCATTTACGACAATAGGCGTACTTCCTTCAGTTATAGTAATCGAATAATTAGCTAAAGTATCATCCACATCAATATCTGTATCTTTATTTTCTTCATCAACTAGAGCTTTTTGTTGCTTATTCGTTACATCTTTATAATGATTAGAATCTGTAAAAAGATTAAGTGCAGTAACAAAACCAACCACAATAATTAAAGATGCTGTACTAATAATTAATAGAGAGATGATTACTTCAATAAGTGTCATACCTTTTGTATTTTTCATATTCATCCCTCCTACTCAATTTTTAACCATTGATCTGTATTGCTTACAGCATTTTTTATACTGTCAACATTTAAAAAATCACTTTCATTAAATGATTTATTTTTAGTAACATACCAAGATTGATCATAATAAATAAGATAAACTCCTCCATTACTTGCACCACTTGAAGGAGATGCATAGATAAAATACTTCCCATTGCTATTTGGAAATATATGAAAATTAACATATAAATCTGGATACCATGTATTATTGTCAAAAACAATATTTTGATCTTTAACTTTTCGATAAATATCATCTTCTAATTTATCGAACTGATTATTTTGTGTCATACATGTTAAATACGCTTGTTTAATATGATAATCAGAGCCATCACTATTATTAAACCACCAATCGCAATTATAATTAGCATCCGTAGTTTTATTCATATACTTACATTGATCTTTATACCAATCAATAAATGTATAAATATTTTTAAAATCTCCATAGTATTGATTCAACATAACCGTAAGTCTTTTATCAAGTGTATCTGCTATATTACTTCCTTCTGGCAAACCAATATTATTGTCATTATCATTATCTGTACTACCATTATTCCCTGAATCATTTCCACTTGAACTACTATCAGTAGAAACATTTAAATTTCCACTCGTATCATACCTTTTACATTTCCATTGATTATTAGACTGCGTTAAATAAGCATAAATTGTATAATCTTCATCATGATAATTAGCTTTTAGTGATGCAATAATTAAATTTTCTTTTTTTCGATTAATTTTAATATTTGAAATTGTTCCATAAGGAACAGAACATTCCATCTTTGATACATTAATTTGTTTACCTGTATCTGGAATTAGCTGAGAACTATTTTCATCATTTTCAATAGCACCAGCTAGAGATTTAATTGCCGAATTGGCAATCAATTCAACTTGTGTCTTATTTCTATTTTTAATAGATTGATTATAAGACATATATGCAAAAGACAAAGAGGCACCTACAATGACTACAAGAACCATAATCAATGTAATTGCCCATACAATTGTTGATCCCTTTTTATTTTTCATTGTTTGCACCTCTTTTACTATTTTTCTACCATATAAACTGTATATGTAATTGTTAAATCCAAGTTACCTGTTGAATTTTCATAGGCAACAGAATTAATATGTAAACCACTCATATTTTTAACATCTTCAATTAAATTGAGTAAATTAGCTTTTGTTCCTTTACATGTTTGAGTAACAACACATGAATAAACTAAAGCATTGGATGATTTAGATTCATCTGTATTATCATTTGCGTTATCAGATGAATTATCATCACTCTTTTTACTTGATAAATCTGTTTGTGTTATTTCAGACATTGTTAAATTAGTAGGACTAATTTTATGTTCTATTGTTAGATTTGTAATCAATTGATCAATATCTTCTTTTGACATAAGATTGTAAAATTGATCATTTAAAGCTTTAATTTCTTGATTAACATTCATAATTTGTGTTTTGATATCTTCTGTTGAAGAAGATGAACTTGTTCCTTTTAATTCAGCAAGTTGTAATTCTAAACTATCTTTTGAAGACTTTAATGATGTATGTGACGTTAATTGTGGTTGTAATAAAATCAACCATCCAAAACAAACAATCAATAAAATCACTAATATATAAATCAATGTCTTTTCTCTAGAAGAAAGTTTTTTAAATGAATCTTTAATCTTGTCCACTTGTCGTTCCTCCTTCTAATGTACATGTAATCGATGATTTATAAGTAATTGGTGTCGTATTCGTTACTGCTTGTGTTGTTGTCGCACCTGTTGTAGGGTCTGTTACGGTTTCCGTTGTTTCACTAACACCACCATCTTGAGTATACCCATTGTAATCAACTGTTTTAAAAGTACCTGATTCTCTTAGTGTTCTTACTGTTTCTTCACAACCATTAACTTTAGAAGCTGTTACAGTAAGTGATATAGCTCCTGTTTCTTGATTAAATGATATTGAATCAATTGTTAAGTTCTTACATGATTTATCAATTGTTTCTAAAATACCTTTATCAATTTGAGGGTATTTTGATAATGTTTGTGTAATTGTTTGTAAGTTTGTAAGTTGTTCATTGAGCTTACTTAATTCTTTTTGTTGATCAGAATTTGTATTAGATGCTGTTGCAGCAAGAGCCTCTTCTATTTGTGTATGCAATGTATCAACATCCTTTTGCAAGTTCCTATTAGTGATTGTTAAATAAAGTGTACTTGTCGCAAAAATAAGAATGAGTAAAACAGGTAATGCGATAAGCAAGAGTGTTTTAGAATTTGTATTTATTTTTTTCTTTGTTTTATAGACAGATAAAAAATCAATATCTTTGTTACTGTTTCTTGCCATCTTATCTCCTCCATAAACTTCCTACAAATAAATATTTATGAATAGGAAAATTATTATCTTTACTACAAGTATAGTTTGTTGGTTTAAAACGAGATGTCTCAATACTCAAATTAGAAGAAATAGTTGACATCAACATATCTTCTTCATAAGTTTCTAGCCCAGCAAAATAGATTTTTTCTAATTGGGCATCTTTATAAGCACCTTTAGTAAACTGCATTAATTTAGTAAGTGAATTGGATAATTCAGTAATAAAAGCAACTGTTCCACGATCAGAGAAAATACGTGTTCTATTAGCTATTTCATATTGTCCATTAATAAATAAATAATGAATAACATCTTGTCCATTGATTACTGTTAAAACATAAGATAGATTTGTTAATTTAAGAATAGATTCTGTTAATTTAATAATTGAATTTGTCATAATATCAATTGATTCTAATGAAATTCCCATTTCATCAAACAAATCAATATACGGCTTTAAAAACTCTTTTTCCATTGCCGCACACAAAACAAGTTGACCTTCTTTACCCTCAACTTTATCTTTTATAACAGCATAATCATATAATAAATCCGTATATTGACTTTCAACATCAATAAATTCATCCTTTACAAATTGAAGCATTTGTTTATGAGAAACTTCTGGTAAAACAGAACACTTCACTAAAATTTGTCCACTATCGACAACAAGTCTCACACTATCAACATTTTCTTTTTTTAAATCAAGTAAAACATCTCTAACAGGTTGATCATCAAGAATATTCCCATCTAACATTGTTCCTTCAACAAATTCAAATTCTTTGTAAGAAGAAATATGAATATTATTCTTTGAAACATTTCCTTGAACCATTTGTAATCCTTTTGTTGATAAAAATACAATATAACTCATAATTCCTCCTACATATTTCCTACATTGTTATACAATGTATAAATTGGTAATAATACAGATATAATAATTAAACAAATAACAACTGCTAAAAAGATAATCATTAATGGTTGAATAAGGGTAATCATTCTTTCTGATGCTTGTTCTGCTTCAAAATCAAAATCATCTGCAAGAGTAGTAAGCATTGATTCCAAACGCCCACTTTCTTCTCCTACAAAAATACTACTTGTTAATTTAATATCAAAACCATCAATGTCCTTGATTGCTTGAGATAAACTTTCCCCGTTTCTTAATTTCTTAATAGCTCCGTCAAACTGTGATTCAATATAAACATTACCAATCGTTGTTTTAGCAATATTTAAAGCATTAACAATAGACATCCCACTTGTGTATAAAGAACATAAAGTTCTCGCAAATCTGCTCGTATAAATTGTCATCAACAATTTACCAAACTTAGGAATTTTTATTTTTAATTTATCTACTTGAAAACGTACCTTTTCTACTCTAAGTAAAGCAATAAAAGTGACAACCAAACCTGCAGCAATCAATAAGACAAAATACCAATAATCTTGTAAAAACTTAGAAATACTAATATTGATTTTAGTAATCAATGGTAATTCAACATTTTTAAAAATATCAAAGAAAGAAGGAAGCACTGCTAAATAAACAATCAACAAAACAGCAATTGTAATAACAATCAAAATAATAGGATACATCATTGCTGACTTTGTTTTACCTTTAATACGATGATCCTTTGAATACTGATTAGACATCGTTAAAGCCGTTTTATCCATATCCCCACTTGCTTCACCTGAGCGATACATTTGAATCATTAAATTAGGAAAAGCAACACCTTGAGCTTCCATAGCAGCGGATAAAGTATATCCTTGTTGTAACTTTATATAAATATTTTCATAAATTTTTTTTATTTTTTTATTATCTTCTCTTCGAAACATAATAGAAAAAATACGAATCAAAGATAAACCAGAAGCAAGCATTGTTCCTACTTCTCTAGAATAAGCTGATAATTCATTTAATTTCATTTTATACTGATTAACAGTCTTTTTAGTGACATCTTGGCAGCTTACTAAAAACAAATTTTGTTCTTTAAGCTTTCTCACTAAATCATTTCGATCATCAGCTTCTAACGTTCCTCTTATTGTTTTAGCTGACATATCTTTCGAAATATATTTAAATGTAGCCATTCTATCACCTCTTTACATCATTAAATTTAAATACCAACTTATAATTTCACTACCATAAGATAAAGCAATAAAAATACCAATTGATAAATAAGGACCAAAAGCAATATGTCCTTTTTTATTAATCTTTTTACTTACCAATAAATAAATACTATAACTTCCTGCAAGTAAAATACCAATAAAAGCAGCAAGTAAACTATACTTCCATCCTAAAGCTATTCCTGAGACAAACATTAATTTAATATCTCCACCACCAAAAGATTCAGCAATTAAAACATTTAATAAAATCATTGGTACAGAAATACAAAACATTCCAATAATGCTTTCTAACAAAGACATATGTCTTACATACATTAAAACAATAGATACAAGAAGCATAGCTATATTTAAACCATCAGGAATAATCATTGTATCAAAATCAATCATTGTAATCGCAAGTAAAATCATCGCAATCACAAACATTAAAATCGTTTCAATACTAAAACCAAAACGATAAAAACAAAACATACCAATCAATCCACCAAAAATTTCAATCAAAAAACCTCTAATAGGAATCGAAGTATGACAATAACGACACTTACCCCTTAAAAAAATATAACTTACAATAGGAACCAAATCACACCATTTTAAAGTCTCACCACAATGATCACAATGACTTCTTCCCTTGACAAAACTCTCGTTTCTAGGAACACGATCAATCACAACATTCATAAAACTCGCAACACACATTCCTATTAAAAACATATATACATAAATCAAAATAATAATTGAATCCATAAAAACCTCATCTAATCAAAATTATGATTACTATCAGTACTTACAATCTTTACATCCTTATTCTTTGTGAGTGTAGCTTCAATACGATGATCATCATCACTGATCCAATACATTTTATAAGTATTGCCATTTCTTTCTACATCAACATCATCTAACTCTGTCTTTTTCGCAATAATACCTTTTAATTGATTATTATCTGCAGTAGCAATTGTATTACCACTCAATATATCTTTAATATAATTATCTATAGCATCTTCACTAGGATCATCTGTTGCCTTATACTTAGCCACTTCCGTTTCAACCACTGTATAAATAGAATGCGCTTCTTGAATATAGCGAGACTCTTTAGCTTCATTTACATAACCAATTACAGAAGGTACAGCAATTGCAGCTAAAATAGCTAAGATTACTAATACAACAATAATCTCTACCAACGTAAAACCTTTCTTATTCTTCATCTTCCTCACCCTAATTAACACTTACTGTTATATCTTTATTTCTTTTAATTACAGAATAAACATTCTTTCCATCATCACTTTTAAAATTAACATAGTACTTTGCATTATCTTTTCCAATATGACTACAAGTACCAAACGTCACATTTTGAATACCCGTTTTTTTTGTTATTGTTTCTGTTAATTCTTTTTTATACTCAGTATTATTATTATAAGTATCATCATTTAATTCATTGCCTAAAGCTTTATACCTTGCTTCCTCTGTTTGAATAACTGTATAAATAGAATGAGCTTCTTCAATATAGCGTGTCTTTTTAGATTCATCTACATATCCAAGAACAACAGGTACAGCAATAGCAGCTAAAATAGCTAAAATCACTAACACAACAATAATTTCTACCAACGTAAAACCCTTGTTATTCTTCAATCTTTCCTTCATATGCCCATTCCCCTTTTTTGGTTATATTATAACACATATATACAAAATTTCTAATAATCCGACAAATATCTATTATAATTACAAGAAATAATTAAACAAAAATGGCTTATAATAATATAAGTCATTTTAATATGCTAATTATTGACTAACAGAAAGAATATCTACTTTCTTATTTTTTGTTATTTGTGCGTCTATTATTTTACCATCTTCACTTGTCCAATTTAAAATATATATCTTTGAATCTGAATGGATATTACTTACTTTAGGTATTCCGGTTTTTTGAGAAACAATTCCTTCACCCACTGTATTAAATTTTGATTTATCACAAATTTTAGCATACATATAATCTTCCGCTCTATTATAATTCGATGGTTTATCTGTATAATCTATTTCATTTGCAAGTTTTGTTTCTTCAACCTGAATAACAGTGTAAATAGCTTTAGCTTCTGCAATATATTTTTCTTTTTTTGCTTCTTCAACATATCCTAAAACAGAAGGAACAGCAATTGCAGCAAGTATTGCAAGAATAACTAATACAACAATTATTTCTACTAATGTAAAATCTTTTCTATTATTAACTTTCTTCATAATATCACATTCTTTCTATAAGTATTATCATTTTATAAACAAAGGAAGCCACTGAGTGCTCAGTGGCTTTACCTTTATAATCAATTATTCTGTTACATCTGCAACTGTTTCACTTTTTGAATCAATAGTTATATCTTTATTTTTATTAACTGTAGCTTTGATTCCTTTTCCATCATCTGATTTCCAAGTAATTACCCATTTAGTTGCATCACCAGTAGCTGGTGTACGTTCAATTGTACCTACTGATAATGAAGTTGTACTTTTAACTTGTTTTTTGAATGCATCAGTTAAACCACTATCACTATAGATTGCAGCATAATTATTATCTTCTAATGCTTTACATTTAGCTTCTTCAGTTTGGATAACAACATAGATTGATCTAGCTTCTTGAATGTATCTAGATTCTTTAGCTTCATTTACATATCCTAATACTGATGGTACAGCAATTGCAGCTAAGATAGCTAAGATTACTAATACTACGATGATTTCAACTAATGTGAAACCTTTTTTGTTAGATTTTTTTTGTAATTTTTTTAATAAATCTTTCATCATTTCTTTTTTTCTTCTCCCTTGTCTTGATATTTAAAGAAATCCTAGAAAGTTAAAAACCACCTATTATTTTGGTGGTTGCTATAACTTATAGATACACGAAAATATATCTTAATAGGTTAGGGCAACCGGCGATCATAGCACTTACGTACTTTAGACCCTAGGGCTTTGCGTCACTGTTTTTCAACAGCTTTGCCTTTTTCTTTTCTTTACAAATGTATAATAATATTTTTAAAGGGAATTTGCAACAAATGCCCTTTAAATTCGACCTTTTTTCACATATTTTTATAATTGAACAATCAATTCTATTATTTTTTGATAGCTATTTTTAACTATTTGTAGAAGTTTACCTGCTTCTTCAAGTTCTTCATCATTTAAGTTTTCTTTTTTTCTTAAACATTCTGTTAAATTACAACTTGCTTGATATAAATCATCAAATCCCAAATTAACACTTGTTCCTTTCAAGGTATGAATAAAACGGAAGGCTTCTTTATAATCAGCTTTATTAAAAGCATCAATAAGATTATCAAATGTTTCATCATCTTTAAATTTCAATACAAATTTTTTAATAAATTCTTCATTAAGTAATCTTCTTTTAACATCTTCAAAGTTCCCACCAACTTGTTTGTAAAATTCTTCTAACTCCATAAACAACTCTCCTATAATATTTCTATATCTCCTAATACCCCTAAAGCTTCTTCACCATCATAAATAACTTGTACAGTTATTTTAACATCTTTAATTGTATTATTGATTTTAAGTTTTGTATTCATCGAAAACTTATCTTTTTCTTTTTCTAAATCAATAGTTTGTTGTATGAATACATTAAAATCATTATTAATAAATAGTTTTGTAACTTTTTCATTACTTAATGGATCTATAATTTTAGGTTCTATATTTAATAATAATGCATCTTTTTTAGATAATGTAAGTAATGGTGGTACAACTGAATATTCAAATTGAATATTATTAGATAATTCACTGTAAAATTTATATTTTGATTTTTCAAAATATAAATCTTGATAAAGTAAATTAGATAAATTAAGACCTTCATCTTTTAAATGTTCTTGTGTACGTTCTTCAAAATATTCATTATCTTCATAAAATTCATTAATTTTTAAATCATTTTGAATGTATGATTCAATATCCATTAAACATTCTATAAGTAAAGGATTAAAAACACCACATTTGCCTTTTTGAATCATTTTTAAAGCTTCTTCATGACTATAAGCCTCTTTATAAACACGTTTACTTGTTAAAGCATCATATGCATCAACAATTGAAACAACTTGTGCCGCAATAGGAATTTCTTCTCCTTTTAAACCATCTGGATAACCATTTCCATCATATCTTTCATGATGCCATCGACATATTTGATAACCATATTTTACAATTGGTTCATCATTATAAAATGGTAAACTATTTAACATCTTTGCACCGATGATAACATGTGATTTCATAACTTCCATCTCTTCTTTAGTAAGGGATGATGGTTTATTTAAGATTTCTTCTGGAATAGCAATCTTTCCTATATCATGTAAAGAAGAAGCCACTTCAATTGAAATCATATCATCTAAAGTTAAGGAATATTGATTTGTTTTCTTAACTAAAATATTTAATAACAATTTTGTAAGTTTTTTAATGTGTAATACATGTAAACCACTTTCTCCATTACGTGATTCAACGATATGACTTAAGATCATAATCATCATATCGTTATTTTTATATTTTTCATAGATTTGTTTATTAATAATGGTTGTAAGTTTTTTTTGTCTTTTATAATGAGAAATAATATTATTAACTTTTTTTAAGACAACAGCAGATGAAAACGGTCTTGTAATATAACCTGATATCCCTAATTCATAGGCTTTTTCAATACTTTGATCATCTTTATTGATAGAAATAATCATCACTGCTATTTCATCAATTAAATGATTTTGATTCATATATTTTAAAACCTCAAAACCATCCATTTCAGGCATAACAAGATCTAATAAAACAAGCGCAATATTCTTATCAGCTTTCATATACTCTAAAGCTTCATAACCGTTTTTTGCTTCTATAACTGTATATTGATTTAATATTTCTGATAATATTTCACGATTAAATTTTGAATCATCAACAATCAGTATTTTCCCATTTTTATCCATCCTAATCACCCTCATTACACCTTATTAATTTTAAATAAATATTTTTCCCAGATAAAATCGTATATCTTCTACTTAATTTATTATACCACTTTAATCCCTTTTGATTTTGATATAATAAACTAATAAAGTGAGTAATAATATTAAGTTCAAATTCTTCTAACTCTATTTCACCATAAAAACTCTTTTCAAATAACTCACAAACTCTTAAAAATTCTCCTTCATAAATGATTCCCATCTTTTCTAAAGTATCATCCACTTTTAAAGAATCTAAACCTAAACGATAATCAATTCCATAAGATTTTAAATACATCTCCATCAATCCATATAAATACTTCACTTTTAGAGTAACCGAAGCTCGTTGATAAGCATGTTTAATTCCAATATTTAAGAATAATCTTCTAATTTCTAAGTAGATCCAAACAATAAATAAAACAACACATCCAATTGTAAAAACACCCATTACAAGTGATTCCATACTTTCAAGACCACTAACAATGTTATAAATCATTCCACCATTTTGACCATCATTAACACCTTGAGAATCCTTATGTCCCTTTTCAATATTTACTTGACTATTATCTCCTTGTGGAGTAGCAACCATATTCATCAGTGTATAAACATCATAATAATATCCCGGTGTTACATCTATTGGTAACCATCCCATACCATCAAAATAAACTTCTACCCAAGCATGACCATCTTTTGATGTAAGAGTAGCATTCCCTTCTTCATCAATAGCGTCACTTTTTAATAAATATCCTTCAACATATCTTGCTGGAATATTATAATGGCGAAAAGCTTCTACTGCTGTTGAAGCAAATAAAACATCATTTCCTGAAATCTTTTGATTTAAAAAATCTTCAAGAACATTTTCACTTTGAGTATTTGTTTTTTCATCATATTTCATATATTTAGTAAGTGTATCTCTAATATGTTGTGAAATTGAATAAATACCTGTATTTTCAAATTCATCTTGATCAAATAAATGAGCAATTGTTTTTTCTAATCCCTGATCAACTGTCTGATAATTTTCATAAACAAATTGTCGATAAACAGCTTCTGTATCTAAATATTTCTTTTGAGATTTATTTGGTTGGTTAAGCCAGTCACTTCCTGTCATCAATTCACTTGGTGAGACAGAAGATGTTTCTGTATAACTATAATTCTTTGTTCCAAAGAGAGCATTTGACTTTAAATTAAGATCTTTTTGAATCAATGATGATGAAACATCTTTTTTAGAAACAGAATAAGGTGTATAGAGATATTTTTTATTAGCTCCTGTATTATTAATTTCTACTTTTTGAGATGTATCATCTAATTGAGATAATTTTTCATAAAGACTATATTGATAAGATGAAGAAAAATTCTTGTTTTCTAACCATTTCAACATTCCTTCATGTTTTCCATTATAACTTGCTCTTTTTAAATCTTGCCATTGATTATTTTGTAAAGTACTCCCTACAAACCCCTTTAAATACAAATTCTTTCTTTGTGAAACAGCTAATTGTAGACGTTCTTCTTCATTTTCATGAATTATAGATGCTTGCTTTAAATTACCTTGTGGAAGATTATCTTTACCATATCGAAGATCTTCTACTTGTTGTAAGACTTCTTTTTTTATTTGTTGTAAAGATAAATTATCTTGATAAACAGGTAACGCTATAGCCACAAAAATAATTGAAATAATCACAAGCCATTGAACTGTTTTTGAATTGATCACTTTATTTTGGTAATACATCCAAATCATCAAAAGAGTGATTATACAAAGTGATCCCCCAATAAAAGAAAAACGATCAATCCATAAAGTAAAGGCAAAAACAATGGAAAAGATAAGAATAATACCCATCATTTTTTCTTTTTTTATCGAATGATAAATAAAATAAGTAATAAATAGAATAACAACCAAACTAAAAGCTTGTATATGACTTGTTGTAATAGCTTTAGTCATCATCAAATTTCTAGCATCATCAAATTGAACATTATACCATTGAATACAATAATTTATAATTCCCCAAAAGCCATAATAAAAACTTTGAAATGAATAAATAATCCCAATAATAAAAGTCATCACTATAGGGAAAATAATCTCTTTTGTTTTTGTTTTATAAGATAAAAGATTTACTCCTATTAAAACAAATAAACTGACAATAATTTCTAACAACCATGAACTTTCTACGATACTATGATAAAAGCACAAAAAACTAATCACTAATACAAATGAATAAAGGAGGGTCGTACTTAAAGAAATAATTTTATTTTTTTCCATTTTTGACCTCCTTATATTTCAAAACGATATGTATTTTCATCAATTAAATCAACAGGTAATTCATATAATTGATTTTGATGATGTTTTGTTGTTTGTACTTTTTCAAGATGATCTTTTACAGTGATTGCACTAACACTTAAAAAATCATTTAATTTTGAAATTTCTTCATTGAAATTTCCTGCTGTAACATAAATCATTTTTGTAAAAATCAAATCTAACTGTTCACTCATAAAAAGATGTAATGCATCTCCGTTTTGTAAAGAAACACCTTTATAAAACCATTGTTCTAATGTCGTATAGTAATCTTGAACATTATTCATTTCTAACCAATAAAAACTTCCATGATCATAAAGTGCTACATAATGACCTATATTTTTAAGTAATAATTCTTGTGACATACTCATTGCAAAAGATAATGCTTGTGATAAAACCTTTTTATCAACTTCTTCATTTTGATCATTTAAACCAATATCTACAAGTAATACAATTTCGAAGCTACTATGATGTGTTCCTTCTTTTAAAAGCATCTGTTGCATTTTAGCACTCAATTTCCAATGAACATGTCGTATATCATCACCAGGATAATATGTCTTTAAATCATAAATTTCAGACATATCCAACCCTTTTCTATATTGATACTGGAGTAGTCCATTTTCATAAGGTTTAGAAAGTTCATTATACAATAGATTCATCTCGATTTTACTAGGATACACTATCATATGATATTTTTGGTTTTGATGTAAAGAAACTCTACAAAAACCAAATACATCATATAAATAAATATTTTCATAAGAAAATGTTACTTCTCCACAATATGTTGCTGTATATTGATGTTCTTTCTTCGAATATTTCATTCCTAAAGGAATAAATATTCTTTTTCTAATTTGACTTTGTAACGTATTGTTTTCATAAACAAAATCATACTCTATTCTTCCAGAAACAAGTAATCTATATTGACTTGTTATTTCAGATACAAAAGATAAACGTTTTCCTACTTCTCCTTGTTTTTGTCCATGAAGATCAAGTTGAATATAACGTGCTTCTAATTTCAACAAAATGAAAAGCATAAGAGGAAATAAAATACTTATTGCCCAAATAACTAAAAAGTAGAAATAAGTCGAATAAATATATGCAATAAAAATGAGAATATTGATAACTGCATAAACAAAATATTTATTTTTCATAATCTAATCAGCCAATGGTGGTTTCACTTCCACTAAAATTTCTTTTAAAATATCTCTGGCATCTAATCCTTCTACCCTTGCTTGTGGACGTAAAATCAAACGATGTGCACAAACATCTAAAAAAACATCTTGTACATCTTCTGGAATAACATAGATACGATCTTCTAATACGGCATGTGCTTTAGCCATTTGTACAAGTGCTAAAACCCCACGAGGAGAAACTCCTAATTCAATAAGGGGCATTTCTCTTGTTTTTTCACATAATAAGACAATATATTTTAAAACATCATCACTGATACGTACAGATGATAAATAGTTTTGTACTTCTATAACATTTTCTTTTGAAGCAACTACTTTAATTTTATCAATTGGATTATCATATCGACGCGATTTAATAATCTCAATTTGTTTATCTAAATCAGGATATCCAATCGATAAACATACCATAAAACGGTCTAATTGAGATTCTGGTAAAGGTTGTGTCCCTGCTGAACCAATTGGGTTTTGTGTCGCTATTGAAATAAATGGATGAGGTAAATCATAAGTAACACCATCAACTGTCACATTATGTTCTTCCATAGCTTCTAATAAAGCAGCTTGTGTTTTTGGTGATGTACGGTTAATTTCATCTGCTAAAAGTAAATTACTAAAAACAGCCCCTGGTCTAAATTCAAATTTTTGAGTTTCATTATTTAACATTGTAAAACCAACAATATCAGAAGGTAAGGTATCTGTTGTAAACTGAATTCTTTTATAATCCAAACCTAAAGCTTTAGAAAAAGCTAACGCCAATGTTGTTTTCCCCGTACCAGGAGTATCATTTAATAAAATATGTCCTCCAGCATAAATTGTCATTAATACTTTTTTAATTATTTCATCCTTACCAATGAATACTTTTGATATTTCATCAATAATATGTTGTGATTGCTCAATTATCATTTTCTTCTCCCTCGTTTTCTAAAGCCTCTTGTTGATTGTTATTTGAATCATCTTGTTCTTGATTATTCTCTGTCTGTATTTCTTGTGAATCATCTTTTGTTTGAGTATCAGGCTCTTCTATTTGATTATCTAAATTTTGATTTTCGTTTATTTCAGGTACCACATAATTTAATAATGCTGCAACCTTCTTTTCTGCTTCTTTAATTTCATTTTCATGAATTTGAGCATCTGATATTTCATATCCTGCAAAACTATATTTCCAATTATCTATGTATGTTTGTTCTAAACCTGTCGCATCACCTGAAAGTGTAACATGAAAATCATCTGCTAAATCTTGACCAAATTCAAAGCCATTTCCATCACCATAATAATAAAGTAAGATAGGTGTAGCATTTTGGAAAACAACTTCCTTTAGAGTACTTCCAAAATTATTTGTCCAAAGCCGTGCTGGATACTCTGCATTATTCCCATAAACTTTTGGAAATGTCACTTTTGTAAGACTCGTACCACTAAATGCAGCCATTCCTATTGGACCTAAGCCATCTGGCAAAGTAAGTTCACCTTCTAATTTTGTTTCATAAAAAGCATAATCATCAATCCAATACATATCATCTGTCATATTTAATTGAATCGATGTAATAGGAACACTCTCGAAAGCATTCATACAAATCTCAAAGGTACCTTCTTTCGTAGCAACAGCTCCACTAATATCTGTTGTTGCACTAATTAAATAAAATTCATTATCCACTGTAATTGTATTTCCATCTTGATCTGATCCTCTAGCATAACCATATAAGATAGCTCCACCATAAGATTCATCTAAAAAATAACTACTACTATATGTATTACCACCATAATATCCATCGCCATCATAAGGAACAAACATTTTTTGATTCGTTGATGGTAAATAATAATTTTCAAAATTTGCATTTTTAGCATTTAAGGCAATATAACGAAGATTAGGAAAGGATCCATCCGTTATTTCCAAAGCATTTTCTTGAATTGTAATCGTATCTGTATTAGCTGAGAAAATGCCTTCTAAGTCATCACAACCATAAAAAGCATAGCTATCAATTTGTACCACTTGTTTAGATAATTTTACAGATTTCAATTGTTTACAATTTGAAAAAGCATTTTTACCAATTTCAGTAATTATTACTCCTGGAATACTATCTTCATCAAAATAAACCAAATCACTTGGCGCATTTAATAAAATGGTTGCATGTGCACGATCTCGATAATACATTTCTAAATATTCAAAACCATCTTTTACATTTAATGATGAATCGGTTTCATTCAATAAAGCAAACTCTGTTGGTTCTAATAAATCACTCCATTTAGATTCATACAAATGATAATAATTTCTAGCAATACTAATTCCTTTAAGATTATCACTATCACTAAAAGTATCTTTATAAACACTTGGCATATTTTGAGTTAAAATCATCACATTTTCAACACCACTGTCTTTAAAAATTTGATGACCTAATTCAATATTTCCTCCTGTTAAAATAATCTGTGTAATATCACTATTTCCACTAAAAGCTTGATCAGCTATTTTTTCTACTGTTTCAGGAATAACAATTGTCCCACTTGCACTATCTAAAGTACTTACTAGTATCTTTTCATCATCACTAAAAACCAAATTATTACTTACTGTATAATCATAAGATTCATTATTTTCATTAACTATACTTGTTACAAAACTTCCATAACTCTTTTTAAAATAGTCTAAATAATATTGATCAGGTACGTGAACTGTTGAATCTGTAGGAATATTAGAAAAAGAATGGCTATCTATCAAACACTTACCTTCAAAATAAATATCATGAACATACCACGAAATAGAACTACTAATTGATGTAACTCCTTCAGGAATATAAATAGCATCAGCTATTGGTGTTTGAAGAATCACTGTTTGAGATTTATCCATTAATAATCCATCTTCATTTGAACTAAAATTAGGATTATTTTCATCAACGATATACTTTCCATATAAATCAGGTCCTGTCCAGCCATAACCAAAAGAAATATCATCAACGATCTCTGAAATATAAAAATCACCATTAAATTCTTTTCCAAAAATATCATTTAATTCTACTTTTTTTATACCATCTGGTACATGAATATCAGCATTTAAATCTCCAACATAATTGGTAAAAGCATATTCATAAATTGTCGCAAATATTGGTGAAAAAATCGTTTTATCTTGTAATTGAACAATATATTCCTCTGGTAAATCTACCATTTCTTGAGGAACAAGTGTAATTCTTCCTTTTTGAGTGATTGTGTAGTCAGATTGATCTTCAATAACACTACCATCTTCCTCTTTCCAGCCAATAAACATTTGTGTAGAATCTTGATATGTTGGAATTATTAAATTGTAATATTTTCGTAAATCTTCTGTTTCATTTTTCTTTAAATAAAAATATTTTATTTCTTGTTGATTATAGTCTTGTAAGGAAATACGTGCCTGATAATCAACTTTAAATTCATAAATATATTCTTGCCATGGACTTGATTCATTTAGTCTAAAATAAAATGATACTTTAAAGTTTTCTGTTGCATATTGAGGATAAGAACCTATTTTAAAATTATCATTATAATTTTCTATTCTATAAAGTGTTGGATAGCTATCCCCCTCTTTCCTTTCTGAAACCATCACAACCATATTACAAAGTAATTTCCATGGAGTGATCACACAACCATCATAGAGCATTGTAAGATTGTCAAGATATAAATCTTCTGCAGCCATAAAATGAATATTGTATTTTGCATTTTCTTTTTGTTCAATTCCTGTATTTGGCAAAGAAATGGCATCTTTATAAATCTCATTATTCGATAAATCTGGTAGCGTTGGTTCTGGATCTGGATCAACAATCGGTGTTGTTTCATGATTTGTATTTTTATTTACTTCATCATTAGCGATGCCTGAACTTGCATCTCCTGTAGCAATAGGCATTCCTGTTCCGGGAATGACAACAGTTGCATTTCCATTATTTGTTGTTCCATTTGGATTAACACCTATCGTATTGCCACCATTTGTCCCCATACCTGTTTGTCCATAAATTTTTGTCGGATCCACTCTTCCTTGATTTTTAAATAAATAAGGAGAATTATTAAAATTTGTTTGTGAAATTTTATCTAATGCTTGTTGATTTTCATTAAGATATTGACTTTCATCTTGATTTTGATTTGTGTTTGTTTGTTGATTTTGATTTGAAAAAACAACTTGATTATTTTTCAAATCTAAAGCTTGTGATTGTGGTGAGAAGATTGAACTGTTTTGGTAAAGTTGATAAGCAGAAATCGCACATGAAAAAGAAACAACCGTCACAACCACAGCTTTTCCTAAATACGGTACTGATAATTTAAATGTCTTTTTCATTATGCATCTCTCCTTGAAAAATATTCACTTAATTCTTTTTCCATTACATCAAAATCAATAGGCTTTGAAAAATGTCCATCCATTCCCATCTCTTTAGAATAGCGTTTATTTTCTACATATGCATCAGCAGATAAAGCAAAGATAGGAATTGCTTTACCCGATTCCATCGTTCTTATAATTTGCGTTGCTTCATAGCCATCCATTTGCGGCATTTGTATATCCATTAAAATCAAATCATAATAATTTTTAGCATGCTTCTTAAATGTATCAACTGCTTCTTGTCCATTTTCTACACGATCGACAAACGCTCCTTTAGAATTTAATACACTCATACAAATCTCTGCATTAATTTCATTATCTTCAGCAAGCAATATACGCTTTTTCTCAAAACTAAATTGTTCAACAACAACTTCTTTTTCATCTTCATATTCTTGACTTGGAGCAACTGGTAAATTTAAAAAGACTGTAAAATCGGTTCCTTTACCTTCAAGACTATCAACAACTATTTCTCCACCCATCAATTTAACAAGCTGATCTGTAATAGCCATTCCAAGTCCACTACCACCATACTTTTTAGAAATTTCAACTCCTTCTTGTTCAAACGGTCTGAATATATGACTTAAAAACTCTCTTGACATTCCTTTACCTGTATCATGAACACGCATCATAATATTTGCAACCTTATCTTCTTTATACATTTGTCTAAATGTTACTGTAATTTCACCATTATCAGTAAACTTACTAGCATTGGATAATAGATTAACAAGTATTTGCATAATACGTAATTCATCTCCCATAAAATATTTTACATCAAAATCAAAATAATCGATTTTAAATAAAACATTTTTCTTTTCAATTGTTTCTTTAAAAATATTATTTAATTGTGCTTTTAAATGATAAATATTAAATGGTTTACTCTCTAATTCTAATTTTCCTGCTTCCATTCTTGACATATCCAAGACTTCATTGATGAGTGAAAGTAAATACTTAGAAATATCTTCTGCTTGTTGTAAATAGTAGCTTCCTTGTTTAGCATCTTGTTTTGATTGTCCGGCTAATGTCAGCATCCCAATAATTCCATTCATAGGCGTTCTAATTTCATGTGACATTCTTGATAAAAATGAAGCTTTATATTCACTTTCATTTTTAGTTGTTTCTATTTGTTGTAAATAATCTAATTCTTTTAAAACATCTTCACTATGGTCATAAAAAGCGAATAGATGATATTTTACATGTTCTATTGCAGTAATTGTTAAAATGAACCATTTATTTTCATCTTTCATTTTAAAAGAATATTTAAAAGGTTCTTGTTGATTCCATTGCTTATATTCTTTTAAAAATTGTCGGTAAGTATCATCTTCTACAATTTCTTTTAAAACTTCTATATCAACTTGTATACGTTTTGGTAAAATATGAAATACTTCTTCAAAGTGAGAAGATAAAAATAATACTTTGTAATCTTTCTTTCTAACTAAGACATATACTTGACTTTGATCTTTATAAAAAATATTATTTAAAAATTCTTTTTGAGAAAAGCGAGGATTTTTATGTTTTTTATAAAAAAAAGCAATCGTATTTAATAAAATCACAAGACCAATTACTAAAATAATCAATAAAAAAATTGTCTGACTATTCTTTCCTATTGTTATAATGATTTTTTTCATATAAAAATCCTCCCTTTTAAATTTATATAGTCACCCACTTTTTTATTATAAGGACAATCTCAAACTTATGCAAATTTTCATTTTCTGTTCATATAAAAAATATATACTTTTTAAGAGGTGATTTTATGTTTTCAAATGACAATGAGTTAAAAAAATACCTTTATTTAATAAGTTATGCAGGTATTATCTTAGCTATTATTTTAAATTTATCGTCTGTTTTTAGTTTTATTCAATATCTTTGGCAATTAATTATTCCTTTTATAGTTGGTTTTTGTATTGCTTTTATTTTAAATATTATTACAAATCAATTAGAAAAAAGTTTATTAAAAAATGTAAGAAATAAAAGAATGATTTCATTTATCTTAACTCTTATTTTATTTGTTAGTTTTTTATTACTTATTTGTTTTATCATTGGACCCGAACTAATCCATTCTCTTAAAGAAATTGTTAAATTGGCACCTAATGCTTATGATCAACTACTTATTTTCTTAAAAGAAAATAGAAATATAATGAATGGAAGTTTTAAAAATATCATC
Source organism: [Clostridium] ammoniilyticum (assembly GCF_025566905.1). Lineage (NCBI taxonomy): Bacteria > Bacillati > Bacillota > Erysipelotrichia > Erysipelotrichales > Coprobacillaceae > Faecalibacillus > [Clostridium] ammoniilyticum. The sequence goes on from NZ_JAOQJR010000016.1 coordinate 47,060, forward strand.
GATTCTATTATTTCTTTAGATCTTGACTTATCTGCTTTATATAAAACAATTATAAATAATTGGCAAAGTTTATTTCATTCTGGATTTTCTATTTTATCAAATACATTAAGTAGTTTATATACTTTCTTTATTGGTCTTGTCTTTTCTATTTATCTTCTTTTTTCTAAAGAAACATTATCTAGACAACTTAAAAAGACAACAATTGCTTTTATTGGAAAAGATAAAACTGAAAAAGTTTGTAAAATCATTCAGTTATCAGGTGATACTTTTACAAGTTTTATTACATGTCAATGTTTAGAAGCTTGTATTCTTGGAAGTATGTTTATTGTTACAATGGGTATTTTAAAAATGCCTTACGCTATGTTGATGGGAGTAGTTATTGCAATAACTGCATTGATTCCTGTTTTTGGAGCATTTATTGGATGTTTTATAGGAATTATTATGATTGGTATTGTAAATCCAATCCAAGCTATTGAATTTATTGTTTTATTTTTAGTTCTACAACAAATTGAAGGTAACTTTATTTATCCTCATGTTGTAGGAAATTCTGTAGGTCTTCCTTCTATTTGGGTCTTTGTAGCTGTAATCATAGGTGGAAATTTAATGGGTATCATGGGAATGTTTTTATTTATTCCTTTAACATCTATTTTCTATACTTTATTTAAAACTTATGTTAAAGATCAATTAAAAAAATAAATATCTTAATACAAAAAGCCAAGACTCTCATCGTCTTGGCTAATGGATAAGATGTAAAATATCATCTTCATTACTAATATCAAATATATGTTCAACAAGCATATTAAGTTGTTGAGAATTGAATTTATCGATTTTCATCATTAATTCTTTTAGATTCTTCATAATCTCCTTCATATAATCCTTGCACTGCTTCTACAAGATATCTTACTTGTGAATTTTTAATCTTTGTTGTATCTATTTCTTTAATATCTACAAAAAAGTATTTCCAATCATTATAATATTTTCCATACTTTTTGATTTATCCATCATCTCTTGTAGTCTTTGGGGTGCCTTCCAAAAAGAAGAACCTGCATAAAAGACAATCATAATATTAGGCATCAATTTTTTACGTCCACTGATCAATTGATTATAATAATCCAACATTTCATATATTCCGGTTCTAACAACCATCCTTTTGATATTTTTAAAATATTTAAAACCTTTTTAAGCTACATTATTTTAAATAAAAAAGAAAAACTAAACCTTACGATTTAGTCTATATCTTCTACTATTTTATTAACGATATCCGTTAGTGTTCCATCATTTTTTACATGATAGTGGCAACTATCTAAATAAAGTTGATGTCTTTCATCAAATAATTGATAAAGTTTTTCTGGTCCATCTTTTAATAATGGTCGATGAGCTGTTTCTACATCTGTTACAATATTATCTACAGGTCGATCAATATAGAAAACAGTACCCGCTTGTTTTAAAACGTCTCTATTTTCTTTTCTTTTGATGACTCCCCCACCTGTAGAAATAATATAGCCGTCAAGCTTTGCCATATCTAAACATGCTTCACTTTCTCTGTCCCTAAAATATTCCTCAGAGATGGCAAACATATCAGGTATTGTACATTGATATTTTTTTTCAATATATTTATCCATATCAATAACTGGCATCTTTAATTTTTCTGATAATAATTTGGAGATGGTTGTTTTACCACACCCCATGATTCCCACTAATATAATATTTTTCATTCTTACGCCCTTTTATAATTTCCCAATACTTTTAACGTTGTACTATTTGCTTTCATTTTATTAATAGCACGTTGAATTCTTTCTTCATGCATATTTCCTTCAAAATCAATATAGAAATAATATTGCCAATATTGTGTTTCAATTGGTCTTGATTCAATACGATCCATATTAATTTGACTTTGTTTAATTGTTTGTAACATGTTATCTAAAGCTCCAACTTGATGAGGTAATGTAAAGATAACAGAAACTTTATCACTTTCTTTTGGACAAATAAATTCTTTAGAAATCACCATAAAACGTGTTCTATTGTTTTTCTTATTTTGTACATTTTCTTTTAACATTTCTAAACCATAAAGTTTACATGCAAGTGGTGATGCAATGGCTGCTTTAGTTGGATCTTTTGAATCCATTACATATTTAGCAGCCATGGCTGTATCTTGAAATGGTCTTTGTTCAATATAACGATGTTGATATAAAAATTCACTTGATTGTGCTAATCCTTGTGGATGTGAGTAAACTTGTCTGATATCCTCAATCTTTGTCCCTGGAAGTGCCATTAAACATTGACTGACATTAACTGCAGTTTCTCCTACAATATAGAAACCATATTTTCTAATTAAATCATAGTTATCATTAATTGAACCTGTTAAACTATTTTCAATTGGTAAAACACCATAATCAATTTCACCATTTTCCAAAGCCACATAAACATCTTCGAAGTCTCTATAACCAATATTCTTTGTTCCTTCACCAAAGAAATTTTCAACAGCACTTTGTGAAAAAGCACCTGCAATTCCTTGATAACCTACAACAGGATCTTTTTTAAAGTCTGTTTTAATATTTTCATCTAATTCAAGTGGTAATAAATCTGATTGATAAGATTTAGAAACTGTCATCATTTCTTGAATAAAACATCTTGCATATTCTTTTAATTGATCATTATTTAAACGATTTAAGTTCTTTTCAATAACTTCTCTTTCTCTTTCAAGTTGGAAAATTTCTAAATGATTTTCAATTTTATATTCAACGACACTTTTTGAAAGAGCCATACGTTTTTCAAAAAGTTCCATTAATTGTTGATCAATTGCATCTATTTCAATTCGGCATTGTTTTAAATCTTTCATACTTATTCCCTCATCATATCAAGTATTCCTAAAGCCATCATTGCTTCTACAACAACAACTGCTCTTTGTACAATACAAGGATCATGTCTTCCTTTTATTTCTAATTCTACATTTTCTTTTGTTTCAATATTAATCGTCTTTTGTTTTTTAGCAATCGAAGGTGTAGGTTTAAAAGTAACCGTACAACTTACAGGCATACCATTTGTAATACCACCAGTAATGCCACCATTATGATTTGTAGAAGTTCTTACATTTCCTTCTTCATCATAATAATAACAATCATTGGCTTCACTCCCTAACATTTCATCAATACTTTCTCCATCGCCAAAAGAAACACTTTTAACGGCTGGAATTGAAAACATCAATGAAGATAAATGACTTTCTAAAGAATCAAAGAAAGGTTCACCTACTCCAGCAGGAACATGTAAAGCAACACATTCAATTTTTCCACCAACACTATCTAAATTTTCTTTTGCTTTTAAAATCGTTTCTTCCATTTTTTCAAAAACATCCTCTTTAATTGTTGGATATTGTTTTTCACTTAATTTTAAAAGCATTTCATCATCTACATTTACAGGGAACTTTTCATCTTTGATTTTTCCAATTGATAAAATATGTGCTCCTATAATAATTCCTTTTTGTTTTAAAATCTGTTTAGCAATATTTCCCGCAAAAACGATTGGGGCTGTAATTCTTCCAGAAAAATGACCACCCCCACGGACATCATTAAATCCTTTATATTTAATATAAGCAGGATAATCACTATGTCCTGGTCGCATATTTGTTTTAAGTAAAGAATAATCTTTAGAATGTTGATCACTATTATAGATGACTCCTGTAAGAGGTGCTCCTGTGGTAATGCCATCTTGTAACCCTGATAAAATTTCTACTTGATCTGCTTCTTTTCTAGCTGTCGACATTTTATTTTGTCCTGGTGCTCTTCTTTTCATATCACGCGAAACTTCATCTAAATCAATTTGAATACCGCTAGGAAGATTGCCAATGGTAATACCAATAGCTTTTCCATGGGATTCACCAAAAATTGTAAGTTCTATATTATTTTTATAAGTTGCCCCCATCGATTTTTCCTCCTAACATCTCGAAATCTTCCCAAAAACTTGGATAAGATTTTTTAACACATTCTTTATTATCAATAATGACTGGTTCCTTACACACTGTTGAAGCAATCGCTAGCATCATCGCCATACGATGATCATCATGACTTGATACATTTCCACCAGTTAAAGTTTCTACACCATCTAATTCCATAGAAGATTCATGTTCAACTGCATGTGCTTTTAGTTTATTCAATTCTTCAACTGTTGCTTGAAGACGATCACATTCTTTAATACGTAAACGTCCGGCATTGATGACTTCACTATGTCCACTTGCAAGTGCTAATGCAAGAGAAACAACTGGAATAACATCAGGGCATTGACTCGCATCCACAGTTGTTGCTTTTAAACCATGACTCACCACTTTAATTCCTTCATCATTTTCCACGATTTCACAATTCATTTGTTTTAAAAAATCAATTGTTGCTTTATCACCTTGTAAAGAATCTAAGTTTAAATCTAATAATGTAACATCATTTCCTAAAGCACCCGCTACTAAATAGAAAGCAGCTTGAGAAAAATCAGATTCCACACGATAATCTCTTGCCTTATATTCTTGTCTACCTCTTACAATAAATTGTTTATATTCATGATTCACAATTTCAATACCATAAAGTTTTAATACTTGTAATGTTAAATCAATATATCCTTTACTTTCAAGTGGTGTTGTAATTTCAATGATTGAATCAAATGATAATAAAGGTAAAGCAAATAATAAACCGGTAATAAATTGTGATGAAATATTACCTGGAATACGATATAAATCAGGTTTTAATTCACCCACAACATTTAAATCTAAAACATTTTCACGATATAAATAACCAATATTTTGTCTTTCAAAGATTTCATAATAGGTATCTAATGGTCTTTTCCCTAATTGTCCTCTTCCTATAAAACGTACTTTATTTTCTTTAGCAAGAGAAATAGGAACCATGAAGCGAAGCGTTGATCCTGATTCTTCACAATCAATTTGGACTCCTGGCATCGTATTATTTTTAGTAAATGTGTAATTACCATTAATAATAAGATAATCTTCATGTTGTTCAATAATTGTTCCAAGTGCTTCCATCGCACCAATTGTTGCTTTGATATCTTGAGAATATTCAATATGATCAATTCTTGAAATACCTTTAGCAAGACTGGCTGCAATAATCGCACGATGTGCTAATGATTTTGAAGGTGGAACAGATACTTTTCCTTTTAGTTTTGTAGGAATTAACTTAATTTGACTCATTTTATACCCTTTCTTTTTTTAATAAAAATTCTTGATTTGTTTGATAAACATAACTATCTCCTATTTCTTTTAATAAAACAACAGATAATGAATTATTAATATTCTTTTTATCTAAAGAAATAGCTTGAATAAGATTTTTTGTTTCAACTTGACATTCATATGGTAGATTGTATTTTTGTAAGATTTCTTTAATTTGCATGGAAGATCCTGTTTTTGTCAAATCTAGACTTTCAGCAAGTTTTGTAATTTGATACATTCCAATACCTACGGCTTCCCCATGAGAATATTTTTCATAGTGATAATATTGTTCTATGGCATGCGCATAGGTATGACCAAAGTTAAGTAATAAACGATCACCAAAATCAAATTGATCTTTTTCAACAACTTCTCTTTTGATGTTGACACAATTATATATGATTTCATCAATAAATTCATAGAGTTCTTCAAAATTTTGATAAGAATTTAATTGATCAAATAATTTTTTATCTTTAATACATCCATATTTAATGACTTCTCCCATGCCATCACTGATAAAATGTGGATCTAATGTCTTTAATGTACATGGATCAATCAAAACCATGGATGGATGATAGAAAGCTCCTACCAGGTTTTTCCCTTCAGGTAAATCAACCGCTACCTTTCCACCAACAGAACTATCCACTTGTGCAAGTAAAGAAGTAGGAATTTGGACAAGTTTTACCCCTCTCAAATAACTACTTGCGACAAATCCTGCCATATCACCAATCACACCACCACCTAAAGCAATGATTAAATCCGTTCTTGTAAGTTTAAAATCTAAACATGCTTTATAAAGTGTTGGTAACATATCAAAACGTTTTGATTTTTCTCCATGAGGAACAACGACATGATTGACTTTAAAATCTTTTTCAAGATTTAAAGTCAAATCATCGCCATATAAAGGATAAACTTGATCATCGGAAATGATCATAATTTTCTTTCCTTTAAAGACTTCTTTTATTTTTTCATTTGCATGTTTTAAAATATTTTTTTCTATATAAATAGGATAACTATGTTCCTTTAAATTAACGATCATTTCCATTTCAGTCACCTTAAATTTCTTTACCAACAGCATCAGCAATTGGTTTTAATTCTTTCATCAATTGTTCAAATTTGGCTGGTTTTAATGATTGTGGTCCATCA
>NZ_JAOQJR010000017.1:0-52490 GCF_025566905.1 [Clostridium] ammoniilyticum
TCCTACAATTGGCATATATTCTACTGCTTCTTTTATATCTTCTAAGTTTACTGTATCAATTATAAATTCCATTTTCTTTTCTCCTATAATGTTTGTTCAGTTCTTCCAATAATATCATCTTGTGTTGCTTTTGATAACACATTAAAGAATGCGGAATAGCCAGCAACACGAACAATTAAATCTTTATGCTTTTCAGGATGTGCTTGGGCATCTAATAATGTTTCTTTAGAAACAACATTGTATTGAACATGATAACCTTTTAATCGATTGAAGAAGGTTTTAATCAACATTTCAATCTTTTCTTTATTTTCTTCTTTCGATAATAACTGAGGTGTTACCTTTTGATTTAATAAAACACCACCAGTAATTTCATGTGTTGGTAATTTAGAAACAGATTTAAACACAGCAGTTGGTCCTTTTTTATCCATCGCATGAGCTGGTGAACATCCCTCAGCAAGAGGTGTATGTGCTTTTCTTCCATCTGGAGTAGCCATTGTGCCATAACCTTGTCCAACGTTGGCAGAAATACTTGAAGTACCAGCATAACGAATCCCACCGATTGGACCTCTTCCATAACGAGTATTTGGATATTTTTTCATTTCATCAATATAAATATTATAAACATCAACTACTAATTGATCGACTTCATCAATATCATTACCATACTTAGGTGCATCATTAATTAACATTTCTTGAATTCTTTGACTTTCTTCACTTGTATAATCATCTAAAATAGCATTCCATAATTCTTCAGGTGTGATTTTTCTTTCTTCAAAGACAAGTTTTTTAATAGCTGCAAGACTATCTGCCATATTCGCAATTCCTACTTGTAACCCTGAAATAAAATCATAAACAGCGCCACCTTCTTTGATTGTTTTTCCACGACCAATACAATCTTCTGTCAAGGCTGAACATAAAACATCAGGAACATCTCTTTCAAGTGCTAAATCAATCGCATTTTCAACAATCACTGACATACGTGTCAAATGACGCATTCCTTTTTCAATCGCTTTAAAGAGTTCATCATAAGATGTCATATCTTTAAAGTAACCACTACCTTCAAAGAATCGTTTTCCAGAAGTCATATCTACCCCATCATTCATTGCCATTAATAAAATACGTGGGAAGTTCATATAAGACATCCCTGTACAACGATAACCCCATTTACCAGGAACTGCTGTTTCAACACAACCAATCGCTGAATAGTTATATGCATCTTCTTCTTTGACACCCTTTTCAATAAATGATGGAATAATGATTTCGTCATTATTGAATGCAGGCATTCCTGTACCAAGTTTCATAACTTCAATAGCTTCATCCAAAAAAGCTTTTGGCATATTTTTATGATATCGCACTGTTAAGTTTGGTTGTGGTAAACGTGTTTGGGCAACTGATTTTAATACTAAATATGAAAGTTCATTCGTTGCATCTTTTTTATCAGGTGTTTGTCCACCAATGGTTACATTTTGATACATTGGGCTTCCGGCACTTGAAAAAGTATGGGCTTGTGAACGCACCTTATTGATTGTTAGAGTTTTGATCCATAAGTTATCTAATAATTCAATAGCTTGTTCTTCTGTTATATTATGAAGATCTTTATCATGTTTATAGTAAGGATAAATGTATTGATCAAAACGTCCATAAGATAAAGAATGCCCATTCGATTCAATTTGTAGAATTAATTGAATAAACCATGTTGATTGAATCGCTTCATAGAAAGTTTCTGCTTTTTCATATGGAACTTTCTTACAAATACGTGCAATTTCTTCTAATTCTTCTTTTCGTTTCCCATCAGCACTTTCTGCAAGTTCTAAAGCAAGATCACTGTAACGTCTTGCAAATGTTTTAACTGCATCAATGACAATTAAAACAGCTTTATAAAATTGATATTTATCAATATTTTCAGGTATACATAAATCAAGTTTTTCTTTTAAATCTTTAACTCTTTCTTCATATCCTTTTAAACCTTTTTGTAAAACTTGTTGATAATCTACCGCTAAATGCGCATCTCCAGAATTAAGCTTCCCTTCCATTCCAAAGAAACCTGTTTCCATATAAACACTCACTTCATCTGGAAGCAAAGCGCCTCCTTTACTTCTTAAATTATTATTGTTCCAAAATGGTGCAATAGATCTTAATTCATCTTTTGTTTCTTCAGTAATATAGAAAATATCTCCATCTCTTTTTTCAAATAGATCAAGTTCATTCATCACAAATTCCATTGTATATTCTGGAAAGATGGGTGCATCTCTATTTGATGAAGCTTGATTTCCTACAATCAGAGTATCTTCTTCAATATAAATAGGCATCTTTTCTAAGATGTTTTTTAACATATACGCTCTTTTCATAATTGGCGGTTCATTTAAATGTTCTTTATATGCCTCTGTCGCAAGGAGTGCTCTTTTTGCACAGATATATGGTTTTTTATCTAAGACTTCTTCTCTAAAATGATTCATTCTTGATGTAAGTTCACCAAAGTGTTCACTATTTTTCATTTTTCTTCCCTCAACTTTCATTCGTAAGTTTTAAATCTTTCTTTTGCAATTAAATTATATAATAAGCAAAAAATAAGTCAATATTATTTTCATAAATAAACAATTTTGGTTTCATTTGAAAGTTATAAAAAGATATGTTAGGATATTAGCGAGGAGAAAAACTATGGAAAAAGGATTAATATTTAATATACAAAAATTTAGTATTCATGATGGTCCAGGTATTCGTACGACCGTTTTCTTTAAAGGCTGTCCTTTAAAATGTAAATGGTGTTCAAATCCTGAATCCCAATTACATAAGCTACAAATACTTTATGACTTTGAAAAATGTGTTCATTGTAAGAAATGTTTACTTAACTGCCCAAAACAAGCAATTACTGAAAAAGAAAACCATATGATCTTTAATCATGATAAATGTATTGGCTGTCTACAATGTGTCAATCATTGTCCAACTAAAGCATTAAGTCATGAAGGATACTTTAAAGAAATCCAAGAAATTGTGGATGTCTGCATGCAAGATATTGATTTTTATGAAGAATCTAATGGTGGTGTAACTATCTCTGGGGGTGAAGGTATGGCACAACCTGAATTTCTAGAAGAGCTTGTTTTATCTCTTAAAGAAAAGAATTTACATGTTGCTATTGAAACAACGGGATATATTCAAAAAGAAACATTTCAAAAATTAGCACCTTTATTTGATCTTTTACTTTTTGATGTAAAACATTATAATCGACTTCAACATTTTGAAGGAACAGGTGTTTATAATGATTTAATTGTTGAAAATCTTCAATGGGCTATTCAACATCAACTTAATGTTTTACCACGCATTCCTGTTATTCCTGATTTTAATGATTCTTTAGAAGACGCTCAAGGAATCAGTGATTTATTAAAAGTATCAAACATTCAAAAGGTACAACTTCTTCCTTTTCATCAATTTGGTGAAAAAAAATATGATTTATTGAATAAAGAATATTCTTTAAAAACTTATCAAGCTTATCATGAAGAAGATTTAAAAGATTACCAACAAATCTTTTTAGATAAAGGCATTGATTGTTTCTTTTAAGTATTTAAAAAGCTATCAACGAGGATAGCTTTTATTATTTTTATACTTAATACTTGTATCATATAAAATATTTAATACAAGCTGTGAATTATTAAAAACACTTTTATTTTTAGTATGCTTTTTCACATTTAAAATATCTTTTCTTTCTAAATTTTTCATATACTCTCTCCTGTTTTAGAAATAATCATTCTTCATTAAGAGTATATTAAAATTTATTTAAAATATTTGTCATTATTTATTTCACAATTCCGCCTTGTATAAATCCTTCATAAACTTTATATGTTTGATAATATATTTCTTCAACACCCTGAAAAAAATCAATTTTTCCTTGAATACGCAACAAGTAAAGATACTCCCCTTTTTGATAAAATAAAGGACCTCTAAAAGGCAATTCTTCATCAACTTGTAATAAAGCTTCTTTTAAAAAATCACCATTAAAGTTTTCCTCTATAACCCTTCCATAGTAATTCATAGACCAACATGGTTTTTCATCTTTATAAACAATTTCTTGTCCACTAAAATTTTCCGCACCAAAGAAAGAATCTAAATAAGTATAATTATTCTCTTGATATGAATAATCATGAGACTCTTTTCTTGAAGAATTGACTTTATTTGTTTTATTTGCATACGTTGCCTTTTTGGCTTTTACAAGAAAGCATGCAAGTTCACTTATTTCAATTTTATGAGTTTCTAATGTTAAACAATCATCTTCTTTAACTAAATAATCTATTGAAACACCAAAAAGATTTGAAAGTTTTATTAAATACTCAATATTAGGATAAATAGTTCCTGTTTCCCATTTTGTAACTGTTTGTCTTGAAACATTTAATTGATATGCTAGTTCTTCTTGTGTAAGCATGTTTTTCTTTCTATAATACACTATCTTTTCATTAAGCATTACTGTCACCTCCTAGAAAAATTATAACATTCTTACTTCTTATCACCAGCAACTTTCCTTTACATTTTTGCTACAAAAAATCCTAAGGAAACCCTAGGATCAAACTTTCTCAACTTGTATATGTTTTTCTTTAAAATATTCTTCAACTTCTTGAGGAATTCCTTGATCTGTATAAATACATGATACTTGATGTAAATCAATTAAATTAGAAACTCCTTTTTGATGAAACTTATCTGATTCAGTAACAATAATAACATGACTTGCTTGTCTTGCCATATCTTTAACAGCTTCACAACGCATATAATCATTTCCTGTAAATCCTGTATCAATACTAAAACCATCTGTTCCAATAAAGAGTTTATCCACAAAAAATGCTTTTGCACATTTTCTCATCATTGGTCCTATCATCACTTGAGATTCATGTTGATATTCTCCACCTAATAAAATAATTTTAATAGCTGTATGTTTACGAATATAATCTGCAATAAATGCAGAATTGGTAATCAGTGTGACATCTTTTTTTGTCTTTGCAATTTCTAAGGCTACTAGAGCACAACATGAACCTGATTCAATCATAATTGTTTCACCATGTTGAATCGATTCTACTGCTTTTTTAGCTACTTTTTGTTTTTGTTCATAATGATAAGCAAGACGAATATTCATATCATCACTTTTATTAAGAGTAGCATACCCATGTTCTCTAATTAACATACCACTTTCTGAAAGAGCATCTAAATCTTTACGAATTGTAACTTGTGAAACTCCTAGTAATTCAGAAAGTTTTGTAACTTCTACTTTTTTATTTTGTGTGAGTAATTCTAAAATCTTTGTTTGTCGTTTATTCATAAAATAATCCTTTCATTAATAAGAATATCTACTTTTATTTGAAAGCAAGGATTTTATTAAAAAAGAGGCCTTGCCTCTTAGTTATTGTAATCATCTTCGATTGTACTATCAACATCATCTTCTACTTCTTCAGATTCTTCATCTTCATCAGTATAGATATCATTCATGTCAATGTGTACTTCATCAAATTTATGACGAGAACGTAAATCCCAGTTATTTTCACCAACTGTAATAAAACGTCCGTCTAAAGTGATGTTTGTATAGAATAAAGATTCTTTTTCATTTTTTTCTTCTTCATCAAAACCTTTAACTTCACTTACTTCTTGCCATAATTTATAGAAATTAACTGCTTTTTTCTTTTTAGACATTAATTCATAAGCGACATCAACCATTGATCTATTTTTATCCATCTTTATCTCTCCTTACATTTTTTCAGGTGCTTCAACACCAATTAAGTTTAATGCATTTTTTAATGTAATACGTGTTGCTTCTACTAAAGCTAAACGTTGCATTGATAATTCAATATTTTCTTTATCTATTACATAACAATCATTATAGAAACTATGGAATAATTGTGCAAGTCTTTGAATATAATTTGCGATTTTATGTGGACTTCTTGATTTTGCACTATCTGCAATTTCATTTCTAAATTCATTAATATGTTTTAATAAAGCCATTTCTTTATCATTTACAAGTAATTCAAAATGATCTGCAATTGTAATATCATTTTCTTTAGCTTGTCTTAAAATTGAACACATTCTTGCATGAGCATATTGTGCATAATAAACAGGGTTATCATTTGATTTAGATTTAGCTAATGTTAAATCAAAATCATAAGGTGTATTGGCTGCTTTAGCGGCAAAGAAATAACGAGTTGCATCAACACCAATATCATCAATTAAATCTTTAATAGTGATTGCATTTCCTGTACGTTTAGACATTTTAACAACTTCACCATTTTCCATCATTCTTACCATTTGTAGAATATCAATATTTAATTGATCACTATTATAACCTAAAGCTTGAATAGCAGCTTTCATACGATTGATATAACCATGATGATCTGCTCCTAATAAATCTACTAAATATTCATAACCTCTATCTAATTTATTTAAATGATAAGCAATATCAGGAGTTAAATAAGTATAACTTCCATCAGATTTAATTAAGACACGGTCTTTATCATCTCCAAATTCAGTTGATTTAAACCATAAAGCACCATCTTGTTCATAAGTAAATCCTTTTTCTTTTAATTTTTCAATTGTAGGAACTACTTTATTTTCTTCATATAAAGAAGTTTCAGAGAACCAAACATCATGATGAACTCTAAATTCCGCTAAAATATCTTTAATTTTTTGTAATTCAAATTTAGTTCCTTCTTTTCTAAAGAAAGCAATCATTTCATCATGATCTGCATTTAAATATTTATCGCCAACTTCTTCTTTGATTTTAACAGCGATATCTTTAATATCTTGACCATGATATCCATCTTCAGGTAATTCAAAATCTAAACCAAAAGCTTCTCTATATCTTGCATATAAAGATAAAGCTAAATTATAAATTTGATTTCCTGCATCATTAATATAATATTCTCTTGTAACATCATATCCTGCAGCTGACATAATACGACAAATACTATCTCCTACTGCTGCCCCTTTAGCATGTCCTAAATGTAAATCTCCTGTTGGATTGGCAGAAACGAATTCAACATTATATTTAATTCCTTTTCCTGCATCACTTTTTCCATAATCATCTTTTTCTGCTAATACTTCTTTAATAATAGAAGTTAAAGCATCTTTTTTCATAAACATATTGATGAATCCTGGACCAGCAATTTCAATAGAATCGATATTTGCTTCCTCTTTATCAATTGCTTCGATTAATTGTTCTGCAATCATTCTTGGATTCTTTCTAAGTAATCTTGTAAGTTGCATAGCGATATTTGTTGAATAATCACCATGACTTTTTTCTTTTGGTATTTCTATTGTGATTTGATCTATTTCATAATCTTCTACAAAATTGCATTTAACCATTGCTTTTTTTAGTGCTTCTTTTAATGCAATTTCAATTTTATTTACAGCCATTTTTTACCTCCTTAAAAAAGATATTTAATCGTTTATACGTTACCATTAAGAGTGCATAAAGTCAATGTTTTTTACCTAAAGTAATGGAGCAATTACACGTAAAATTGCTTCAAACCAACCCATAAATTTACCAGTTACAACTTCATCCAAGGTAATTTCATGAGACTTTTCTACTGTCGCTAAAAAATCTTCCTTAATATCTTTTAATATTTTATTGTTATATAAATAAATTCCATTTTCAAAATGAAGATATAAACTACGATAATCTAAATTAATTGTCCCTACTGTTGCACATTTATCATCCACTAAAAAGTTTTTAGCGTGAATAAATCCAGGAGTATATTCATAAATACGAATACCATGTTTGATCAATGTTTGATAATATGAACGTGTAACTCTAAAAACAATTTTTTTATCTGGTATTCCTGGTGTAATGATGCGTACGTCGACTCCTCTTTTAGCAGCATTGATCAATGCTGTTTGTAAGTTATCATCTAAGATCAAATAAGGTGTTGTAATATATAAATAATCATACGCTTGATTGATCATGTTTAAATAAACATTTTCACCTACATTTTCATCATCTAAAGGAGAATCTCCATAAGGAGTTACATAGCCATCTACCTCAAATTTTTGCTGAGAGCGCACATAATACTTTTCATAATCTTCTTCTGTATTTCTTGCTACATTCCATGATTCTAAAAACATCTTCGTAAGCGAATTAACAGCAGGACCATGAATCATTAACCCAGAATCCTTCCAATGCCCATATTTAACTCTTTGATTAATATATTCATCTGCTAAATTAAATCCACCACTAAAGCCTATTTCACCATCAATCACCACGATCTTTTTATGATCACGGTTATTCATCGCTAAAGATAAAACAGGTATAAAAGGATTAAATGCCACACTCTTTATGCCCATTTTTTCAAGTTGACGATCATAATGACGAGGCAACATCGTAAGTGATCCTACATCATCATACATAAATCTCACTTCTACGCCTTCTTTAACTTTCTCTTTAAGAATATCTAAAACACTTTTCAACATTTTTCCTTCATCAACAATAAAAAATTGCATAAAAATGAATTTTTTCGCATTTCTTAAAGATTCCAATAAAGGTTCAAAAGCATCATCACCTAATGAAAAATATTTAAGATCTTGTCCATAATAAGTAGGATATCTTTGTTGATTTAAATAATTCATTTGTCCTTTAATATAAGGATCAGCTACTTCTTCTATAATATCATTTTCAATAATACGTTGATTCTTTATTTGTTTTAAAAAAGCAAATTGTAACCTTTGACTTGGTTTTTTATCTCCTAAAAATACATAAAGAACACCACCTACAAAAGGTACAGCAGCTATCAAAACAAGCCAGGTAATCTTATAAGCACTTGCATCATCCTTATTTATAATATATAAAGCAGCAAGAACGCTAATAAGCTTGAACAAATAGACAAAAAATCTAGATGATCTATGAATCGTCAAAAAGGCAACAAAAACAATAATTAATTGAATTAAAATCAATAAACCTGAAAATAATATTTTATTCGTTAATAACTTCTTAGATTGCTTCATTTTCTTCTCCATAAAAATCATATTTCATCATCACGTAAACTTCACTTAATTGTTGATGCTCATCACTTAAAATATACTTCACTTTTAAATAACGATCATGTTCCATTGTAATAAGTTCTGTAAAGAGTTCTATCATCCCATAATCTGTATGATAATGATTTCCTATCTTTCTATGATAAGAAAGATTTAATAAAGAAGGTCCATTAGCTAATGTCATTTCTTTACCTTTTAAAATAATTTCTATCTTTTGATCATTGTTATAGAAAGTAAATTTCTCTTTATCAAATCCTTTTTCATAGATTCCATCACTTTTAAATTGAACTGTTTCATGATGATCATCATATTTAAATATACTCTTATAATTTACTTTAATATTCTTTTTCATTCTATCACCGTGCATATTATAACATAAAATGGCAAGAATAAAATCGGTGATAAAATGAGACAGTTTATAAAAAGAATTCTTTATTGTTTTATATTTTTCTTCACATTTCTTTTATTGATGTATGTTATTGCCTTTTGTGTAGGAAAACCTGAACTTAATAAAGATCGTTACATAAAGCTTTATGATGATCAAAATAAGATTTTTTATCAAAGTGTCAATAATTATAGTGGGCAATATGTTTCAATTGATGATGTTAGTCCTTATTTTTTAAAAGCAATTGTTGCTATTGAAGATAAACGTTTTTATAGTCATCATGGGTTTGATTATGTCGGAATTTCCCGGGCAATAAAAACAAATGTCCTAAAAAGGAAAACTTCTCAAGGTGCTAGCACAATAACCCAACAATACGCTCGTCTTCTTTATTTAACAAATGAAAAGACTTGGTCTCGTAAAGTAAAAGAAGCTTTTTTTACTTTACAATTAGAAACGCATTTATCAAAAAAGGAAATTTTAGAAGGTTATATCAATAATGTCTATTTTGGACATGGAATTTATGGCATTGAAAATGCTTCCCAGTATTTCTATGGTAAAAAAGCAAAAGAATTGACTTTAAATGAAGCAAGCATGTTAGCAGGGGTTGTCAATGGTCCCCAATATTATTCACCAATTTTAAACAAAGAAAGAGCTAAACAAAGACAAAGTCTTGTTTTAAAAGCTATGTATGATAATCAAATGATTACTCAAAGTATTTTAGAGGCCACTCAAAAACAAACTCTTAATTTAGCAAGTGAACATTCACTTAATGAAAATATGTCTACTTATTATTATAAGGATACTGTTTTAGAAGAATTAGAGGAATTAGGTTTTTATAATAATCAATATTTAAATAAAGGATTAAATATTTATACTTCTTTTAACAGTAAATATCAAAATACTTTAAATGATCTTATTAAAGAAAAGAAAATACAAGGTGATCTACAATGCGCTTTTACGGTTGCAAATCCTAAAACCAATCAATTACAAGCCTTGATTGGTGGTAAAGATTACGCTAATTCTCAATATAATCGTGCTATACATGCTTCTAGACAAATAGGAAGTACAGTGAAACCTTTTCTCTATTATTTAGCCTTAGAAAACGGATTTAACCCCTCTACACGTTTTCTATGCGAACCAACGACCTTTAAATTAAGTAACAATACAACTTACTCTCCTGCTAATTTTCATCAAAAATATGCTTATCAAGAAATCACACTTGCTCAAGCTATTGCTGTCAGCGATAATATTTATGCTGTAAAAACACATTTATTTTTAGGTACAGAAAATCTTAGAGATTTTCTTAAATCCTATGGAATCAACGCTAAAAACAACGCCTCTTTAGCACTTGGAACAGTTAATACAAACATTTATAATCTTTCAAATATCTACTGTAATATTGCTTCTGGTGGTAAATATCAACATCTTTATACCATTGAAAAAATCGTTGATCATCAAGGAAAAACTATTTATCAACATAAAAATCAAAGAATTCAAAATTTGAACAAAGAAAGCTGTTTAATCCTCAATCAATTATTAACAGGAACCTTTAATAAACAATTTTCAACTTATTTAAATGCAACAATGGAAAATTATCAAACCAAATATAAAGTTGCCTGTAAAACAGGAAGTACAGATTATGATAATTTGATTGTTGCTTATAATCCTAATATCCTCATTAATGGTTGGGTAGGCTATGATGATAATCGAAAAATAGAAAACAGTCAGGAAAAAATACTTGCTAAAGAAGTGGCGATTAATTTTTTAAATAAAGAAATCAAAAAAGAAAGTTGGTATAAATTAACATCTAAATTAAATGCTATCGCTATTAATCCTATCTATGGAAATATTGATGAAACAGGGATTGTTTATTGGTTTAGAAAAGGGAGTCCTTGATATCTTGTTCATTATCCTATAGAATGGATATGGTGATGAAAATGTTTAAAAATTCTTTTTGGGGAATATTAAAAAAAGGTTATTGGGATAGTGAAAATACAGATGAAGTTTTTGAACCAATTATTAATTTTTTAGTAAATCATAAAGATCAATATATTTTTGATTTTCATGATTTAATGTCTGAATTTCTATATGAATTAGATCGTAAAGAAATCTATGAACATAGTATCAATCAAGAACAATTTAATGAGGAAGATTTCTTAAATCAAAGAGCTTATGTTCTTACAAATGGTAATAAATATTATCATGATATCATTTCCCTCATTAAACCACTAGATGGTGAATTAAAATGTCCACAGCTTTTAACGCTTCCAGCAAAAGCTTGGTCTATCAAAAACAACAAATCTATTGAAAAATATCCACATACACCTAAATATAATATTCAAACAAAAAGCAATACCAAATATTGGTAAAAAAAGAGGATTTTTGAAATCCTCTTTTTAGATACTTCATTATATATAGACATTATTAAAGAATTTGGAGTGCTTGGTGTATGAGATGTGTATTTCTTTAACTTTTAATCGCAACAATTATATCTTGTCTATACATATTAAATGTACCATGTATAGACATGAATATCAATCGTTTTATAAAAAAAGAGAAGAATTTCTTCTTCCCTAAATAACATCATATCCTGCTTGTTTGACAGCAGATATGATCACTTGATCATCAACATCTCGATCATAGACAACATGTGCTTCTTCTTTTTTTAAGTTCACTTGTGAACTTACGCCTTCAATAGCATTAATTGCACGTGTTACATTAGCCACACAATGTTGACAAGTCATACCTTTAATTTTAAATACTTTTTCTTTAATAATTGGATTGTCTAATTTTTTATCTTCTAAAGCTTGATAGATTTCTCCACCACCGCCACAACAAGAACTTTCACCCTTCATGTGTTTTCTTGTTGATTTTAAAGCAATACCAACAACCACCACTAATATAAGAACGATAATAACATTAGCCATAATTACCTCCTGTTATTTTCTTTTCTTCTTAATTTTTTGAACAAGTGTGTAAATAGAAACACCTATTAAATAAATAACAAGTACTCCTAAAAACATATAGAAAGTCGAACCACTTACATTACCCATGATTATGTCTCTCTTTCATTTTCTTTTGATCTCTATAATAATCATCTAAAGGAGATGAACATTGACTACACCCTGCACAAATACCACTACACTTATGTCCATCTTTCTTTCTAAAGAAATGTGTATAGATGACCCATGCACAATAGGTAACAATTAATAAAACAATAATCACATTAGCCATAATAATACCTCCTTTAATTTATAAAAATCCGGAGTAATTCCGGATTTTATTATGCTTCAACTGATCTTGTAGAATAAACTTTTTGATCTTTATATGGATCAGGTCTAAATAACATGTATAACATGAATGCAAGAACAACGAATGCAACAACTGTCCAGAATCCAAATGTTCCATATAATACTAATGAACCAATTTGATATACCATTAATGAAACAGCGTAAGCAAATACGTTTTGGAAGATAATTGCAAACCAGAACCATCTTCTATCATTCAATTCGTTAGCCATTGTTGAAATAGCAGCTAAACATGGTGAATCTAATAAGTTAAAGATTAAGAATGATAATGCAGCCATTGCAGTTGGGAACCATTGAGCTACACCAGCAGCAACGTTAACAGCATCTTCAGTATCTCCAGCAACATTAGCTAATACACCCATTGTAGAAACGATTGCTTCTTTAGCTGAGAATCCAGTTAATGATGAAGCAACTGATTGCCAGTTACCAAATCCAAGTGGAGCAAAGATTGGAGCAATAACGTTACCAATAACAGCGATTAAACTATTAGCAGTATCATCAACCATACCGAATGATCCACCTTCAAATCCAAATGTAGATAAGAACCAAATAATGATACAAGCAACAACTAAAATTGTACCAGCTTTAATTAAGAATGCTTTTAATCTTTCCCATACGTGTAATAATACAGTTTTAACACTAGGAATATGATATTCTGGTAATTCCATTACGAATGGAGCAGGTTTACCAGAGAATGGTTTTGTTTTCTTTAAGATAATAGCAGAAACTAATACAGCAACAATACCTAAGAAATACATTGCAGGAGCTATCATTCCTCCAGCTTCCCAACCAGCAACTTTACCAGCCATAACTCCACCTAATAAAGCGATAACAGGTAATTTTGCACCACAAGGAATAAATGTAGCAGTCATAATAGTTAAACGTCTATCATTATCTTGTTCGATTGTTTTAGATGCCATAATAGCAGGAACACCACAACCAGAACCAATTAATAATGGAATAAAGCTTTTCCCAGATAAACCGAAATATCTAAATACTCTGTCCATGACGAATGCAATACGAACCATGTAACCACAATCTTCTAAGATTGATAAGAATAAGAATAAGATTGCCATTTGAGGTGCAAATCCGATAACTGCACCAACACCACCGATGATACCATCAACGATAACAGCAGATAATAAACCACTTGCTCCAACTGAACTTAAGAATCCAGATACAGCATCTTGAATAGCTACAACAAAGACATCATTTGTCCAGTCAGTAACGAATGTCCCAACAGTTGTAACTGAAATATAGTAAACAATATACATGATTAATAAGAAAATAGGAATTCCTAAGAATCTGTTTGTTACAATTTTATCAATTTTGTCAGAAATTGTTAATTTTTCTTTTGGTTTTTCAACAGTTGTTGAAATTATTTTTTGAATATAAGTATAACGACCATCAGTAACAATACTTTCCATATCGTCATCTAATTCAGTTTCTAAATCTTTTCTTAATGCATCAATAGTAGTTTTAGCTTGAGCATCTAAAACAATATGATTCATTACTTTTTCATCATTTTCTAAAACTTTAACAGCATACCATCTTTTTTTGTTAGCAGCAATTGTTTCAGATAAAGTAGGAACAACAGTATCAATTGCTTTTTCAAGTTTTTCACTGAAAATAGCTCCTGGTAATTGATGTTCACCTTGTTTAGCAACTTTAACAGCTTCAGCAATTAATTCTTTTAAACCTGTTCCTTTTAAAGCAGAAGTTTCAATAATAGGACATCCTAATACCATTGATAAACGTTTAGTGTCAATTTTTAAACCTCTTTTTTCAATTAAGTCTGCCATATTTAAAGCAACAACTACTGGAACCCCAGTTTCAATTAATTGAGTTGTTAAATATAAGTTTCTTTCAATATTAGTAGCGTCAACTAAGTCAATGATGACATCTGGATCTTCATTTAAAAGAAAATCACGGCTGACAACTTCTTCTAATGTATAAGGAGATAAAGAATAAATACCTGGTAAGTCAACAACAGTAATATTATCTTCTTTGTTTCCTTTTACTTTTCCTTCTTTCTTTTCTACAGTAACACCTGGCCAGTTACCAACATATTGATTAGCACCTGTTAATGCGTTAAACATTGTTGTTTTACCACAGTTAGGGTTACCTGCAAGCGCAAATTTAATATTCATTTTTAACTTTCCCCCTCCGTTATTCAACTTCAACACATTGTGCATCGTTTTTTCTAACTGATAATTCATAACCTCTTACAGTAATTTCAACAGGATCTCCAAGAGGAGCAACTTTTCTAATATATAATTCTACCCCTTTAGTGATACCCATATCCATAATACGTCTTTTGTAAGCTCCATCACCTTCAATTTTCTTAACAGTGACAGTGCTACCAACTTCTACTTCATTAAGTTTCACAACACTTCCCCCTTTTCTACACCATGATACGTTTTGCCATATCTTCATTAATAGCAACGCGAGAATTCTTGATATTAACAATCACATTTCCCCCGATTGCCGAAACAACAGAAACTTCAGTGCCAACAACAAAACCAAGATTATTTAAAAATCTTCTCGTTTCTTCGTTCCCACCAATTCTTTTGATTTTACCGGTTTCTCCTATGTTTAACATTGTTAACGGCATCTTACTTACCTCCTCAAGAATTTGTCCTCGCTAACCACATTAGGTTATGCTAATTTGATTAGTATTTGCTAACTATAAGACATAAAATATAGTTAGACTTCTCTAACTTCAAATAGAGTATACTTCATTTTAAAATAGATGTCAACCCTCTTTCAACAATTTACAACGTGCTTATTCATTGCTTATCTCGGTTAAAATATGATATAATACAGTAAGAGGTGATGCGCATGAATTTACAAGAATCAGGAGAAATGTATTTAGAAACGATTCTCATCTTATCGAAAAAGAATAAAGATGTTCGTTCTATTGATATTGCAAGAGAACTTAATTATTCCAAACCGAGTGTTTCTCGTGCTATTGGTTTATTAAAAAAAGATGAATATATTATCGTAGATAGTAAAGGTTATATCGAATTAACTGATAAAGGTGCCGAAGTAGCAAACACAATTTATGATCGTCATGACACATTATCTTCATTTTTTGAAAGTATTGGTGTTTGCCACGATACCGCTGTTAATGATGCATGCCGTATTGAACATGTTATTTCTACTGAAACAATGAATAAAATCAAAGAACACATGAAACAAAAATAACTCTTCCTAGGAAGAGTTTTTATTTTATAAACAAAAAAAGGTAAGTGATCTTACCAAACTTTTGCTTCCCTTAATAATCTTATGATAGGAAAAAGGAATTTGGCTAATTTAAGTTAAATAATCATAAGACAATTAAACGAATAGTATTGCAGCAACGATGACACTAATTTGTAAAGCAAGAGCCATCAAGCTGCGCTTGAATTTCTTTTTCATAGCTCTTCAACCTTTCTGTGGGTTATCCCTCGCTAACTACAACTATATGTTAGCATAGGCTAACCTATATGTCAATAAATATTACATACTTTTTTATATTTATTCTTTTTATCATTTATTGAACTAAAATCTTTATAATATATCTTTTCTAAAAAGATTCATGTATAATATTTATAATAAAACTCAATAAAGAAAGAGAGGTGAAAGTATGCCAAGACCTGGAACTAGTGGAGGAGGTCATCGTTCATCTGGAGGACATTCAAGTGGTCGTGTAGGTGGTGGACACCATGTTGGAAGTTCATCAAGGAGACCAACAGGAGGTTCTTCATTTAATAGAGGACCATCTTTTGGAGGTGGCTATCACCATGAACCCCCACCACCAAGACCACCGAGAAGAGGTTATTATGGTTATCGTAGAAATACTTATACACACTCATCGAGTGGCTTAGGAACATTAATTGCTTGTATTATTATTTTTGCAATCATTATTTTTAGCTTTTTTATGATAAGTAATGATCATAGTGATGTTACTTCGACTATTAATCGAGAAAAAATAGAAAATCCAGTTGCTTATGATAATAACTGTATTAAGGATGAACTAGGCTATATCGAAAATCAATCAAAGCTTTCTAAAAATCTTAAAAACTTCTACAATAAAACAGGAATTCAACCTTATATTTATTTAAAAAGTTATGATGAAAGCCTAACAAGTGATAATCAAAAAGATGAATATGCTCAAACATGGTATTCAGAAAACATCGATAATGAAGATACCTTCTTATTTGTTTACTTTGAGGAACAGAATTCTGATGAAATAGGCTATATGGCTTATGTCAATGGTAAACAAGTCACATCGGTAATGGATAGTGAAGCTATTGATATTTTTTGGAATTACATAGATCGTTATTGGACAGACAGTTCATTATCGACTGTAGATGTTTTTACAAAAACATTCGATTCAACAGCTAAAACAATTATGAAAAAATCAACAACCTCTAAAGATATCATTAAAATTATTTGTATTATTGTAGGTATTGTCATTGTTATCGGTGGAATTATTTATATTTTACGTATGAAATTCAAACGTGATAAAGAAAAAGCAAAAGAAACAATTGAAATCTTAAAAACACCTCTTGATAAATCAGATGAATTAAGAGACAAATACTTAAATGAAGAAGGGAAAGAATAATTATGGGAATTTTAACAAGATTTACTGATATTATGAAAAGCAATATTAATGCCTTATTAGACAAATGTGAAGATCCAGCTAAAATGATTGATCAAACATTAAGAGATTTAAGAGAAGATCTTGCTGAAGTCAAAAAAGAAACAGCAAACATTATTGCTGATGCTAAAAGTGCTGATCGACAAGTTAAAGAATGTGAAGAAGAGATCACTAAATATACAACTGCTGCACAAAATGCATTAAAAGCAGGTAATGAAGATGATGCAAGAACATTGATTGCTAAAAAACAACAATATGAAAGCAATCTTGTTTCATACAAAAAAACACAAGAACTTACTCATGCCAATGCTGATAAAATGCGTCAAATGCATGATAAATTAGTAAACGATATCGAAACATTAGAAGCAAGAAGAGATGCTATTAAAGCAACAGTTGCTTCTGCTAAAGCTCAAGAACATATTAATAAAATTGTTTCTGGTGGAGATAAAGCAAAATCTTCTATGGAATCATTTGAACGCTATGAAAAGAAAGCAGAAAAAATGCTTGATGCAGCTACTGCAGAAGCTGAATTAAATGCACATACAAGTGCTGCTTCTACTCTTGCTGATAAGTATACATCAAACGGTAGTGACGCTTCTGTTGAAGATGAATTAGCTGCTATGAAAGCAAAACTTGGATTATAATATAAAAACTGTAAAGATACTCATATTTTATTTATGAGTATTCTTTACAGTTTTTTATTTATATAAGATTCTTTATAAAATAATATACATGTATTATTTTTTCTTGCTAATTCTGCTTTCATTTTAAAGAAGCAATCCTTTGTGCATAATCATCACTATTAAATATATAACTTCCAGCAACTAATACATCAACACCTGCATCTTTACATTTTTTTCCTGTTGTTTCGTTGATTCCACCATCTACTTCAATTAAGTAGCGATCATTATTTTCTTTTCTTCTAGTATCTAAATCTTTAATTTTGGCTAAAGCAATTTCTTTAAAGGATTGCCCACCAAATCCAGGTTCAACAGACATGACTAAAACGACATCTAATAAAGATAAATAATCTTGGATTGTATCAACTGGTGTATTTGGTTTAATACTTATTCCTACTCGGACACCATTTTCTTTAATATGATGAATAAGTACTAAAGTGTCTTCTTTATTGTCCATTGCTTCAATGTGGAAAACAATAAGGTTTGCTCCACTTTTAATAAATTCATTGACATACTTTTGAGGTTCACTGATCATTAAATGAACATCTAAAAATAAATTTGTCACTTTAGAAACATCTTCTAAAATACTATATCCAAAAGAAATATTCGGAACAAAATGTCCGTCCATAACATCATAATGAAGCCAATCAGCTTTTCCATTTTCAATTTTTTCTATATCATCTTTCAAGCATGTAAAATTTGCTGAAAGAAGAGAAGGTGCAACTTTAACCATATTATTTCTCCTTTTTCTCAATCTCTACATCGTTATTCTTTTAATGAATTTATAAAATCAGCTCTATTCGCTATTTTTTTAATTTCATTTATAATATTCTTATTCGATACAAGATCATATATTTCCAAAACAATTTGATTAAATTCAGACTCCATATTATTAGGAACAGCTAACATCACTATCATATCAACATAATTATTTCCCCATTTAATAGGATTTGTTAGGGTCATTATAATAATACTTGTATTAATAACAGTTGCCGGGTCCCCATGCGGTAATGCAACACTATTTTCTAAAACTGTATCACCTAGTTCTTCTCTTTTATATACAGATTCTCTAAATCCACTTTTAACTGCTTTATTTTGTTGTAATATATCAATCATAAAATCCATACATTCTTTTTTTGAATTTAATGCAGATTTAAAAAATAGATATTTTGGTTTAATATATTTTTTCAAAGTAGATAGTTTTATTTTATTACTTTTTATTGTTTCATTAAGCCTTGGAGTTTTAATAAAAACATTTTTTGCATATACATCAAAAATATTTGCATAATCTATATTATCTAAAAATGGACTTACTTTTACAACTGGTATTTGTGAATTAAAATATTCACTAGTTGTACTAATTATAAGATCTACATTATTCATATTAATCTGTTTCAAATTACTTAAACTGCAGGATTGAATATCATCATATTTAGGAAGGACAGATCGTAATCTATTAACGATATATTTTGATGATGCTATTCCATATGGACAAATAACTAGAATTTTATGAGATACTGCAGATTTATTAATAGCAATTTGAAAATATATAGTAATAAAAGAAACTTCATCATCTGTTAAAATACAGTCAAATGTACTTTCAATAATTGATAAAACATACCATGAAACTGTAAATAAAGGTAGATATCTTGTTTTTATCTCACATAAAATAGGATTAACAATATTAACACCATTTTTTAATCTCATAATCATTGCAGGAATATGTTGATATAATTGTTTTTCTAATTCATCTCTATTAGATATTACTATATTTTCTGTTTTTTCTAATCGATTAATTATTTCATTTATAAGCAGATGGTATTTGCTTTTATCAACATCTATCTTTGTCATTCTATACGATGCTAAATACTTAGTAAGAATTATTTTATCTTCACCTGTTAAATGAATATCCGCCTTTTCTTCTAAGTATTCAATAATTCTTTGTACAAATGGATAATCTGAAATAAACAACATTCCGTCTGTATTAATATATTCTTCGTCACCTATATGATAACCATGTTTATTTCTATAGATAAATACAAGTAAAGTAACAGTGAAAGCATTTTTATAATAATCAGTTATTTGAATATTATTAAATGAAATTATATCATTAAACACCTCTAAGATTAAATCATACAAATCATTTCCAAAAAAATCTACAAATGGAACTTTATGGAACGTAATTGTATTTAATAAATAATCTATTGCTGCAGATTGAATATTAAATTCTGAACCTACAGCAATAATTTTTTTATCTGTTGTTTTAAATGAAACATGAAATTGTTTTAAATAACTTTTTGTAAGATAATCTAAATCATTTAAAATAGCCGTTTTACTAACATAGTATTCTTCAGCAATATTTTGAAGTGAAACACCTTTTCCTTTTACAATAATATTAATAAATAGATTTCTTCTACGAACATCTATGTCAAATTTATTGTCTGTTTCAATTTCTTTTAAAGTATTAGCTTTTTCTAATGCTTTATTGATATCTTGTTTTTTACCAATAACTTTTATTCCACGATAAGGCCTTTTATCTATTTCTAAATTATAGGATTTCAACTCATCTCGTAATACATTAATATCAATATAAATTGTTTTAGGAGTAACATCAAACTTATCTGCCAATATTTGAGCAGGAACATAATCATCCTGTACTAACAAATAATTTAATATTTTTAGTTGTCTCGTTTTCATATTTGCCTCCTCTATGTTAATATAATTAATATTTTACTTTCTAACTATTTACCAACATTTTTATTCAATCGATCACCAACTTCTCCACTAGGATGATTGACTAAAAATACCTCTTGTGAAAATGAAGTGTTTTTTTCAAGATAAATAGCAATAGCATCAAACAACGAAATAACCGCTAATGTACTCGCTGTTGCTAACATATTATAAGCATCTGGTTCTTTTTCAATTTTAACCTTTAAAAATAAATCTGCAACTTTACAAATACTTGAACTTTCATTTTCCCCAACATAAACCAAATAAGCACCTTTACTTTTAACATTTCCTACAAAAGACACAAGCTCATTCGTATTACCACCTTTTGAAATAACAATGAAAATATCATTTTTATCTACAACACCTAATCCTCCATGTACTGCATCCGAAGGATTCACATAAAATGCTTTTTGATTTATCACTTGAAATGTATGTACAATTTTTTTTGCAGCCATTGCTGATGTACCACAACCAGAAACAAATATATTTCCTTCATTATCCTTTATTTTTTCAATTAATGTTTCAACACTTCTATAATCTAAATAATGAGAAAGTTTTTTTAATTCTTCACTTTCAGCATCAATAACAAACTGAATATCTTTTTCTAACATTGTTTATTCCCCCATTACCATAATATTGCACATTCTATTTCTTTCTCTTGTCTGATCAAAATCCACAAAATAAATTGAACCTACTTCACCAATTAAAAGTTTACCATCTCTAACAATAAAACTTTCACTTGCTCCTAGCAAATCAGAGCGCAAATGACCATCTGTATTCAACATTGTCCACTCTAAAGCAGGATAATTAGGATCTGTTTTTGCCATTCCATATTTAATATGTTCTGGTCCAGGGCTATGATATTGTCCTTCGGTTGTTTGTGTCGGTATAATCTTTTCTAATACTTCATTTAAATCTACTTGTAATAAATCATCCCCATAGTAATTTACATCATGCATATATTCATCAAAATATACTGAACAAGTTGTATGAGGTGAAGAAACAATAACAACACCGTTATTTATTTGACTTTTTTCAAATATTTTTTTAACATCACTTGTTATATTATGATATGACGGTCTATTTGAAACTGTTTTTAATTTAAGTTGTTCATGCAAAAATTTCATTTTAAAATTTTCTCCTTTAAAGATACATACACCGCTTCAGCACCAAATCCAGTTAATAATTGTACGCCCATAATTACTTTATCCTTAATATCATCTGGAACTTGTGTTGTTGATAGTACAATATCATATTCTCCATTTTTTATAGATTCTAATTCTTGTCCAACAGCTGATTGTTTAATTTCCACTTGATTTTCTAATCCTTCTTCTTTTAACCATCTGTTAACTTTTGTTCTTACAACTGTTGAAGTAGCATGACCCGCTCCACACATAATAAGTAATTTTTTCATAATATTTATCCTTTCACGCAATTATTTTATGCATTAAATTTTTTTATCTTATTTACATAGAATAATAATCCTAAAATAACAACTGTAATAATTAAAATTCCTGGAAGTGAAAATACTTGTCCAATAAATACCATTAATGCATTTGGCCATAACCCTGCTGAAACATAAGATACCAGTCCACTTGATCCAACACTATATTGTGCTAATTGATAAGCTTTAGTTAATGCAGGAGCTAACCATGTTGCTAAATAAAGCATTGATGCAGAATAAATTCCACATCCAATAACTGATCTTAAAATATTTCCTTTAAATGCTGCTACCATACAAGATAATGCAAATACTAATGTTGGTAAATCGCCAAAAGGTAAGATTTTATTTCCTGGTAATACTACTGAAATAAAGAGTGTTACTGGAATTAATAATAGTGCTGTTGCCATAACTGCTGAGTTTCCAACTGTTAATGCTGCATCCATTCCAATATTAACAACTTTACCATGTAAATATTTTTTACAAAATTCTTGAGTTCCTTCAGCAATTGGAGTTAAACCTTCCATAAACATTCCAACCATTTTTGGAAGAATTTTTAATACCGCTGCCATTTGAACCCCTAATGTCATGAATCCACCAAAATCATAACCAGCTAATAAACCAATTACTACACCAATTACAAACCCAATAATAATAGGATCACCAATTAATCCAAATTTTTCTTGAATTGTTTCTGGATCAACATCTAAATCTTTTAATCCAGGAATTCTATCAAAAAGCCAATTTAGAGGTACTGCTAAAACCATACCAGACAATGCCATTAAATGCGTAATCGCAATTCCTGGGAAATTAAAGAATTTACTTAATAACGGTTGTGATAAATCCGCAAGTAGCAACTGTAATAAAAACCCTGGAATCATTGCAATTGCACCATATACATAATTACCTGTAATGCCCCAAACCATAACACCAATTAATGCTGGTTGCCATAAATTCCAAACATCTACATTTAATGTTTTTGTAATTCCTGTCCAAACTAAAATTAAATTTAAAATAAATGCTACAGGAATAATCAATACTCCTAATGTTGTAGAAAAGCTTAATGGTCCTGCTGTTCCACTACCCAAATCCATAATACTTAATGTCAAACCATAATTTTTTACCATAAGTTTAATTGCAGGTCCTAATACCTCTTGTAAAAAACCTGTAACCATATTTAAACCTATAAAACCAATTCCTACTGTAATACCTGCTATAATAGCTTTTGAAGGTTTAACTCTTACGATTAATCCTAAAATGATAATAATAATAGGAATAAACACAACTGAGCCTAAACCAATAAACCAAGTTACTGCATCCGCAATCATATTTATTTCTCCTTAACTATTTAATATTTTTTCTTTGTAATATATTTTTAAATGTTTCAAT
Source organism: [Clostridium] ammoniilyticum (assembly GCF_025566905.1). Taxonomy (NCBI): domain Bacteria; kingdom Bacillati; phylum Bacillota; class Erysipelotrichia; order Erysipelotrichales; family Coprobacillaceae; genus Faecalibacillus; species [Clostridium] ammoniilyticum. The sequence goes on from NZ_JAOQJR010000017.1 coordinate 23,579, forward strand.
ATTATCACATTCATCTAATTCTTTCATAAGCACTTGATCACTAAACATTTCCATTAATTTTGTCAATGTTTCTGCTTGTTCGTGAGGGGCAGACATAGCAATCATAAACACCAATGTGACTGGAATTTTCTCATCATTATTTGCCATATTTTTAAAATACACCGGCTCTTTTAATGAGACAAATTCTATTTGTGATCTATTTACATAATCTGAATCTGTATGAGGGATAGCTACACAATATTTTCCCGTATTCAATCCTGTAGGAAATTCATTTTCTCTTTTTAATACATTTTCTAGAAAATTCTTTTTCACTACTCCTCTTTGATATAACTCATTTGCAGCTATTTCAATCACTTCTTCAGCCGAACTAGCTAAAATGTGAAATTGTGCAATCTTTTCATTAAAAAACATGTATACTCCTCTCTTTTTATCTGCTAAACTGCGTCCAGTTTAAGTCTCCCGTCAAAATCTATGTACATTATTTTTTTGACACTTAAATCTTATCATCACTTTAAATTGTAAGCAATTACACACTAGGTTCATAATATTCTACACATTAAGAAAATTTCCATATTAAATGTTAACCTTTTTTTATTTTTATTTAAGATTAAGTACAAAAATAAATTTTATTACATCATAATTTTGTATTATAATATTTTCGAGGTGAAACCATGAATAAAAATAATTATCATACCCATACCACGAGATGCTATCACGCTAGTGGAAAAGATGAAGAATATGTAAAAGCAGCTATTAAAGCTGGCATCAAAGAATTAGGATTTTCTGATCATACACCTTGGCATTATGATTCTTCTTTTAAAGCAACAATGCGTATGCCTGAAAGTCAATTAGATGATTATATTGAAAGCATTCGTTATCTTAAAGAAAAATATAAAGATCAAATTTCTATTTTAATTGGATTAGAATGTGAATATTTTGAAAGATATATGCCTTGGCTTGAAAAGATGTTAAAAGATAAACAAATTGATTACATTATTTTAGGAAACCATTACTATGAAACAGATGAACTTCATCAATACTTTGGAAGTCCTGTCAATGAATACTATTTAAAAGCTTATGTAGATCATTGTATTAAAGCAATCGATACAGGTCTTTATAGTTATATAGCTCATCCTGATCTTGTTTACTATGATAAAGATTCAAAACTTTATCAAGAAGAAATGTCACGTTTATGTGCTTATGCTAAAGAAAAAGATATGCCTTTAGAATTTAATCTTTTAGGGTTTATGTCTGGTAGACATTATCCTAATGAATCTTTTTGGAAAATTGCAAGTAAATATAAAAACAAGGCCATCATTGGTTTTGATGCCCATAGCCCTGATGCCCTTTTAAAAGACGATATCTATCAACAAGCCTTCAATTATCTTTCTTCTTTAGATGTTGAACTGATTGATACTATTAAGACATTAAAAAAATAAGGACAATGTCCTTACAAAAAAACTATCAAGAATCTAAAACAGATCTTGATAGTTTTTATTAACAAGTTCAATTGCTTGTTTTCCTGAAATATGTTCAATAGTAATTTCTATGCAACAAAGAGCTTTCCATTCTCTTTGTATTTCTTTTTCAACAGTAACTTCATCTTCATTATATTTCAAACCTAATGTTTCAATCGCATGATAGATTTCATCATCTTCTTGTAAGATTCTTGCTTTCCCAAAAAGAATGACACTTCTAAAATAGGTTGTTAATTCTTCTTCAATGACATCTTCTTGATCAATAATACTCATTGATACTTTCGGATTATTCTTAATAGCATCTATTTTATGTCCTTCTTTAGCACCATGAAAATAGATTTTCCCATCTTCATAAACAAAATTCATCGGTACTGAATAAGGATAACCATCATCCCCTGATAAAGCAAGCGTGGCTGTTTTGGCACGTCTTAAAATATCTAAACATTGTTTTTCAGTTAGCTCTTGTTTTTTTCTTCTTATTTTTCTAAACATATCATCACCTATATTTCTAATGTAAAGAATTTATGTAAAATATCTTTTGTTACTTCTCTATTTTCTTTATTCACTAAGATTGTCAGATGATCTCCTAAATGTAAAACGGTATCCCCACGAGGAACAATTTCTTCAATTCCTCGATTAATTGAAATAATGACACATTCTTTCGGTAAGCCTAAATCTTTAATTGGTTGATCTAAACAACATGAACCAAGTTCAATTGAATAATGAAGAATTTCTTTTTCTTCAAGTGAAATTTCATGATTGCCATTTTTGATCATACGGTTTAATAAACTATGATAAATAGGTTCACATCTTAGCATATTTGCTACAATATAGCCGACAAAACTACATACAGCAATTGGTAAAAATTGTGATAAACTACCACACATTTCAGCAATTAAAACAATGCCTGTAATCGGTGCACGAACAATACTTGCAAAAAGTCCTGCCATCGCTACAACTATAAAGTTATTAAAATACATAGCTGGTACACCACAATAAGTTGTAACAACAAGAGCATATCCACAACCTATTAAACTTCCAAGAACTAATAGTGGAAAGAAAATACCTCCAGGAGCTCCTGATCCAAAAGAAATCAATGAAAAAATAAATTTCATAGCCAAGAGCAATAAAACAGAACTTAAAACATAATTTCCTTCATGAAGTAAATCAATAATATGATGTCCTCCACATAAAACATCTGGATAGAAAATCATAAAGCCAATAGAAATAATTAAAGGAATATAAATCTTTTGATTATTCTTTAAAAAAGTGATTTTATCATAAAGTTTTAATGTAAACATTGTTGTTTTATTATAAAGCACACCTAATAAACCTGCAATAATTCCTAAGATGATTAAAAATCCATATTGACCTAAAGGTAAACTTTCAACAAGTGGAAAATAAAGAGATGGTGTCATCCCAAAAATATTTTTACTAATAAAATCTCCTGTAAGTGAAGCAACCATAACAGTTACTAAGGCAAGTGGTGAAAAGTTTTTATGAATTTCTTCTAAGGCAAACAAGACACCAGCTAATGGTGCATTAAATGCAGCCGAAAGCCCTGCTGCTGCCCCACATGTCAAAAGATACTTTTCTTCTAATTTCATTCTTTTAAATACAGAAGCTAGTCCTTTTCCAATCATAGCTCCTAGTTGAATACTTGGCCCTTCTCTACCAAGAGATAAACCGCCAACTATTGAAAGTGTTCCTGCTATCATTTTAGCAAGGATGACCTTATACCATTTTTCGTCTATTTGATCAATCATTTCAGCTTCTACCTGTGGAATTCCACTTCCTGAAATATAAGATTCATATTTTAATAATTTAGAAATAATAAAACCAATCATTAAAATACAAATGATCCAAATACATAAATGAAATGTATTATTTTTAATATAATCGACAACAAAATAGGCAATCTTTTCACCATAAGATAACATCAATCTATAAATAACTGCCACAACCCCTGCTAATATACCAACAATAAAGCCTTCTAATAATACAATATTATCAAATCGACTTTTTGAACTTAAAAAACGTGCAATTGAAAACTCTTTTCTTTCCATAACTCTCCTCCCAATTCGATTTTTATTATAACACTTTGTCAAAAAAAAAAGAAACTGTACCATGATTTCTGTATGGTTAATGAATATAGTTTTTCATAATAATACAATAAGCACCTAATAAGCTTAACCCTATTAATCCCATATAGACCATATACTTGGTATGATCGCCTGTTTTCACTTTTGTATTTGTATTTTTTTTCGTTTCTTGTGATGTTTCTATTTTAATGTTTTGTAATTCTGGGGTCATTTCTAAAACATTAGAATACCAAATAGTACCTCCTTCTAATTCATCAACATTTATTGACTCAAGAGGAAGATCAATTGTTTTCCCATTAATGATTAGCTTTGTATTTTTATCAAAATAGTAATTTTCATTATATCCTTTATCATTTAATTTAAGATATATACTATAGACATATTTTGTATTTTCTTTAAAGGAATCAATAAGATTTCCCCAGCTTCCTTTTTGGCTACCATAGCGTTTATTCCAATATGATGAAGAAGTAATACTACCTAACCCTCCTAAAAAAAGAAATAAGACAAGTCCTGTTATAAGTGTAAGTGGATAGATTGGATGTAAATAAAAAATGGTAATCAGTCCAATAATAGTGGTACTGATTACGATACATATTTTACGAGATAATCCTTTAAAATAACGATTATATAAGGGATATAAAATAAATCCTAGATAACTCATTCCTAATACATAATTTTGTGATAAAACAACTCTATTTTCAGAAACTAAAAGAGAAATCATGTCAACAAATAAATACTCTATTCCTGGAAAAATAAAAGTAAAGATTGACATCAATGCGATTGCTTTTAGATAATTACTTCTTTCTTTAAACGTATTCAAAACATCATCTTCTTTTTTTCAGTTTCTTAAAATAACACATTTTTTAAGAATTACAATTTATAAAAAAGAGAGGTTTCCCTCTCTCGCACTATTTTTCTGTTGCTTCGTCTTTTTCATCATAGTAGTTTCTTACTAAAGATTGTGTTTTTCTAATATGTTTTTCTACATTTGCTTTTGCAAGTGCTTTATCTTTCTTTACAATCGCTTCATAAATTTCTTTATGTTCTTGTGCTGCTTCAATTAAACGATTTGGTTGTTTAATTGAATGTCTGGAAGTAACATGAATATAATAGTTAATATCTGACAATAACTGTTCAAAATATTGTGAATGAGTTGCTCTATAAATAGCTTCATGGAAATCAATGTTTACTTCTGTAAATCTTTCTTGATCATTTTTTTCAGCATAGAATTCTAATAAATCATAGATTTCTTTAATTCTATCTAATTCTTCTTGAGTAACACGATCAATAGCAAGTTGTACAGATAAACTTTCTAAAACAACACGAATTTCTAACATATCATCAATATCTCTTGATGAAAAACCTAATACATAAACTCCTTTATTAGGAATACTTTTAACTAATCCTTCTAACTCTAATTGTTTTAAAGCTTCTCTAATAGGTGTTCTAGAAATATTTAGTTCTTTAGAAAGAACAACTTCATTTAATTTTTGTCCTTTTTCATATTCTTCATTTAAAATCTTATCTCTTAAAATACAAAAGATACGATGTCCTAAGGAACCATGTCCTGCATTTTCTAAAATATTTTTTTTCATACTATAACCTATCTATAATTGCTTGCGTGAATTCCTTTGTAGAAGCATGTCCACCAATATCACACGTTACAATTTTTCCCTCTTCTACGACTTTTGAAAGTGCATCACGTAGTCTATTTGCTTGATCATTTTGTCCTAAGGCTTCTAACATTAAAGCAAACGCTAAAAGAAGAGCACTTGGATTGGCAATGCCTTGTCCTGCAATATCAGGAGCACTACCATGAACAGCTTCATAAATACGGTATTCATCTCCAATATTTCCACTAGGAGCAAATCCTAATCCACCTACTAAACCTGCACATAAATCAGAAACAATATCTCCATATAAATTAGGAGCAACCAATACATCAAATGTTTCTGGTCTTAAAACAAGCTGCATACACATATTATCAATGATTACTTCTTGTTTTTTTATTTCTGGATAATCTTTACCTACATTTCTAAAACATTCTAAGAATAATCCATCTGTAAATTTCATAATATTCGCTTTATGAATGGCTGTGACTTTTTTTCTACCATTTGCTTTTGCATATTCAAAAGCATAACGACAAATTTTTTCACTTGCTTCTCTAGTAATTAATTTAATACCATGAGCAACATCATCACCCACCATATATTCAATACCTTTATAAAGATCTTCGGTATTTTCACGAATCATGACTAAATCAATATTTTCATATTTAGAATCAATTCCTTTAAAAGAACGAATTGGTCTAACATTAGCATAAGTCGCAAATTTTTGTCTTAAAGCAACATTGACACTTCTAAATCCTGTACCAATAGGTGTTGCTGTTGGACCTTTTAATGCCCATTTATATTCTTTAATAGCATCTACAAGTCCTGGTTCAAAGACTTCTTTTGTTTTAACAGCATATTCTGCACCTGCTTGATATTCTACCCATTCAATATCTAAATTCATAGCTTTTGTAATGTCAACAACACTTTGTGAAATTTCTTTTCCAATTCCATCGCCTGGAATTAATACTGCTTTCATTAAAAGTCACCTCCTAATTCTTTAATTGCATTTAATAGACCACCATATTGAATCATTGTTTTTTCTCTTGATGATAATTTTAATTTTGCGGTAATTGTTTGATTATTTGTTTTATTGATAACAGTAATATCTTTATTACTTTCAACACTATCTAATAAATTAATTAATTCATATTCATCTTGATCATTAAAGAAATCGTAATCTTTTTGATTAATAACAAGTGGTAAAATACCATTATTAATTAAGTTCGAACGATGAATTCTTGCAAATGAAATAGCAAAAATTGCTTTGATCTTTAAATAATTAGGAACAAGGGCTGCATGTTCACGTGAAGAACCTTGACCATAGTTATCTCCACCAACAATAAATCCTCCACCATTTTCAATGCATCTATTATAGAATTGATCATCTACTTTACAGAAAGAGAATTTAGCAAGATGTGGCACATTACTTCTATATGGGAGTAATTTAGAATCAGATGGCACAATATGATCTGTAGAAATATTATCTCCTACTTTTAAACATACTTTACCTTTAAATGTATCTGGTAATTTATCTCCTCGAGGAACTGGTTTAATATTTGGTCCCATATAAACTTCATTTTGAGGATCATATTCATCAATAAAGAAATTCTTATTCTTCACAAATGGTGTATTTTCAATATCGTCTAAATACATATCATCTTCAAATTCATCCGTTAAATATCCTTTGATTGCACTTAAAGCAGCCACTTCAGGTGATACTAAATAAACACTAGCATCATTTGTTCCTGAACGTCCTTTAAAGTTACGGTTGATAGTTCTAAGTGAAACACCTTTAGAAAGTGGTGCTTGCCCCATACCGATGCATGGTCCACAACCACATTCAAGAATTCTTGCCCCAGAGGCAATCATATCCGCTAAAGCTCCACATTTAGAAAGCATTGCTAGAATACTAGAAGAACCTGGTGCAATAACAAGTGATACATGAGTTGCTACTCTTCTTCCTTTTAAGATTTTAGCTGCTTTTAACATATCTGGAAGTGATGAGTTTGTACATGAACCAATCACTATTTGATTGATTTTCATTCCTCTTAATTCACTTACTGGTACAACTGCATCTGGACTATGTGGTTTAGCAGTTAATGGTACTAATTTTGATAAATCAACGGTGATTTCTTCATCATATGTAGCATCTTCATCTGCTTTTAATTCAACATAATCTTCTTCTCTTCCTTGTTGAATTAAATATTCTTTAGTAATTTCATCTGTTGGAAAGACAGAAGTCGTTGCCCCTAATTCAGCACCCATATTACAAATAGTTGCACGATCTGTTAATGATAATTCTTTTAAACCTTCTCCAGTGTATTCAATAATCTTATTGACTCCACCTTTGACAGATAATTGTTGTAAAATATATAAAATAACATCTTTAGCCGAAGCCCATTTTGCTTTTTTACCCACTAAATTTACTTTAACAACACTTGGACATTGTAAATAATATGTACCTGTTGCCATTGCTACAGCGACATCTAATCCTCCTGCCCCAATAGCAATCATTCCCATCGCACCACATGTTGGTGTATGTGAATCAGAACCTACTAATGTTTTTCCTGGTTTTGCAAAGTTTTCTAATTGCAATTGATGGCAAACACCATTTCCTGGTTTAGAAAAAGTAATTCCGTGTTTTTTTGCTACACTACGAATAAACTCATGATCATCCATGTTTTCAAATCCTGTTTGTAACATATTATGATCAATATATGCAACTGCCTTTTCAACCGCTACATGTTCAATTCCCATTGCCTCTAATTGTAAATAAGCCATTGTCCCTGTTGAATCTTGAGTTAATGTTTGATCAATTTGAATCCCTATTTGTTGACCAGCGACTAACTCACCACTTTTAAGTTTAGCACTTAAGATTTTATACGCTAAATTCATTATTCTACGTCCCCCTTATTACGATTGTATACAATTATACATTTCATGTGTATTATTGTAAATACATTCTAAGCAAATAAAGGGATTTTTTTACGTATATTCCATTAAAATTGTATATTGTATACAGTTATCAATCATTTAAAAAGGGAGCAAAAGCTCCGCTTTTTTATAAATCTAAGGCATATGCAATCGCAAGTTTTGTTGTATCTACGATTGAATCAATATGACAACGTTCTTTACCATGTGAATTGATCACAGCCATACCAAATGCTGCAGCATAAACATTATTACCTGCACGAATTGCAGCATTAGCGTCTGTTCCATAATGGAAGAAAACATCAACACAATAATTTAAGTTTGTTTTTTTAGCTTGGTTGATAATTCTTGTAGTAAGTTCTCTATCATATGGAGAATAGTTATCTTTAGCACAGATACTTACTGTTTTTTCATCAGCATGATAATCAGGCCCAATTAATCCAATATCTAAAGCAACATATTCTTCTACTTCTTCTGGTACATAAGCTCCACCATGTCCGATTTCTTCATAAATTGGGAAAGCTAATAATGTACGATATTTTGGTTTTAAGTTATTTCTTTTGAAGTAAGCCATTACTTCAATTAAAGCAGCAACAGCAGCTTTATCATCAATATAACGCGAAACAACATATCCTGATGGTGTATATTCAAAATGAGGATCTACAGAGATCACATCACCATGATCAATACCTAAAGCCATAACTTCTTCTTTAGAATGAACATCTTCATGTAAGATAACTTCCATATGGTCTTCATCTCTTGGCATTGTTCTAGCATCTTCAAATACATGAACTGAGTGAGCTTTACAAATAACCATACCTCTATATTTACGTCCATCTCTTGTAATAATAGTAACGCCTTCACCTTCCATACTATGGTAGTTAACACCACCTAATTGTCTTACAATTAAATGACCGTTATCATCAATATGACGAATAACTAAACCAATTGTATCTAAGTGAGCACCCATACATACTGTTTTAGAATTATCTTCACCTTCTAAAGTAATGTAAGCTGTTCTTTTACGATCATAAGTCACTTCATAACCAAATTCAGCTGCTTTTTTTTCTAATAAAGCACCAACTTCTTCATAATAACTTACTGGACTTGGTACATTAATAAATTCTTCACATAATTCAACTAATTCTTTTTTGTCAATATTCATTTCCATTTTATAATACCTCTTTTACTTTTTATCATATAAATGACATGCGCAGAAATGACCTGGTTCTACTTCTTTAAAATCGGGTCTATCTGTTTTACAAATATCCATTACTTTCGGACATCTTGTACAGAAACGACATCCTTTTGGTGGGTTGGCTGGACTTGGCACATCGCCACCTAATATTTGTTTATCTTCGATTCTTTCTTTTCCAATTCTTGGAATTGCTGAAAATAGTGCTTGAGTATAAGGATGTAATGGTTTGGCATAAAGTGATTCAGTATCTGCCATTTCCATCATATTACCTAAATACATAACTCCTACTCTATCAGCAATATGTTTTACAACACTTAAGTCATGGGAAATGAAGATATAAGCAATACCCATTTTTTCTTGTAATTCATTTAATAAATTAATTATTTTTGCTTGAATTGAAACATCTAACGCTGAAACAGGTTCATCACAAATAATCAATTTTGGTTGTAAAGCAATTGCACGGGCAATCCCAATACGTTGTCTTTGTCCTCCTGAAAATTCATGAGGATAACGATACATGTAATCTAAATTTAAACCAACTTGTTTCATAACTTCCACAACACGTGCATCACGTTCTTCTTTTGTTTTATAACATTTAGCGATATCAATTGGTTCAGCAATAATATCTTTAACTGTCATACGTGGATTTAAAGAAGCATAAGGATCTTGGAAAATCAATTTGATTTTATCACGTGCTTCTTGTAATTCTTTACCTTTTAAGCTTGTAAAATCTTGACCATCTAAGATAACCTTTCCTTCAGTTGGTTCAATTAGACGGATTACACTTTTACCCATTGTTGATTTACCACATCCAGATTCACCAACAATCCCAAAAGTTTCTCCTATTTTAACATCAAAGCTAATATCATCTACCGCTTTAACAACACTTTTTTTACCTCTTAAAGAAGATGATTTAATAGAATAATATTTCTTTAAATGTTCTACTTTTAATAAAACGTCTTGATTATTTTCCATTTTCTACATCCTCCTTATTCCATCTTTCATGATATTTCCAACAACGAACTAAATGGTTTTCACCATGTTCCATCATTGCTGGACATTCTTGATGACAGATTTCTTTAGCGTGTTTACAACGTGGTGCGAAGAAACATCCTTTTGGAAGTTCATAAAGCATTGGTACAGAACCAGGAATAACTTCCAATTCTTCTTGATCATCGCTATCGATATCAGGGATTGATCTTCTTAGACCAATAGTATAAGGGTGTAAAGGATTTTTAAATAAATCTTCTACATTTGTATATTCTACGATCTTACCTGCATACATAACGATTACGTTATCTGCCATTTCTGAAATAACACCCATATCATGTGTAATTAATAATACAGCTGTATTTAATTCTTTTTTCATTTTATTAATTAATTTTAAGATTTGTGCTTGAATAGTCACATCTAATGCTGTTGTCGGTTCATCACAAATCAATAATGATGGATTACAAGAAAGTGCCATCGCAATCATGATTCTTTGTCTCATCCCACCAGATAATTGATGAGGACAAGAAGCAAATACTTTTTCAGGCATTGGAATACCTACAAGTTTAATCATTTCTAAAGCACGTTCTTTAGCTTCTTGTTTACTCATTTTTTCATGAGTTAAAACAGCTTCCATAATTTGTTTTCCAACAGTAATAACTGGATTTAAGGATGTCATTGGCTCTTGGAAAATCATTGAGATTTCTTTACCACGAATATCTCTCATTTCTTTAGGAGATTTCTTTAATAAATCTTCTCCTTTATACATAATTTCACCAGCAGTAATTTTACCTGGAGGAGATGGAATTAATTGCATTAATGATAAAGCAGTCATACTTTTACCACAACCAGATTCTCCAACTACTCCTAAAGTTTCTCCTGGTTTGATACTAAAACTTACTTCTTGTACAGCAGGAAGCGCTCCACGATCTGTAAAGAAGGTAATACCAAGATCTTTGACTTCTAATAATTCTTTATTTTCACTCATATCTTTTCCCCTTTTTACGATCTTAATTTTGGATCAAGCGCATCTCTTAATCCATCACCTAACATATTGAACGCTAATACTGTAATAATAATAGCTAAACCTGGAATTACTGAATAGTATGTTGCACTACGAATATATGGTTGTGAAAAACTAATCATTGAACCCCAGCTTGCCATTGGTGCTTTAACACCTAAACCTAAGAAGCTTAATGATGCCTCTGACATAATTGCATTTGGAATACCTAATGTTACAGTAACGATTAATGTTGATAAACAGTTAGGTAATAAATGTTTCATGATAATTCTAAAACTATTTCCACCGCTGACTTTACATGCATCGATGTATTCCATCTTTTTAAGACGCATAACATCCCCACGGATAAGTCTGGCTGTTGAAGCCCAACCTAAAAGACCGAGCGCTAAGTAAAGGTTAATTAAACCTGGTCCTAAAACAAACATGATTGCCATCGCAAATAATAAGAATGGAAAAGATGAAAATACTTGAATTAAAAATGAAATAACAGAATCTACTTTTCCACCATAATATCCGGCACAAACACCCATTGTATAACCAATAACTGTCGCGATAATTTGTGAAATGATACCAACACTTAAAGAAACACGGCATCCATAAATAATTCTTGAGAAAATATCTCTTCCTAAATCATCTGTACCAAACCAATGTTGTCCGCAAGGTTTCATTAAACGATCTGTAAGAACTTGTTTGTTTGGATCATAAGGAGCAATCAATGGTGCAAATAAAGCAATTAAGCATAAAAGAATAACGATGAATAAACATACCATTGCTACTTTATTTTTCTTGAAAATGTTCCAACTGATTGACCAATAACTTTGATATGTTTGATCTTTTTTCTTTTTAAACATTTTATGATGACTCCTTTCCTAAACGAATTCTTGGATCGACTACTGTATAAAGTAAATCAACTACTAAATACATAATGACACAAATAACCGCAATATACATAACGCCACCTTGGACGATTGGTAAATCACGTGTATTAATACTATCTACTAACATTTTTCCAATTCCAGGAATTGAAAATACAGATTCTACTAAGACAGATCCTGTTAAGATGTTTCCTAAATCAGATCCTGCAATTGTAATGATTGGAATTAACGCATTACGTAAAGCGTGTTTAATTGTAACAACCCAACCTTTTAAACCTTTAGCTTCAGCTGTACGAATGTAATCTTGTGATAAAACATCTAACATACTTGTTCTTGTAATACGAGCAATACTTGCTGCATATCTTGTACCTAAGGCAATACCTGGTAAGATAAATGATTTAAAACTATCAATACCTGATAAAGGTAATAGATTAAATTTCAAACAGATAACAATTTGTAAGATGATAGCAATCCAGAATGCGGGAGCTGAAATACCAAATACAGAAATTGTCATTAAAACCGAATCAACCCATTTACCATGATTAACGGCAGCCACAACACCTACTACTACCCCTAAAGCAACAGCTAATATATAAGCAATACCAGCAAGCTTAGCCGTTACTAAAAATGAACTTGTTAAAATATCAATTACTGGTTTATTTTGGAAATAGGATGTTCCAAAGTTTCCTTGAAGCATATTTCCTAACCAGCTGAAATATTGAATATAAATTGGTTGGTCTAATCCCATTTCATGTGTAACACGTGCAATCGTTGCTTGATCAGCGAACTCACCTAACATGATTTCAACTGGATTACCAGGCACAATGTTTAACACAAAGAATGTGATTAACGAAATACAAAAAACGACACCAATAGCTTGTAATACACGTTTTAGTAAATACTTCGCCATATTTTTCCTCCTTTTTCCTACAATAAATATATGGAATGCATTGCTGCATTCCATATATGATTAACACTTATTTAATTTCATTTACTATTTTTTAGATAAATCAATATCAATGTTATATAAATGATAAATTAAGTTTCCTAATTTAGCATTTTTTACATATGGTTTAGCAACAAATTGTAACTTACCATAATATAATGGAATTGTTCCATAATCTTCACGAGATAAGATATAATCTGCTTTTTTGTATAATTCAACACGTTTATCAGAATCATTTGATTCTCGAGCTTCTTTCATTAATGAATCGAATTCAGGATTATTGTAGAATACACCTTTTCCTACAGCGTTTTCTGAATAGTAATAAGTATACATTTGGTTATCAGCATCTGCATATAATGGGAACCAACCAAGAACTGTAGCTTGTAATTCACCAGCAGCTCTAGCTGAAGACCAAATACCTGCATCAATTGTTTCTACATTCATAGTAATTCCTGCTTCTTTTAAGTAAGCTTGTAATGCAGTAGCGATTTTTTCTTCTTTTTGTCTAACTTTGCAAGTAAATGTAGGGTTTGAAATACCTGCATCAGCTAAAACTTGTTTAGCTTTTTTAACGTTATGTTCATAAGTTTTTAATTTGTCATCATGTCCTGGAACACCTGGGTTTAAGAATGATGAAGCTGGTTCAGCAGCACCATTTAATACGGTACTACATAATTCTTTACGGTTAATAGCTAATGAGATTGCTTCTCTAACTGCTTTATTACTTAATACTGGATCATTATCTTTAATTGATAAGAAATATGTACCTAATGGAGTTACTTGAGTAATTTCATCTTTTAAATCACTATCTTTATATTGATCTAATAATGAAGTATCTAAGTCACACATATCAATGTTACCTTGTTCATATTCCATCATTTTTGTACTGTAGTCATCAATATAAACAATTTCTAAACGATCTAAGTTAGGTTTTTTACCATGATATTTTTTATTTGGAACCATTACAACTTTAGTTTGTTCATCATTTTCTTTAATTACATAAGGACCAGTACCAATTAAGTTAGTTCCTTTACCCCAGTTTTCACCAGCAGCAGCACATGCATCAGAAGGATAAATTGAAGCATAGTCCATACCTAAGTTAGCAACAAATGGTGCAAATTTGTAATCAATATGTAATTTAAAAGTGTAATCATCAACTGTTTCAAAACCACTTAATTCAGTAGCTTTACCATCTAACATATCTTGAGCACCAGTAATCATGTTGTACATATATGTATTTGTACATCCTGTTGCTGGTGTAAACATTCTTTCGAATGTATATTTAACATCTTCAGTAGTTAAATCAGAACCATCTGAGAATTTAACACCTTTTTTAAGTGTAATTGTATAAGTTAATCCATCATCAGATACTTCTGGCATGTCTTTAGCAAGAACACATTCTTCTTTATTGTCATCATTCCAACGATATAATCCTTCTAATACGTTGTCAGCAACAGAAGAAGCCCCTGAGTTAGTATTAGTTTGCATATCTAAACCAACTTTTGGATTAGATTGACCAAAGCGAAATACTTTTTCGCCACTTTCTGTACTTTTGCTTGAGCTACTTGAACCACCACATCCAGCTAAGGATACAGCCATTGCAGCAACAGCAAGAACAGATAAAGATTTCTTTAATAAGTTCATTTCCCTTTCCTCCTAGTTTTAACAATTCCCTACTTAAACTTTCTTAAAGCACCTTTGTATTATATCAAAGGGCTTTCTTGATTTCAACAGAATGTTGCATTTTTGTATACAATTGAAAACAATTATCTAATTTCATACCTTATTATCATACTTTTTTATTTTTTTTTGCAAAAAATGTTCTTGTTTATGCAAAAAAACAATATCCACACCATATGGATATTGTTTTTTATTTTAAAGCATGCTTGTCATTCCACCATCAATAACAAGTAATTGTCCTGTTGTATAAGTACAAGCGTCACTTGCAAAGTAAATTAGTGCTCCATTCATTTCACCTTCACGACCAAATCTCTTAAGAGCTACTCTGTTTTTTAAAACAAGAGAACCCGGTGCATCTAAAGCATCATGTGTCATTTCTGTATCATAGACACCTGGTGCAATCGCATTAACAAGAATACCATAAGGGGCTAAATCTCCAGCCATGGCTTTTGTAAGATTGACAACCCCGCCTTTAGCCGCAAAATAACTTACTTGAGCAGGTCCAGCTTGAATACCACCAACCGATGAAATATTAATAATTCTTCCATATTTTTGTTTCATCATAATAGTTGAAACTTCTCTTGCCATGAGGAAAACACCTTTTAAATCCGTATCTAAAACTTTATCCCATTGTGCCGTTGTATGATCATGAAGACCACTTGAGTATTCAACAACGCCTGCATTATTGACAAGAATATCAATTTTTCCAAAATGATCTACGACAGCTTTAATCGCATTTTTAATACTTTCTTCATCTGTAACATCACATGAAACAGGTAAACAATCTTGTCCATTTTGTTTCAATTCTTTAGAAAATTCTTCTAATCTTTCTTTTCTACGTGCAAGGATAGCAACATCGCATCCTTGTTCACTCAATGCTCTTGCAAATTGTTGTCCAAGTCCACTTGAAGCTCCTGTAACAACCGCTACTTTTCCTGTTAAATCAAAACTAA
The DNA here is from genome assembly GCF_025566905.1 of [Clostridium] ammoniilyticum. Classification (NCBI taxonomy): domain Bacteria; kingdom Bacillati; phylum Bacillota; class Erysipelotrichia; order Erysipelotrichales; family Coprobacillaceae; genus Faecalibacillus; species [Clostridium] ammoniilyticum. The sequence goes on from NZ_JAOQJR010000017.1 coordinate 39,366, forward strand.
TCATCTTTATTATCTCCTATTCCATCACACGGATTGCTTGATATCCCTCATGAATTGCAGTTAAAATTTTTCTTGGTGCAACAGCATCTCCAATAACAGCAACTTCATCATATTTTTCATCTAATAAATCTTCTAATTGATTATTAGGTCTAAATCCAACAGCATTTAAAACAGTATCACATTCAAGCGTCATTGTTTGTCCATCTCTTTCAAATGTAACACTTGTTGGTGTAATATTTGTTACTTTAGCGTTTGCTTCAACTTTAACACCACGATCTTTAACCATTTTTCTTAAATGTTGATCGTTGTTTAAACAATGGTTTGCTGTAAATAAGATATCTGGACACATTTCTACTAATGTCACATCTCCATCTTTTCCAGCAATATCACAAGCAGCTTCTGTTCCAGCAAGACCAGCACCAATAACAACAACTTTTTTACCAACTGTTGCTTGATGTGTTAAATAATCACTCGCAAGAACTGTTGTATCAATACCTGTAATTGGTGGCATAGCAGGAGTTGAACCAGCAGCTAAAATAACTTTGTCATAATCTCCTTCAAGATTATCTTTTGTAATTGCTGTATTTAAATGAATATTAACTCCTAATTTTTGACATTGTGTTTCTAAGTATTTAATTAATTTTAAAACATCCGCTTTAAAATCAGGACCACCTGCAGGCCATAAAGTTCCACCTAATTTATCTTCTTTTTCATATAAATCAACATCAAAACCACGACGTTTTGCAGTAATGGCAGCCATCATACCAGCTGGACCTCCACCAATAACTAATACATTACGTTTTTGACCATTTGGAAGTGGTAAAGCATAAGCTTTTTCTGCATAACATAATGGGTTTACTGCACAATAGTAGTGTTTTCCACTAAATCCAGCAAGTAAACATTCATTACATCCAACACATGGAGCGATATCTTCTTCATGATGTGCTTTGACTTTTTTAGGCCAATATGGATCAGCTAACATTTGATGAGCAAGTCCTACATAATCTAAAATACCATCTTCAACAGCTTTTTTAGCCACTTCAGGATCTTTTAGGTTCCCATCACCTAATACTGGAACGCTTACAATATCTTTAATTGCTTTTTGTACATCAAGTTTATATCCTTCTTTACTATAAACAGTTGTAATCGCTTGGAACCATTCTTCATAACATCCTGTATCAACATGTAAAGCATCAACCCCTGCTTTTTCTAAGATTTTAGCCATTTCAATACCTTCATCAATGGTTCTAAAGCCTTCTACTCTTTGATGTGGTGTAAATTTAACAAGTACAGGCATTGTATCTGGAACGTTCTTTTTAATTGCTTCAATACATTCCAATGTAAAACGCATACGATTTTCAAGTGTTCCACCATATTCATCTGTTCTATTATTCCATTGAACAGAATGGAATTGATCTAATAAATATCCTCCATACGCATGTAATTCAACGCAGTCTGCACCAGCATTTACAGCAAGTGAAGCACTGTACCCTACTTTTTCTACTAAATAATGAATATCTTCTTTTGAAAAAGGTTTACAAATTAAATTTGGGAACCAGAATGCACCTACACTACCCGCACTATAAGGTGGTGTAAAAGGATCGGTAAATTGTTGACGTCCTAAACCTGGTGATAATTGTACACAGACTTTTGCTCCATAAGCATGACATCTTTCAATTAACATATTTAATCTTTCTACATGATGGAAATCAGAAAGTTCTGTACATGGTCTTGGTTCATATTTTGTCGAAACAACGTTAGCACCTGTAATAATTAAACCAGCGCCACCTTTTGCTCTTTCTTCAAAATAATCAATACCTTCATTACAATAAGCTCCATCAGCTTCTCCTGTTGTTCCCATAGGTGACATGAAAATTCTGTTTTTTAATTTCATTTTACCTATGTATGTCTTATCAAATAAACTCTTAGCCATTTTCTTTTTCCTCCTCTACCATAGTAAATATTTATTTAACTCAAGTAAATTATATAACTGTAAAAATAAATGTCAACGCTTTCATAAAATAAAAGTGAATTTTTTAACAAACCTCTTTCCATTAAATCTATGGTATATTATTTCTAAGGAGAATTTTATGAAAATAACAAAAGAAGAAATATCACAAACAGCTGTTCAGCTTTTTTTAGATAAAGGATATAACAATGTCACAATTCAAGATATTTGTAACGAATTACATATCACCAAACCAACTTTATATAAATACGTCAATAATAAAGAAGAGCTTATTTTAGATCTTTATGATTCAACCATCGATCATCTTGTAAAAGACACGTATAGACTAGTTGATAGTGATAGTCACTATCAACAACTACTTATTGTCTTTTCTACATTAATTAAAGATACTAAAAAATATGGTTATGATTTATTTAGTCAAATGTTTATTGCGAATTTAAAAGAAAATCGTCATAGCTTTGATATGCGTGATAATCTTACAAAACTTTGTATCATCATTATAAAAAAAGCCCAAGAACAAAAAGAAATTCATAATTTATCGAATCCAGAGATTTTATATCAAGCTTTAGCGCATGCCTTTACAGGACATGAAGCTTTATGGTGTATTAAAAAAGATTCACCTTGTTTTGATGAAGCTTTTTATCTAAGCATGAATGCTTTATTAGAAGTAGATTCTACTTATCAAGATTTATACAAAGAATATTTGTAAACAACTTATTTTATTGATAGAATAGTCGAGGTGATGAAAAATGCTTATAGAATGTTCAAATATAAAGAAATCATTTCAAGGAATTGATTTATTAACAGATATTAGTTTTAAAGTAGATGACCATGATAAAATTGCGATTATTGGTGTCAATGGGGCTGGTAAAACAACTATCTTAAATATCTTAATTGGTGAAGAAAGTTATGATAGTGGTGATTTATTTAAAAGCCGTGATTTAAATATCGGCTATTTAAAACAGCATCATGATTTAGATATGAATAAAACCATTTATGAATGTGCTTTAGAAGTCTTTGATCCACTTATTCAAATAGAAAATCGTATGCGTGAATTAGAAAGTATGATGTCTTATGATCATAGTGAACAAGTCATGAATGAATATGATTCATTGACTCAAAGATTTAATGAAAAAGATGGCTTTAGTTATCCAAGTCGTATTGTTGGTGTTTTAAAAGGAATGGGTTTTGTGGAAGAAGACTTTCAAAAATATGTCCATGAATTATCTGGAGGTCAAAAAACCAGACTTTGTCTTGCCAAGCTTTTATTAGAAGAACCTAAACTTTTGGTTTTAGATGAACCAACCAACCATTTAGATAGTCAAGCAATTTCCTTTTTAGAAAACTATTTAAAAGGATATAAAAATGCTTTGATTGTGGTTAGCCATGACCGTTATTTTATTGATGTTGTTTCTAATAAGATCATTGAAATAGAAAATGGAAAAAGTCATAGTTATAATTGTCGTTATGAAGAATATTCTATTCAAAAAAGAACACAACGTGCGATTGATTTAAAACACTATATCAATCAACAAAAAGAAATAAAAAAAATACAAGAAAGTATTGATACATTAAAATCATTCAATCGTGAAAAAAGTATTAAACGTGCAGAATCGAAAGAAAAACAACTTGCAAAGATTGAACGTATTGATCGACCAGAAAATTTACCAAGTGCCATCACTGTTCAATTTACACCAGCTATTGAATCAGGTTACGATGTTTTAAAAGTTAATGATTTATCAATGCGTTATGATCAAATTGTTTTTGAACACTGTAATCTTGATATCAAAAAAGGAGAACGCGTTGCGATTGTTGGTGAAAACGGGGTTGGTAAAACCACTTTATTTAAAGCTCTTGTAGGTCAATTGCCAATTGAACACGGTAAAATTCGTTTTGGTAGTCACGTAGAAATGGCCTACTACGATCAAGAACATGAATCTTTAAATTATAATAAAACGATTTTTGATGAAATCAGTGATTGTTATCCACGTATGACCAATCAAGAAATTAGAAGTACTCTTGCTATGTTTAACTTTAGAGGCGATGATGTCTTTAAAGATATTGCAATGCTTTCAGGTGGAGAAAGAGGACGTGTTGTTTTAACCGAAGTTTTATTAAAACAAGCTAACTTCTTAATTCTAGATGAACCAACCAACCACTTAGATATTTCTTCCAAAGAAGTTTTAGAAGAAGCTTTAAGAAGTTTTGAAGGAACAATTTTATTTATTAGTCATGATCGTTATTTTATTAATAAAATTGCGACTCGTGTAATCGAAGTACAAAAAGATCAATGTCTTTCTTATAATGGTAATTATGATGATTATTTAAATCAAAAAACACCTGTTGTAGAAACAACTCAAAAGATTGTTACAGAAGCTAAACAAAGACAGATCATTGATAAAAAAACTAAGAATGAAATTAAAAAACTTGAAAGAACGATTGATTCTTTAGAAAAAGAAATTAATTCTTTAAAAGAAGAACTCACAAGTGAAGAAGTTATGAATAATTATAAAAAATATAATGAAATTACAGATTCTATTGAAGAAAAAGAAATGGAATTAATGGAAATCATGGAAAAATGGGAACAGTTACAAGCCTAACTGTCCCATTTTTTTCATAATATAAAAAAAATCAATATTTTAATATTATTTATGTATAATAGCCTTGAATTTAAGGAGGATATTTAAAATATGTTACACAAAACTTTAAAACCATTTCCTAAAGATTTCCTTTGGGGGGCAAGTACAAGTGCTTATCAAGTAGAAGGTGCAAGTTTAGAAGATGGAAAAGGTCCATCATGTCAAGATGTTAAAGTTGTACCAGAAGGAACTTCTGATTTAAAAGTCTGTGCAGATCAATATCACAGATATAAAGAAGATATCGCTTTAATGGCAGAAATGGGATTCAAAACTTATCGTTTCTCAATTTCTTGGTCAAGAATTATTCCTGAAGGAACAGGAGCTATCAACCCTAAAGGGATTGAATACTATAACAATGTGATCGATGAATGTTTAAAATATGGAATCGAACCATTAGTAACTATGTTCCATTTCGATATGCCTGCAGCATTAGATGAACGTGGATCATGGGGAAACAGAGACTCAATCGATTGGTTCTTAAACTTCGCAAAAGTTATGTTTGAAAACTTTGGTGATCGTGTTAAATATTGGTTAACAATCAATGAACAAAACATGTTAACTTTAGTTGGACCAGTTATTGGAACATTAATGATTCCTGAAGGATGTACAAATGTTTTAAAAGAAACTTACCAACAAAACCACCATATGTTAGTAGCACAAGCAAAAGCGATGGCTTTATGTCATGAAATGTTACCAGGTGCTAAAATTGGACCAGCTCCAAATATCTCATTAGTTTACCCAGCAAGCTGTAAACCAGAAGATGTTTTAGCTGCACAAAACTACAATGCTATTAGAAACTGGTTATATTTAGATATGGCTGTTTATGGTGTTTATAACAACTTAGTATGGGCTTATTTAGAAGAAAATGATGCATGTCCTGAATTTGGTGAAGGTGACGCAGAAGCATTAAAGAACGGTCATCCTGATTTCATCGGTTTCAACTATTATAATACTGCTACTGTAGAAGCTAGTGATGGAACTGAAAAATTAGATCCAGGTGCAGATCAACAAACTGCCCGTGGTGAAGCTGGTGTTTATAGAGGATATAAAAACCCTAACTTACCAACTACTGAATTTGGTTGGGAAATCGATCCTATGGGATTTAGAGCAACAATTCGTGAAATGTATTCAAGATATCGTTTACCTATGATCGTTACTGAAAATGGTTTAGGTGCTTATGATACTTTAACTGAAGATGGAAAAGTTCATGATCAATACAGAATTGAATATCTAAGAAAACATATTGAACAAATTCAATTAGCGATTACTGATGGTGCAGAAATGATGGGATATTGCCCATGGTCAGCAATTGATTTAATTTCTACTCATGAAGGTATGGTTAAACGTTATGGATTTATTTATGTAGATCGAGATGAATTTGATTTAAAAACATTAGATCGTTATAGAAAAGATTCATTCTATTGGTATAAAAAAGTTATCTCATCTAACGGTGAAGATTTAACTGATTAATGAAAATCGAGTCATCAAGACTCGATTTTTTTATATGTATTTAATTTGAAGTTTTCACAAAAAAGAATCACACGTCCAATATAAAACGCTGAAAAAACAGTTCCTACCCCGATACCATAAATTGGACTACGACAAACAAAACAAACAACAACAGTTGATAAAATCATTGAAATATCAAAACAATTCTTACAGATAGAATAAGGTTTATGGGATACTTCTGAAATACTTAATACCAAACCATCTACTGGTGTCATGATTAAATCTCCTTTAAGCATGAAATAAACACCTATTGCACAACAAGTATTTCCAAATAATAAAACAATAATTTGTGTATAAATATTTAGATCCATAGATGATATTAAATATTGATAGAAATCAACCAGAAAACCAAAGATAAAAGAAAATGGTATTTCTAAAACAAATTTTACACTTATTTTTCTTTCAATAATGATTTGAAGAAATACAAAGAGCAAGTAGAAAATAATGTTTGCCTGTCCAAAGGTCAAAGCACTTAAAGAACTTATCGCAAAAGGAAGGGTACTAAAAGCACCAACCCCTAAATTCGATAACGTATTACATGTAATTCCCAATACTAAAATATTCATTCCTAATAAATAATAAACATATCTTTTCATAGCATTCCTCTTTTCAAAGCTATTTTATTGAATTTGTTAATAACTTTCCAATATTATTATTTCATATTATAATAACTATAAGTTATGAGATGATATTATGAATATTAAACAACTTGAATATTTTGTTGATTTAAGTCAAACATTGAATTTCACTAAAACTGCGCAAAATTTCTATATTAGTCAAACAGCTATTACTAAACAAATCCAGTGTTTAGAAAAAGATTTAGGAATTCCTTTATTTATAAGAAGTAAGAAGTCTGTAGAACTAACAAACGAAGGCAATCTTTATTTGCCTTATGCCAGAAAAATCTTAGATAATGTTGCTTTAAGTTATCAAATTATCGAAGAATATCAAAAAGGTAATCAAGGAAGTATTTTTATTGGTTTTATTAAATCTTTAGATGACGAACTTCTTTTAAAGTTATTACAAAAAATAAAAGACCATTTCCCACACATTGATCTTCATTATAAAGCGTATTCAAGAAAAGAACTTTTAACATTATTTAAAGAAAGACAATTAGATGCCATTATTACTTTTGAATATCCAGAGGTTAAAGATTATTCACATCTTTTGTTACAAATATCTCATTTAAGAAAGTATTATCATCAAGCTTGTTCACTTGATTCTTTAAAACTTATTTATGATGTTCGTCAAGAATCTATGGAACAGTACGAAATAGAACAAACACTTTTAAAAGTATGTTTAAAAGAAGGATATGCCATTTTACATGATTTTATCGAATCAAATCAATATTCTAAATATCTTCAATATCAAGATTTAGATATTCTCTCTCCAATATCTTTATACTATCATGAAGATTCTACCAATAAGATTTTAAAAAATATTCTTCAACTTATAGAAGGATAGCTCTCGCTATCCTTCTATATTTGTAACCAATTCTACAGGTTGTTCATATTCAAAATATTTTTCTGTTTCTGCAACAATTTCTTTTCTTAAACCAATTAATCCAATTAAGTTAGGAATTGCCATACACCCATTGACAATATCCGCTAAGACAAAGATAAATTCTAAAGACATAAATGGTCCAATTGCAATAAATATAATAAAAACAATTTTATAAATCTTTACTGCTTTTAAACCTTTAAGATAATACATACATCTTTCTCCATAATAATTCCATCCAATAATTGTTGTAAAGGCAAAGAATACAAGACCAATATTGACAATATATTTACCAATTAATGGAATAAATAGTCCCACTGAAAATGCATGTGTTGTCATCGCTGCACCATCTAATCCTGTTGTATAAGATTGTGTCAACACGATAGCAAGACCTGTCATAGTACAAATCACAATCGTATCAATAAATGTTCCTGTCATGGAAACAAGTCCTTGTTCAACACAAGAGTCTGTTTTAGCGGCAGCGGCCGCAATTGGAGCACTTCCAAGTCCACTTTCATTCGAGAAGATACCTCGACTAATTCCCTTTTGCATCGCAATAACCATCGTAATTCCAGTTCCTCCACCAAAAACTGCTTGAGGTGTAAAAGCTGATTTAATAATTAAAGCAATGGCACTTGGCAATACGGTAATATGTGACACAAGTATTAAAACGACCCCTCCAATGTATAACACACACATTAGTGGAATAACTTTTTCTGCCACGGAAGCAATTCTTTTGATTCCTCCAATAGTAATAAAAGCAACTGCAATTGTTAGAAGAATTGCTGTTATGTAACGTGGAACATTAAGTGACATTGAAAGTCCATCAGAAATTGATTTTACTTGCGTAAATGTTCCAATTCCAAGTAACGCTACAGATACACCAAAGAAAGCAAAAATTTTTGCAAGCAAAGGACTATGTAGACCTTTTTCTAAATAATACATTGGTCCTCCTGCAATCTCACCATTTTCATCTTTTTGACGATAACGAATTGCAAGTAACCCTTCAGCATATTTAGTAGCCATCCCAAAAAAGGCTGAAATCCACATCCAAAATAAAGCACCGGGTCCTCCTGCCGCAATTGCAGTAGCGACACCGACAATATTTCCTGTCCCTATCGTTGAAGAAAGTGCAGTACATAAAGCTTGAAAGCTACTGACGTCTCCATCTCCTTCTTGTTTTTTAAAGATGCATTTAAAAGCTAATTTTAATTTTGTAAGCTGGATCAATCTTAATTTGAAGGTAAAGTAAATACCTGTCCCTAATAATAGACAAATAAGTGGTAATCCCCATACATAATCATTAATTTGTTTTAATATTTGTGTTAGTAATTGCATAAAAAAACTCCTCCTAATAAATTAGTCGGAATTAATAATGAAAAAATACTATTTAGCCACTGTCCTTTTACCTGAGAGTTTCACCCTAACGGGTTTGCTCCTTCGGTGTTCAATTGAATGAATCTCTCCAATGGTTCGTCCAATAGCGATCCTTTTACCTGAAATCTTTAATTCTTCGGTGTTCTTATAGAATCTCTTTCGCCATTATCATCCGATATACGCTCTCATTATACCAAATTGTATACAATTGTAAACATTTATTTTATAATTATTATTTGTTATAATGCACGTATGAAAAAAAATAAATATTTAATACTTACGATACTTTGGATGATTTTTATCTTTGTGATGTCACAAACTCCTGGAAATGATTCTTCTAAACAAAGTAATTTTATTGTGGATATCATTATTCACATACTTCCAATTACAAGAGATACCCTTTCCTTCATTGTAAGAAAATGTGCACATATGACAGAATATGCCATTCTTGCATTCTTACTTTATAAAACTTTTATACATAAACAAAATCCATTGATAAAATCATTTATATTTACTGCTTTATATGCCTGTAGTGATGAATTTCACCAACTCTTTATTTCTGGCAGAGCTGGGCAAATAAGAGATGTGTGTATTGATTCAACAGGGGCATTGATCATGCTTTTAATCATTTATTTTATACTTAAAAGAAAGGACAAAAAAATCGGTTCATAGAACCGATTTTTAATATATACTAAATACCAAATAATAAGTCTACATAAGTTGGAATTGGCCAATAAGAATCATCAACTAATTCTTCAATTGTATCCACTGTTTCTCTTAATGATTGCATCATTCCGAAAACATCATCTCTCCACATAGTAGCTACTTCGAAGATTTCTTCTTCGCTTGCTTGTGCTTTTGCGATATTATTTTCTAATGTCGTTAATTTATCTTTAGTTTCTTGTAATAACGTTGCAAGTTTTGTTGCATCTTCAGTTAAGAATGCTGCTGGAATACCTGCTTCTTTTGCAGCAACAACTTCTGACGATACTTTAGCTAAATAATCACAAGCTGCTGGATAAATTTGTGTTTTAACCATTTTAACTGCAGTTAAAGCTTCAACTTGAATTGTTTTAATATAGTTATCTAATAAGATTTCATAACGTGAAGCGATTTCTACTTTTGTATAAACACCTTGACGATCTAACATATCAATATATTTTGCATCTTTTAAGCATTTTAAAGCATCAACAGTGTTTTTGTGGTTAGGAAGTCCACGTCTTTTTGCTTCTTCTTCCCATTCAGCTGAATATCCATCACCATTGAAGATAATTCTCTTATGTTCAGAAATAAATTCTTTAACAACTTCTTCAAATGATTTTCCACCTTCAATAGCATCAGCCATTTGTGTCATTTCTTCAGCTAACATTGAATTTAAAATTGTATTTGGACCAGCTACAGATTGTGCAGAACCTACAGCACGGAATTCAAATTTGTTACCTGTAAAGGCAAATGGTGAAGTTCTGTTACGATCTGTATTGTCTTTAGAGAATGTTGGAACAACAGAAACGCCTGTATCAAAACGTCCAAGTTCTTCATGATCAGATTTTTTACCAGTACAAATATCTTCTACAACTTTATCTAATTCTTCACCTAAGAACATAGAAATGATTGCTGGTGGTGCTTCGTTTGCTCCTAAACGATGATCGTTTCCAGCAGAAGCAATTGACATACGTAAGATTTCAGCATATTCATCAACAGCTTTAATTGTACAAGCTAATGCAGCTAAGAATGGTTTATTTTCTTCAGGATTTTTTCCTGGATTAAATAAGTTGATTCCTGTATTAGTAATTACTGACCAGTTATCATGTTTACCAGAACCATTAACTCCAGCAAATGGTTTTTCATGTAATAAACAACGTAAACCATGTTTTTTAGCGATATCTTGAGCAATTTGCATTAATAAATGGTTGTTATCTGTAGTAATATTTACTTTTGCATAAACACAAGCAACTTCATGTTGTGCTGGTGCAACTTCATTATGTTTTGTTTTAGATGGAATACCATATTTCCATAATTCAGCATCTAAATCTTTCATGAAAGCCGCAACTTTACGTTTTAAAGAACCGAAGTAATGATCTTCTAATTCTTGTCCTTTTGGTGCCATAGCTCCAAATAAAGTTCTACCAGTTAATTTTAAATCCATACGTTCTTGATAATATTTATCATCAACTAAGAAATATTCTTGTTCAGCCCCTACTGAAGCAGAAACTTTAGTTACCCCTTCAACCCCGATTAAAGGTAACAAACGACAAGCTGCTTTACTTAAAGCATCACATGATCTAAGTAAAGGTGTTTTCTTATCTAATGCTTCCCCTGTATATGAACAGAATAACGTTGGAATATATAATGTTCCATCTTTAACGAATGCAGGTGATGTACAATCCCATGCTGTATATCCTCTGGCTTCGAAAGTAGCTCTTAAACCACCTGATGGAAATGAAGAAGCATCAGGTTCTCCTTTTCTTAATGTTTTCCCACTAAATTCTAGAACAGCTTTTGACCCATCTGGTTCTAAGAAAGCATCATGCTTTTCAGCAGTTAATCCTGTCATTGGTGTAAACCAGTGAGTAAAATGTGTAGCTCCATGTTCAACTGCCCAAATTTTCATTGCATTCGCAATAACAGTTGCACATTCTTTTGATAATTCTTCGCCTTTATCAAGCGATTCATGGAATGCTTTATATGTTGATTTAGGAATTCTTTCCTTCATAACATCATCAGTAAAAGCTAGGCATCCATAATCTTCAACTAACTTGTTAAATTCCATCTTTGTATCCCCCTTATTTAGTATATAAATTATCATTTATATGATGTCATTATACAAACGAAAATATAGGTTGTCAACAACTATTACAAAGTTTTTATCATTTTGATAATTTTTTATTTATTTTATACAAAAAAAGAGCTGCATACTATTGAGCAGCAGTTCTTTTAGCTTTCTTTTCTTCTTTTCTTCTTTTCTTTTCCCATTTACGATGAGTTTGGTTATATTCTTCAACTTGACAGTGAATTCTCTTATTTGAATGAACAACAGCATCCACAAATCCCATTTGATCTTTTGGAGCAACTGTTTGACGAGTTCCATCGTCCATATAAATTTCATATGAATGTGCATTTGTAATGATCTTTGTCATTTTAGCGATTGGATCAGTAATTGTTTCACAGTTCATTAAGTTTATTTCTTTTGTTTTTCCAATTCTTCTATGAATTTCTAAAGTTCTTCTTTTTACAACATATTTATAAGGTCTATATCCAAATAAATATCCAATAGCAACAACCCCTAATACAATAATTGCAGGTAAATCACTAAAATTACCTGAAACAATCATATACACCACATAGATTACATAAAATACACTAAAGTATGCAGCAGGTAAATTTAATTGAACTTTAAATTCTTTTTCAAATGGAGTTAATTCCGCATTTGATTCGACTTTTTTTGATTCCATAAAAACCCCTCTTTAATTCTATACTTTCAATATTTAATAAATATCAATTTTCTTTAATAAAGTCAACTCATATTCATTAAATATTTTTTTAAAAAATAAGGGACGGGGAATCCCGCCCTTATTCATTATCTTATTTAATTTATCAATATTAAGCTTCTGCAGCTTGTTTGTTTTGATATTTTTCGTAAGAGATTAAGAATGGTGTGTAAATAACTGTTGAAACAACAATTAAGATTGCTTGAGTTACTGCACCCATTACGTTAGCACCACATGCTAAGAAACCAAATACGATTGGTGGAGTTGTCCAAGGTACTGTTAAACATGCAACTGGACAGAATCCGATAACTGTTAATACATAACCAATAATGATTGTGATTAATGGAGCAACTACGAATGGAATACCTAAGATTGGGTTTAATACCATTGGTACACCGAATGTAACTGTTTCATTGATGTTGAATAAACCTGGAACTAATGATAATGTAGCGATTGCTTTGTTATCTTCACGTTTACCAAAAATCATGATTGCGATTACTAAACCGATAGTAACACCTGAACCACCGAATTCACCCCACATTTGTAATGCATACATGTTGATGATGTTTGTTGGTTTTTCACCTTTGTTGAATTTTTCAACGTTTTCAAGTGCTAATGGTGTAAATAATGCTTCTTTTACTGC
>NZ_JAOQJR010000018.1:0-48274 GCF_025566905.1 [Clostridium] ammoniilyticum
GTAAGACCTATAATGTATTGTCATTAGAGGCAGTCGTGGTTGAAGCAAGAATCTCCGACTTCTAAACGAAGTGTAAGTCGGAGTAGTTCACACAAGATTGATTACGAAACGAACACGTTTCGTAATTTTTTTTACCTTTTTTAAAAAATAAAAAGAAAAAGATCAAAAAATTGTCTATATAATAGTAGGAAAAATTAAATAGAAAAAGTATTAGAAATCACATCAAATGATCATATTATCATGATCGATAAACTCTGTAAAAGAATATTAGGACATCCTGAAATCTTAGGAAGAATCATTAAAGGATTTATTAAAGAAGCTGAGGATGTATCTTTAGAAGAAATTATTGAACTTATTAAAGGAAAGAAGGATCAGGAAGGAAATTCTTATTTCCAACAGCTAAATAATGTCATCGATATTGCTCATCATGGAAGAGTGGAATTTGATTATTTATGCTGTATCAATCTGCCACAAGCTGATGGAACAATGAAAAGAATTTATCTAGATGTAGAGATACAAAATGTAGAAAATCCAGGCTATGCCCCACTAACAAGAGGAAATGGTTATCTTTCAAGAATGATTACCAGTCAAAATGGAAAGGAATATGATTATAGAAACTATGATGGGATGAAAAAGACCTATGTCATATGGATATTTCCACAGGCAGCTAAAAAGCGAGATGGTCATGTCAATTGTTATAAAACGAATGAACACAATATCAGTGGAAGTACTATTGAAAGGTTAGAAAGTTATGATAAAAGCGAACAGATTATGATATACTTAAATAAAGATCATGATATCAAAGATAAGTATGAAGATAGTGATTGGATCAAGACACCATTAGTCATATTTTTAAATAATACATACGATCTTTTGATAAAGAAAGAAGTTATGAAAGAATATGGATTTGAAGAAATAGAGAAGGAGGTTAAAAAGATGTGTAATTTAGGGGAAATGATAGCCAGAGAAAATATAGAAAAAGGACATTCTATGGGACTGGTACAAGGACAAAAATTGGAAAGAATTACATTAATTAAAAATATGATGGAAAGTTTGCAATGTTCCATGCAAAGAGCTATGGATGTTTTAAAATTGACAGCTGATGAAAGAAAAGATGTTGAAGAATATTATAAATCTTAAAATCATAGGCGATATGAATTTCATATCGCCTATTTTCTTTTAATGATTGTTACATTTCTTTGACCATCATGATTGACACGATGTGAAAAGAATAAATCATTATTCTCATTTGTACAATAAGAAGAAACTTGAATATTTTCTTCTAAAACCCCTAAATTTAATAATTGTTGTTTATTTAATCCTTTATTATCTAACAAATAATGAGTTTCATCTGTTTTTTGATAAAAAGGTGAAGTATCAAAGTTCATTTTCTTAACTTGATTAATCACATCATCTTGCACTTCTAAGTGCTTTTTAGAAAGACAAGGACCTATTAAACAATACATTTCTTTTGGATTACAATTTTCTTTTTCAATAAGATAACGAATTGTATGATCAACAATTTGTCTAACTGTACCAAGCCATCCTGAATGAATAGCACAAACGATTTTTTGATCTTTGCAATAGACTAAAATTGGTGTGCAATCTGCATGAAATGACAGTAAGAATAAATCTTTATCTTTCGTATAAGTTGCATCTACTTCATAGAGGTCATCTGTTTGTTTTAACATATTGGTACCACCATCTTTCATTAAAAAGACTTGTTTTAAATTGGTAGAATGTGTTTGTCTAGGGGCTACCATATGTTCTAAATCTGTATTTAGTAATGAAGCAAGTTCTTGTCTATTTTCTAATACTTTTAAATAATTTGGATTATTTAAAGAAATATCACCTAATTTCCTAGTTGTTGTATATGCTTCTACATCTTCATGTAAATTCCATTTTATTAATTTCATTTGTTTCTCCTTTACAAAAGTCCAATTCTTTTTAATACATGACCATACCTTATATTAGGAGGTGTTATTATGAGCTGTAATTGTCAACAAAATACATGCTGTCAAGGACAATATGGAAACTTTGATAATAACGGTTATGCAAATTATTTTAATTCAAATATAGGAAATAGTTTTACTCCACAACCAATTGTCGCTCCTAAGAAAGTATGTACAACATTTCAAAATCAATATGTAGAACAACCTATTATTTGTCCAATTGAATGTCGTCGTGTCAATAACATTGTTTATGTTCCACGTTATTATCCTCGCTATGAACAAACATGTTATACACAAACAAATCGTTATTAAAAATAGGTGCTTAGCATCTATTTTTTTGTAAGTTCTTGTAAAAACTCATCATCTGGATCAATATAGATTGTTTTATAATTATCTAAAATTACTTTTCCTGGTTTACTACCCGCAGGTTTTTTGAGTGTTTTGACGAGTGTATAGTTTACCGGAACACTACTTGAATTTTTTCCTTTTGAATAGTATGCAGCAATTTTAGCAGCTAAACGAATCGTATATTCATCTAAATCTTGTGCTTTAACAATGACATGGCTTCCTGGCATATCTTTTGCATGGAACCACATATCATAACGATGCGCATATTTAAATGTTAAATAATCGTTTTGTAAGTTATTTTTACCAATATCGATTTCAATTCCATCTTTTGTAAGATATTGTTGAAATTGAGGACGTTTTTTCTTACGAATTGTATTTTTTTGTTTTTTCTTTTTTAAATATCCTTCGTTTTCTAATTCTTCTTTGATTTCTAAAGCATCATAATATGTTGCTTGTGACATAGCGGTTATTAAAGAATCGAAATATTCAATTTCTTTTTCAGTTAAATCAATTTGTTCTAAAAGAACATTGATTGAATTTTTAGCTTTTTGATATTTTTGATAATATTTTTGAGCATTGGCTTTTGGATCTAATTTAGGATCTAAAGTAATATCTAATTTTGTATTATCATAATAATTGTCAACAACAACATGAGTCATTCCTTTTTGTATTAAATGTAAAGAAGCATATAATAAATCTCCTTTAATACGATAATCATCACTATTATGTGAATCATCTAAGGTTGCTTTTAATTTCTTTAATTTTGAAGTGTTTTTTTGATATTCATTTTGTATAAATTTTAAAAGATTACTTGTTTGTTGTTTAATTCTTTCTTTTTGATCTATTTCATTAAAGTGAGTATCTAAACCATCAAATAAAGAATATTTAGACGTTTCTCCTTGTAAATGTGTCAGTTCAATAACATGAAAATATTCTTTATCATTGACTTTCGTAATATAGAGATTTTGAGAATTTTCTATTTCTTTCATAATCTCTTTAAAAGATTCATCTTGATCAATACGATATAATATTTCTTTAGATAAAATAGGAGACATTCCTTGATAGATTTTAGTAAGTTGGTTATCTTCTACAAATTCATTTGTAAAAGGATCGAGTTTTTCCATCATTGGTGGTAATTGATAAAGGGCTCCTGGTTGTAAAAATCTTTCACTGTTCATACTTGGTGAAATATGTTTAATACAATCAATGATTTTATCGTTTTGACCTACTAAAATAATGTTTGAATGTTTTCCCATGACTTCTACATAGAGAACATATTCAATATAATCACCTAATTCATTGTGACAGCTAAAAGTGATTTTAAAAATACGATCCAAATCGATTTGTTCAATATCTTTAATATAACCACCTTCTAAAAGCTTACGATAAAGCATAGTAAGCGGATTAGGAGATTCTGGTGTTGGATAAGATAAAGATGTTAATTGAACACGTGCATACATTGGATGACTTGAAATCAATAACTGATAATTCTTTTTATTTGCACGAACTTGAAATAAAAGTTCATATTTTGATATTTGATAAATTTTATTGATACGACCGCCTTTTATTGTTTCTATCAATAAATTTTTTACTTGATGCATCATAATGCCATCATATGCCATAGTTATCACCCCAAAATACTATAACATATTTGAAATTTAATTGACATTATCTCTTTGTTATTGTAGAGTTATTTTTATAAAAAAAGGGGTGTGGAAAAATTGAAAAGAGGAATGTTAATCATTCTTAGTGGGCCTAGTGGTGTTGGTAAAGGAACAGTAAGAGAAGAATTGTTCAAAGATGAAAGTTTAAATTTAAGTTATTCTATTTCAATGACAACAAGAAAACCTAGACCTGCCGAAACAGAAGGTGTAGATTATTTCTTTGTTGATGAAAAAACGTTTGTAGATAAAATTGCTCAAGGTGGATTATTAGAATGGGCAAGATTTGTAGGTAATTATTATGGTACCCCTAAAGATAATGTAGATCGTTTATTAGATGAAGGGAAAAATGTCGTTTTAGAAATCGAAGTTCAAGGAGCGTTGCAAGTCATGAAAAAGTGTCCAGATGCCCTTACGATTTTCTTGGTACCACCTTCATTAGAAGAATTAGAAAGACGTATTCGTGGTAGACGTACTGAAAGCGAAGATATCGTAAAAGAACGTTTGGATAAAGCACGTAAAGAAATTCAAACAAAAGATGAATATAAATATGTTGTAGAAAATGATGATGTTCATCTAGCAAAAGATAAAATAGCAAAAATTATTAAAGAACATCAAAAGTAACTGTTGGTTTTTATAACTGACAGTTTTTTTGATAAAGCTACAATAGATGTGGTAAAATACAAACAAAAGAGAGGTGGAAATATGTATAGAGGTGGAAATATGTATATTGTTAAGGTTCTTGTGGAACATGCAATCTATAAATTAGATACGACCTATGACTATTTATCTAAATATCAAGTTTTGGCAGGTTGTCGAGTCCATATCCGTTTTGGTTATCAACAACTTGTAGGTTATGTCGTTGAGTGTCAAGAAACACTTTTTACTCAAAAACAATTAGAAGAAAAAAATGGTTTTAAATATTCTTTTATCCAAGATGTCATTGATCAAAAACCATTACTTAATCAAGAATTACAAGAACTTGCAAACTATCTTTCAAAACAAACGCTTTCTACAAGAATCAGTTGTTTACAATGTATGTTACCACCTCAATTAAAACCAAGTACCAATCATAGTGTTGGTATTAAATATCAAAAAGTTGTTTCCTTTGTAAAAGATATTCCCCTTAAAACAACAAAACAACAAGAAGCTTTAAATTATATAAAAGAACACGATTTATTACCCATAAAGGATTATCCTTTTTCAACAGCTCTTTTAAATAATATAGAAAAACAAGGAGCAATTATTTATAAACAAGTAGAAGTTTATCGAAATCCTTATAATGAACATCTACAACAAGAAGATTATCCCTTGACTACTAGTCAACAAAAAGTTGTTAATCAAATATTAGCATCTTTTCATCAATTTAAAACCTTTTTACTTTATGGAGTCACAGGTTCAGGAAAAACAGAAGTTTATTTACACCTTTCTAGATTTGTGATTGAACAAGGAAAAACTGTCTTGATGCTTGTCCCTGAAATTGCTTTGACTCCAATGATGGTCTCTGCTTTTAAAAGCCGTTTTGGAAAAAGCGTCGCTATCTTACATTCAAAATTATCAGCGGGAGAAAGATATGATGAATATCGTCGAATCATTGATGATGAAGTAAAAATTGTCGTTGGAGCAAGAAGTGCTGTTTTTGCACCACTGGAAAATATAGGTTTGATTATTATGGATGAAGAACATGATGCTAGTTATAAACAAGAAAGTCCACCACGTTATTTAACATCTCAAGTAGCGAGAAAAAGAGGTGCTTATCATCAATGTCCAGTTGTTTTAGGTAGTGCCACACCTTCTCTTGAAAGCTATAGTCGTGCTTTAAAGGGTGCATATGAATTATGTATACTTTCACAAAGAGTCAATCAAAAACCTTTACCACAAATTGAATTGATTGATATGGTCGAAGAAATGAAAGCACATCATTATGAAGTATTATCAAGGAAGATGAAAGCTAAAATACAAGAAACAATCGATAAAAATGAACAAGTGATTTTATTGCTTAATAAAAGAGGTTATTCAAGTTATGTTCGTTGTTTAGATTGTGATGAGGTATTAAAATGTCCTCATTGTGATGTATCTTTAACTTATCACAAAGATACCCATACAATGCGTTGTCATTATTGTGACTTTCAAGTACCTTACCAGCAAAAATGTAGTCATTGTGGAAGTACCAATATTAAACTTATTGGCAGTGGGACACAAAAGATAGAAGAATATTTACAAAATAATTTTATAAATTCAAGAGTGATTCGCTATGATGTAGATTCTACAAGGAAGAAGCAAGGACATCATCAATTGCTTAAACAATTTGAAAACCAAGAAGCAAATATATTAATAGGAACACAGATGATTGCTAAAGGATTAGATTTTGAAAATGTGACTTTTGTAGGAGTTATTAATGCAGATCTTTCTTTAAATATTCCTGATTTTAGAGCAAATGAAAGAACATTTCAATTATTAGAACAAGTTTCTGGTAGAAGTGGTCGAGGGAAGAAACAAGGAACAGTGATGATTCAAACGTATAATCCTGATCATTTTGTTTTACAATGTGTTAAAAATCATGATTATCAAAGTTTTTATCAAAAAGAAATGGAAATGAGAAAACTTGCGAAATATCCACCTTATTGTTATTTAATAAGTATTTTAGTGCAAGGTAAAAAAGAAGATGATGTGACTTTTTGTAGTCAACAAATAAAGGAATATTTAGTAAAACAATTACCGAAGGCAATTGTTTTAGGACCTGCTAATTGTACGATTTATAAGATGAATGATATTTATCGAAAGAGAATGACACTTAAAATAACGAATACAACACATGTTTATGAGGTGTTGCATGCAATGAGTGATTATTATAATAAAAAAGGAAGAAAGGTAAATGTGATATGTGATTTTAATCCATACACAACGATATAGTTATGGCAAGAGAAAATGCATATATGATTTTAAATCAATATTTTGAAGATGAGAGTTTTTTAAATATTGCTTTAAATGAACAATTAAAGAAAAGTAATTTAAAAAGAGAAGATAAAGATTTATGTACAACCATTGTTTATGGAACAATTCAAAATCTTTTATATATTCAATATCAACTTCAACCTTATATTAAAGGAAAAAGAGTAAAGAAAAAAATAAGGACACTTCTTTATATGTCTTTATATCAATTGATATATTTAGATAAAATACCTGAATATGCCATTATTAATGAAGCGGTTAAAATAGCTAAAAAAGAAGGTTATCAAACAAGTCAATTTGTAAATGCGGTATTGAGGAATTTTACAAGAAACGAAAGAAGATCGTTAGAGGAATTAGATGAATTAGAAAAAATCTCGATTATGACATCACATCCTTTATGGATGGTCAAAATGTTTAATAAACAATATGGTTTAGAAAAAACAAAAATGATTTGTGAAGAAGATAACATGCCTCCTACAAGAAGTGGGAGAGTCAATACATTAAAAACAACAAAAGAAGAGTTATTAAAAGAAAGCTGTTTTGAAGAGGGAACATTGTCTCAAGATGCTCTTTTATATAAAAGAGGAAATCTAGCCTATACTTCTTATTACAAAGAAGGTAAAGTAACGATTCAAGATGAATCAAGTCAATTAGTAGCAAGACTTTTAGATCCTCAAAAAACAGATTACGTTTTAGATATGTGTAGTGCTCCAGGAAGTAAAACAACACATCTTGCAGCATTAATGGAAAATCAAGGAAAAATAGAAGCCTATGATTTATATAAGCACAAAGTAAAATTAATAGAACATAATTTAAAACGTTTAGGTGTTAAAAATGTACATGTTCAAGCAGGTGATTCTACAAAGCTCATAGAACGCTATCCTCCTGAAACGTTTGATTGTATTTTATTAGATGCACCTTGTTCAGGATTTGGAGTTTTAAAACGTAAACCAGAAATTAAATATCATGATTCGAGTGTGATGGATGGTTTAATCCCATTACAAGCACTTTTATTAGAAAATGCGTATAATTTATTGAAAAATGATGGTACAATGGTTTATAGTACATGTACAATCAATAAAAAGGAAAATGGGATGATGATTGAACATTTTATTCAAAAACATCCTGATATGAAAGTTATTGAACAACGTACAATTTTGAATTATGAATATCACACAGATGGATTTTATATGTGTAAAATGAAAAAGGGATAGAAGATGGAACATTTATATAATTATTCTTTAGAAGAATTAACTGAATATTTTAAATCAATCAATGAAAAACCTTTTAGAGCAAAGCAGGTTTTTCAATGGTTATATCAAAAAAATGCTTTTGATTTTCAAGAAATGTCTAATATATCAAAAGATTTAAGAGAAAAATTGGAAAAACAATGCATCATTGATACCTTTGAAATACAAGAAAAGCAAGTATCAAGTGATGGAACTATCAAATATTTATTTAAAATGATTGATGGTAACTTAATAGAAGCCGTTTTAATGAGACATGACTATGGTCAATCATTATGTGTAACAAGCCAAGTAGGATGCAATATGCAATGTGCATTCTGTGCTAGTGGGCTTTTAAAAAAACAACGTAACTTAACAGCTGGTGAAATGGTCAATCAAGTCATGGCAGTCGCTAAAGATACAGGTATTCGTGTTTCACATGTTGTTGTCATGGGAACAGGTGAACCTTTTGATAACTATGATGAAGTGATGAAATTCGTTAGAATTATTAATCATCCTCATGGTTTAGCTATTGGAGCAAGACATATTACGATTTCTACATGTGGACTTGTCAATATGATTGAAAGATATAGCAATGAAGGAATTCAAACAAACCTTGCTATTTCTTTACATGCCCCTAATGATGAAATTAGAGACCAATTAATGCCTGTAAATAAAGCGTTTAATATGGATGCTTTAAGAAAAGGTGTTGCAGATTATATCGAAAAAACGAATCGTAGAGTGACATTTGAATATATTTTATTAGATGATGTCAACGATTCACTTGCACATGCTAGACAGCTTGCTCATTATATGAGAGGATTGAATGCGTATGTGAATTTAATTCCTTATAATAGTGTTGATGAACATGGTTTTAAACCAAGTAGTCATGTAGAGGAATTTAAAGACGAACTATTAAGATTACATATTAACTGTACGGTTAGAAAAGAACATGGTAGAGATATAGATGGAGCATGTGGTCAGCTAAGAGCAAAACGTAGTGGGGTGATATAATGGAGTATTATGCATTGACTGATATTGGGAAAATCAGAGAAAAAAATCAAGATCAAGCAGCAACGGCCATCAATTTAAAAGATCAGGTTTTAGGTGTTGTTTGTGATGGTATGGGAGGACATAAGGCAGGAGAAATTGCATCTCATGTTGTAGAAGAACATGTACTTACATGTTTTAAAGCCAATCCACCTTTTTTGGATGATGAAGAAGTGACAAATTGGTTAATGGATACTGTTTTAGAAGCTCATCAAATTGTAAAAAGAATGGCTAATATGCAAGAAGATACGAAAGGAATGGGAACAACTGTAGCGATTGCGGTGGTTGATGGTGATGATGCTTTCTTTTGTCATGTAGGTGATAGTCGTATTTATATTTATGATGATCAAGAAATTACCCAAATGACAAGGGATCATACTTTAGTCAATGAATTGATTGAAAGAGGAGCAATTACAAAGGAAGAAGGAAAGAATCATCGTCAAAAGAATGTTTTAATGCAAGCTATTGGTGTTGAGATGAATATTGTACCAGATATTCAAAAGTATAAATTAAATGGGAAGAATATTTTGATTTGTAGTGATGGGTTATTTAATTCTTTAGAAGATGAGGAAATTTTAAATATTGTTAAAAAAAATATGAATGTTAGAGATAAAGTACATCTTTTAATTGAACAAGCAAATGAACATGGTGGGCATGATAATATTGCTGCTGTGTTAATAGAAGGAGGACGTTAAAAAATGAATAAAATCATTGCTGAACGTTATGAATTGATTGATATTATTGGTCAAGGAGGAATGGCAGATGTTTATCTAGCAAATGATACGATTTTAAATCGTACAATTGCTATCAAGATATTACGTACATCTTTAGCGAAAGATCCAATTTATATTGCAAGATTTCAAAGAGAAGCTTCAGCAGCAGCTGCGCTTTCACATAAAAATATTGTTGAAATTTATGATGTTGGTGAAGATAATGATCAATACTATATTGTCATGGAATATGTACCTGGTAGAACATTGAAAGAATTAATTGCTAAAAGAGGTGCTCTACATGTAATGGAAGCTATTGACATTATGAAACAAGTGCTTTCAGGAACAGCAAGAGCACATCAAATGGGAATTATTCATCGTGATTTAAAACCACAAAATATTTTAGTAACGGATACAGGAACAGCTAAGATTGCTGATTTTGGAATTGCTTCTATTCAATCACTTACACAGTTTACACAAACAGATGTGATTATGGGTTCTCTTCATTATTTAGCACCAGAATTAGCACGAGGAGAAAAAGCGACAGTTCAAAGTGATATTTATGCTTTAGGAATTGTTTTTTATGAATTATTAAGAGGACAAGTACCATTTAATGGGGAATCTCCAGTGAATATTGCTTTAAAACATATGCAAGAAGATTTACCATCACTTAGAGAATTTAATCCATCTATTCCTCAATCAGTAGAAAATATTATTATTAAAGCAACTGCTAAAAACTTAAATGATCGTTATAAAAGTGCTACGGAAATGTTAGAAGATTTACAAACATGTTTATCTAGAACAGATGAAGAAAAACTTGTTTTTGATCATAGTGATGAAGTGAATGATCCTACGATTGTTGCAAATCCACGACAAATCTTTGATGAAGAAGAACCAGAAGAAGTTGAAGAAAGAGCTGTTGAAAAGAAGAATAATAATGGTAAAGGAAAACAAATTTTAGAAAAATTAAAAAATCCTAAAGTTCTTGCAGGAGTCGTTGCAGGTGTTGTTTTGATTATTGGAATTATTTGTTATTTCTTACTTTTTGGTGGAAATAAACAACCAAATGTAATGCCAGATTTAGTTGGATTGAAACAAAGTGAAGCAGAAAAAATATTAAAAGATTATGATGTTACAATTAATAAGACAGTTTTTAAAGAATTATCTGATGATTATAAAAAAGGTTTAATTACAAAAACTGATCCAGAAAAAGGTTCTTCTATTAAAGAAGGAGATGTTATCACAATTACTGTTTCAAAAGGTAAATATATTGTTTTAGATGATTATCAGGGATTAAGTTATGATGAAGCTAAAAAGAAATTAAATAAGATTGGCTTTAAAGTTGATATAAAACGTGAAGTTTCTGATAAAAAGGCGGGAACAGTTTTAGAACAAAGTTTAGAAAAAGGTTATAAACAAGATCCTACAGATAAAGATCGTACAATTACACTTACGATTTCTAAAGGATCCTATGTGATTTTAGATGATTATACAGGTATGAGCTATGATGATGCCTATAATAAATTGAGTGGTTTAGGATTCAATGTTACAAAACGTGAACAAACTTCTGATCAACCGGCAGGTACCGTTATTGATCAAAATTTAGCGAAAGGCTATAAAGTAGACCCAACAGATACAAATAGAAATATTACGTTGACTGTTTCTACTGGTTATAGTCAAACAGTGCCTTCTGTTGTTGGTTTAACACCAGATAGTGCGAAATCTAATCTTGAAAACTTAGGCTTTACTGTTTCAATGGAAGGGACACAATTCCCTGAATCAGGTGGAGATGAACGTTATATCGGTGCAGTTTACAAACAAAGTATTGCTGCTGGAACAAAAGTAGATAAAAAAGGAACGACAATTACAATCTATTATTATGAAGACTAACATAGATGAAGGGCGTATTGTCAAGGCATTAGCTGGTTTTTATTACATTGATGATGGTCATGAAGTGCATCAATGTCGTGCCCGTGGAAAATTTAGAAAACAAGATATAAAACCAGTTGTTGGTGATTTTGTAGAATTTCAAAAAGGTAACCATGATGATGGTTACCTTCTCAAAATATTAGAGAGAAAAAATGTTTTAAGAAGACCACCGATTGCAAATATTGATCAAGCATTACTTGTTTTTTCAAGAAAAGAGCCTGATTTTTCAACAGTATTATTAGATAAGTTCTTATTATTGATAGAACACTATCACATTAAACCAATCATTGTTATTTCTAAAATGGATATTGAAGGGGATGACTCTATTTATCAATATATTCAAGAATATAGAAATGCAGGATATACTGTGATTGAAACAAGTTCTAAACAAAATAAAGGAATAAATGAGATTAAAGAAATTTTTAAAGATCAAGTGACTGTGATTACTGGACAAAGTGGTGTTGGTAAATCAACGCTTTTAAATGCGTTAGATATTTCTTTAAATTTAGAAACAAATCAAATATCGAAAGCTCTTGGAAGAGGGAAACATACGACAAGACATGTTGAACTCATGAATTTATATGATGGTTATGTAGCAGATACTCCTGGTTTTTCATCTCTTGAATTAGAGATGGAACCAACAGAAGCAGCGAGAGCATATCATGATTTTGATGAATATGCTACTGCTTGTAAGTTTAGAGGATGTTTGCATGATAGTGAACCTCATTGTGCTGTTAAAGAGGCTGTTGATGAAGGAAAGATTTCTAAAGAACGTTATGAACATTATTTAACAATGTTAAAAGAATTAAAGGAAAAAAAGGAGAAACGATATGGTTAAAGTTGCACCTTCTCTTCTTTCAGCAAATTTTGCTTGTTTGAAAGATGATATTGAAAAAATCGAAAATGGAAAAGCTGATTGGCTTCATTATGATGTTATGGATGGACATTTTGTACCTAATATTTCTTTTGGATATAGTATTTTAAAAGATGTTTCTAAAGTAACAAATTTATTTTTAGATGTTCATTTAATGATCAGTGAACCTCAAAAGTATGTAGATGAATTTATTAAAAGTGGAGCAAATTTAATTGTTTTTCATATTGAAACAATGGAAAATAAAGAAGATACTTTAGCACTTATTCATCATATTAAAGAAAATAATGTACAAGTAGGAATAAGTATTAAACCAAATACACCGGTTGATGCTATTCAAGATTATTTATCTTTATTAGATGTTGTTTTAGTGATGTCCGTTGAACCAGGGTTTGGTGGACAATCATTTAAGGAAATTGCTCTTGATAAAATTAAAGATCTAGCTTCAAGAAGAAAAGATAATAATTACAATTATCTCATTGAAGTTGATGGTGGAATCAACGAATCAACAGGAAAACAATGTAAAGAAGCAGGTGTTGATGTTCTTGTTGCTGGAAGCTATGTATTTAATAGTGAAGATTGTTCACAAAGGATTGCTTCTTTAAAATGAAAATAGCGTTATGTGCCACACATTTAGAAAAGATGATACTTCCTCAAGACAGAGAATATATTGGGGTAGATCATGGTGTGGAAGAATTATTGAAACAAGGAATTACACCAAAGTTTGCCATCGGTGATTTTGATTCCTTACAAAATAGACAGACATTAGAAAATTTAAATATTCAAATTTTACCAGAAAGAAAAGATGTGACAGATACGCATGCTGCTATCGAATATGCAATTTCTAAAGGTTATGATGAAATTGAATTATATGGTGTTACCGGAGGACGTTTAGATCATTTTTTTGCAGTTATGTGTTTGCTTGAAAAATATCAAGATGTTTCTATAAAGGTTATTGATCAACAAAACTGTATTCAATTATTAAAACCAGGAATTCATCATATATATAATCAAGAATATTATTATTTTTCATTATTTGCTTTAAATGAAAGTATTCTATCTATTAGTCAAGCTGAATATACATTAGATCATTATTTACTTAAAAGAGATGATCCATTATGTGTATCAAATGAAGTTAAAGGTGATTATACAATTATTGAAAATAATGAAAATATTATTTTAGTTCAATCAAGAGATGCTCAATAGGCATCTTTTTTGATTGCTTAATATTTACCAACTAAGATATTAAATTTAATAATTGTGCAGGTGTAAAAGATGTTTTTAGAATAAAGTGTTATATTATAAGAAGAATATTTAAAAGAGGATGGGTGAACTAAAGTGGAACAAACAGTAAGTAAAATTGAAGAATTATTAGAGAATCCATGCTATGTGATAGATTTTCTTCCTGAACAGGTAAAACCAAGTTCAAGAGCACAATTTTTTGATGTGGAATGTTATTTACTCAATAGTGATAAACATTTTTTGCTGAAAGATAAATTTGTAAATATCATTATAAAATTAATGTGTTATTATCATGTATCTATACAATTGGATGATTGGATTGACCGACCATCTTTACAAATATTAGAGGATGCAATCAATACAATCATGAATAACCATTCAGGTTGGTTGAATATATTGCTTCCAGATGAAACTGTTCTTGTGGTTTTTGAATGGGATAGCTTAAATTTAACAGTGTATAATCCATCAAAGGAAATACAGGCACTTATGCAAAAGATAGCTTGTTCAGAAGGCCTTTTTTGGCGAAAATAAGATTTGATTTGATAATATTTCAAAATTAGAAATGTTTTATAAGAGAAGCAAATAATTCTTATATAAAATAAATTAATGGAGGGTGTTTGTTTTTATATAATAACATGAAAAGATTTTTTGTAGAAAAACTGTGTTTTTGTTTTCTTTTTTATTATATGCTATGATATCAAAAAGGATGTGATGGTATGTTATTAATTGATAAACTAACAAATAAAGTTGATTTTTCTAAAAGTGAAATTATAATTGCTGATTTTATTATTCAATTAGGAGAGAAGATAAAAAATTATTCAGCAAGAAGTATTGCTAAAGAAACTTATACATCACCAGCGACTGTTTTAAATTTATGTAAGAAAATTGGAATTGAAGGTTTTGATAATTTTAAGAAGGCTTATTTAAATGAAATTGAGTATTTAAATCAGCAATTTGGGACAGTTGATCCTAATTTACCCTTTGATCAAGGAGATACTATTTTTAAAATTGCTAATAAAATGGGTTCTTTATATGAAGAAACAATTAAAGATACGTTATCTTTATTACATCATGATTTATTTCAAAAAGCTGTTCAATTATTAAATAATAATAACAATATTCATATTTATTCATATGGAACAGCTTTAAATATAGCAGAATCATTTAAAGAAAAAATGATGAAAATAGGAAAGAATGTATATATTACTAATAATTTAAATTATCAACGTTATGAAGTAAATTGTATTCCTAAAGGGGATTGTGTGATTTTTATTTCTTATTCTGGAGAAACCAAGACACTTATCAATATGGCAAAAACATGTCAAAAGAAAAATATTCCTTTTTTAAGTTTAACTTCTTTTGGAGAAAATACGTTAAGTCAAATGAGTGATGCTAAATTGTATATTTCTACAAGAGAAAATTTAACGCATAATATTGCAAATTTTAATAGTAATTTATCTATTTATTTTTTATTGGATTTATTGTATGCTTCTTATTTTTCTTTAGATTATGAAAATAATTTTAATAAAAAATTACAACTTACATCTAAATCAGAAAGTACAAGACATTCTTCAAATCCAATATTAATGGATGAATCTAAACAGTGTTAAATAATAAAAAATATTTAATTCTAAAATTTTTAAACATTGTTAAAAACGAAAGCTATTCAATTATAAAAGCCTTTCTTCTATGTTTTAATAACCATAGAAGGAGGGCTTTTTAAATGAAAATATCAGATCAATTCTTATGGGGAGGAGCAACAGCAGCTAATCAATATGAAGGTGGTTACCTTGCAGATGGAAAAGGATTAAGTATTGCCGATGTAGAGATGGGAGGAAATATTGATCATCCTCGAGAAATCCATGAGAGTGTTCATCCTCATACCTATTATCCAAGTCATGAAGGAACAGGCTTTTATGATCATTATAAAGAAGATATTGCTTTGTTTGCGGAAATGGGATTTAGATGCTTTAGAATGTCTATCAATTGGACACGTATTTTTCCTCTAGGAGATGAAGAAAAACCGAATGAAGCTGGATTGAAATTTTATGATCAAGTTTTTGATGAATTATTAAAATATCATATAGAGCCAGTGGTGACGATTTCTCATTATGAAACACCATTACATTTAGTTCAAAAATATGGTTCATGGAGAAATAGAAAAATGATTGATTTCTTTATGAATTATTGTCAAACAATTTTTAAACGTTATAAAGATAAAGTAAAATATTGGATGACTTTTAATGAAATTAATGAAACGATGAATAAGAAAAATCCTTATCATCAAGCTGGTATTCTTTTTCAAGAAGGAGAAGATAAGGCATCAACTGTTTTACAAGCAAGTCATCATATGTTTGTAGCAAGTGCCAAAGCAGTTATTTTAGGACACCAAATTAATCCAAATTTTAAAATTGGCTGTATGGTTCAATATCCAGAAAGCTACCCAGCAACTTGCCAACCAATAGATCAAATAGCTAAAAGAGAATATATGTTGTTTACACATTATTATTTAGATGTGATGTGTAGAGGATTTTATACGAATACATGTTTGGCTAAACAAGAACAATTGGGAGGAAAATTGGTTATTGATGAGGGTGATGAAGAAATATTAAGAAAGGGAACGGTTGATTTTATTGGCTTTAGTTATTATTTTTCTTCTATTGTTTCTTATCAAAGAGATGGTTCAATTAATGCTAAAGGACGTAATCCTTATTTAGAACTTACGGATTGGCGTTGGCATATTGATCCTTTAGGATTAAGAGTTGCACTTAATGAATTATATGATCGTTATCAAATACCATTATTTGTTGTTGAAAATGGATTAGGGGCTGTTGATCAACTTAATGAAGATGGTACTGTAGATGATCAATATCGTATTGATTTTTTAGGAAAACATATTGAGGCTTTAAAACAAGCTATAGAAGTTGATCATGTTGATGTTATTGGTTATACAACATGGGGGTGTATTGATTTAGTTTCTGCTGGAACAGGAGAAATGAAGAAAAGATATGGTTTTATTTATGTTGATAAAGATGACCAAGGAAATGGAAGTTTAAAAAGATATAGAAAGAAATCATTTTATTGGTATAAGAAAGTAATTGAAACCAATGGACAAACAAAATTTGAATAGGAGGAGAAAATGATGAATAGTTTTTTTGATAAAATGGGTGAAAAACTGATGCCATTTGCATCTAAAGTAAGTACTAATCGTTATTTAAATGCGATTAAAGAAGGTTTCTTTGGCGTGATGCCAGTTATTATTGTTGGTTCTTTATTCTTGCTTTTTACAAGTATTCCTATTAATGGTTATAGTGAATTTATGACAGGACTTTTAGGGGAAAATTGGAGTCAAATATTTATGGTTCCTTATCGTATGAGTTATGGAATCATGTCAATTTATGTAGTTGTAGGAATTGCACGTTCTCTTGCACATTTTTATAAAGTAGATACAAGAGAATCAATTGTTGTATCATTTATTGCTATCTTCATGTTAACACCTGTTTTAGTAACAGAAGATGGACTAAAAGGATTACCACTTGATAATTTTAGTGCATCAGGATTATTTTTAGCAATTATTACAACTTGTTTAGCAGTAGAAATCTTTAGATTTGTTGTTCAAAAAGGATGGACAATTAAATTACCAGATTCAGTACCTCAAAATGTTGCTAAGCCATTTGAAGCTTTAATTCCAGTAGCTATTATCTTTATTATTTTTAACTTTGTAAGAATTGGTTTTGAAATGACAAGTTTCAAAAGTGCACAAAATTTCATTTTTACAATGTTACAACAACCATTACAATCTATTGGTAGTACATTACCAGCTACAATTTTAGTTTTATTAATAGAATCAATTTTATGGATCTTTGGTTTACATGGATCAAGTATTGTTTCTTCAGTAATGAATCCTATTTGGAGATCATTATCTGCTGAAAATGCTGCAGCAATTGGACTTGGAAAAGCTGCTACACATATTATCAATTATCAATTTATTGCTAACTTTGTTAAATTAGGAGGAACTGCAGCTACTTTAGGATTAGCACTTGTTATTGTCTTTACTGCTAAATCATCTAGATATAAAGCTTTAGGTAAATTATCATTAATTCCTTCATTATTTAATATTAATGAACCTTTGATCTTTGGTATGCCAATTGTTTTAAATCCAATTATGGCTATTCCATTTGTGATTGCTAATATTACAATGGCAATTGTCACTTATGCTTCTACATATATTGGATTAGTCCCAGTAAGTATTGGGGTTGAAGTTCCTTGGACAACACCACCAATTATTTCAGGTTTCTTATTATGTGGTATTAGAGGAGCTCTATTACAAATTGTATTATTATTAATTTCAATGGCTATCTATTATCCATTCTTTAAAATGTTAGATAAACAAGAAGTCAAAAAGGAATCTATTGAAAAGGCATAATTGCCTTTTCTTTAATATAGGGGGAAAAATATGTTATATAAATATGAAGAAGATTATGTTGAACAAGAAGCTGATTATTCTATAGAACTTTTAAAACAGTTAGCAACTATTCCAGCACCATCTTATCATGAAGAAAAAAGAACACAATTTTGTAAACAGTGGTTTAAAGAAAGAGGTATTGAGACAACAATTGATAAGATGAATAATGTTGTTATTAAAATGTTTGATGATAATCAAGATATTGCTGTATTTTGTGGGCATCTTGATGTTGTTTTTGCTGATATGGAACCGTTAAAAATAACACAAAAAGGGAATTATTTATATGGACCAGGAGTAGGAGATGATACAGCTAATGTTGTTCATTTAATGCAAGTGATTCATTATATTCACCTTCATCATTTACATGGAAAGACAGGTGTTTTGTTTGTTTTAAATACATGTGAAGAAGGTTTAGGAAATTCTAATGGGTGTCGTTATATTGTTGAACAGTATAAAAATCGTATTAAATCATTTATTTCTTTTGATGGATATTTGAATCAGTGTACAAATAGTGCTGTAGGTTCTAAACGTTATCGTTTGACTGTTCATTGTCAAGGAGGACATTCTTATGCTGATTTTGGCAAAGAAAATGCTATTGAGACTTTAAGTAAAATTATGTATGAATTAAGTCATCAACAAATACCAACAGAAGCTAAAACAACTTATAATTTTGGAAAAATAGAAGGTGGAACAACAATTAATGCAATTGCTTCTACAGCTACATTATTTTATGAATATCGTTCTTCTATGCAAAACTGTTTAGATATCATGGAGAAACAATTTCAAGAAATTGTTTCACACTATTCAAATGTAGAAATTGAAATTTTAGGAGTAAGACCTGGAAATGGTTTATTAAATCAAGAGAAATTTGAAAAATTTACAGATCATAATATGAGATTGATTAAAGAATATTATTTAGATGATGTAGAAAAATGTGCTAATGGTACAGATTCAAATATTCCTTTATCTTATGGAATATGTGCTAATACGATTGGAACTTTAATGGGAGAAAAAGCACATACTTATGATGAATGGATTGATTTAGATTCTTATAAGATAGGTTTTAAAGTCATGATGAATATTATTTTAGAATATTTTAGGGATTAAAATGAATGTTTATTTAGTAATTAATAAAATTTTACAATTGTTTATGATGATTGTTTTAGGTTTTATCTTAGGAAAAATGAAAGATTTTGATGAGAGTTTTATTGATAAAATGAATCGTTTTGTTTTAAATATGACAATGCCTTGTTTAATTATTTCATCTGTAAGTGCCAATAAAAATGGTATTCCTTATCAAGATTTATTTTTATCAATGATTATTTTAATTATTATATTACCTATTTTTGCTTATTTGTGTTTGAAAATAAGTTCTTTAAAAGATAAATCACTCTATTTATTTATGATAATCTACCCTAATGTAGGTTTCATTGGTTTTCCTCTATTACAATCATTATTTGGTAAACAATCGCTTTTATTAACAGCTTTAATCAATATGCCTTTTAATCTATCATTGTTTACTTTAGGAATGATGATTATGTCAAATAATAAATCATTTCAAATAAAAAAACTCATTACGCCAGGGATTATTGCTTCATTGATTGCAGTGTTATTATATATTTTTTCAATATCATTACCTGAAACATTGTTACAACCTATTCAATTGATAGGTAATATGACAACACCATTAGCAATGATTATTATTGGAGCAACACTTTCTAAATATCCTATTAAAGAAATTTTATTAGATAGAAAAATCTATTTGTTTACATTATTCATTGATTTATTGATACCAATGCTTTTTTCACCGCTTGTCCATTTCTTGATTAAAGATACTATGATTCAGGCAATGACAATGATCATTCTAGCAATGCCTGTAGCTAATGGTGCTGTTTTATTTGCGAAAAGATATCAACAAAATGAATTTTTAGCAGCAAAAACAGTTTTTCTATCAACTTTATTATCAATTATAACAATACCGGTGGTGGCTCTATGTTTCATTTAAATAAAAAATATTTTTTAACATTGATAACAGTTATTTTAGGTGCTTTTGTACAAGCTTATGTCATCAAAGTCTTTATTCAACCAGCTAATTTATTATCAAGTGGATTTACAGGAGTTGCGATATTGATTGAAAAGATTACATCAACTTATTTTCATTTCTCATTTTCTACTTCTTTAGGAATGATTGTATTAAATGTACCAGTAGCTATTTTATGTTATAAAAGTATTAGTCCTAGATTTACGTTCTTTTCTTTATTAGAAGTTTTTCTAGCAAGTTTCTTTTTAAAAATTATTCATTTTTCACCTATTTTTAATGATACTTTATTGAATGTTATTTTTGGTGGCACTCTCTATGGATTAATGACAGCAAGTATTTTAAAAATGAATGCTTCAACAGGAGGAACAGATTTTGTAGCTTTATATATTTCTAATAAAAAAGGAAAATCTATTTGGAGCTATGTTTTTATTTTTAATTCAATTATATTATTGATTTTTGGATTTATGTTTGGTTGGATCCATGCAGGATATTCTATTTTATTTCAATTTATTTCTACTAGAACAATAGATTCATTTTATCATCGTTATGAACGCGTTACTTTACAGGTAACAACAAAAAAAGCACAAGCTGTGATGGATAAATATATTAAAAATTATCGACATGGAATATCATGTGTTGAAGCTATTGGAGGATATAGTCATGAAAAGATGTATTTATTACATACAGTTGTTTCTAGTTATGAGGTTTTAGATATTGTAGAGTTAATGAAAACAGTAGATTCTCATATTATTGTTAATGTTATAAAAACTGAAAATTTTTTTGGTGGCTTTTATCGCCCACCGATAGATTAAAGCAATTGAAAGATTGCTTTTTTCTTTTTAAAAAAGAGTTATAATAATAGAAAGATACAAATTATGCTTCTAAATGGATTGACAATAGGAAATTATATGTTATACTTAAGTAGTAATCATTCCTAATAAGGAATTAAAAAAAGGAGAAAAGAAATATGGCTAAATTTGTATGTAAAGTATGTGGATATGTTTATGAAGGAGATGCAGCACCAGCTGAATGTCCAGTATGTCATGTAGGAGCTGACATGTTTGAAGAAGTAAAAGGTGAAATGAAATTAGCAGCTGAACATGAATATGGTATTTACGCTAAAACTGTAAAAAATAATCCTGATATCAGTGATGAAGATAAAAAATATATCTTTGATCAATTAAAAGCTAACTTTGAAGGTGAATGTTCAGAAGTTGGTATGTATTTATGTATGGCAAGAATTGCTCATAGAGAAGGTTATCCTGAAATTGGATTATATTGGGAAAAAGCTGCTTATGAAGAAGCAGAACATGCAGCTAAATTTGCTGAAATGTTAGGAGAAGATTTAGAACCAAATATGAAAGCAACAACTAAAGATAATTTAGCTTGGCGTGTTGATTGTGAATTTGGAGCTACTGCTGGTAAAGTTGAACTTGCTACATGTGCTAAAAAGAATAACTTAGATGCAATTCATGATACTGTTCATGAAATGGCTAGAGATGAAGCTAGACATGGTAAAGCTTTAAAAGGTTTATTAGATAGATATTTTGGGAAATAATAGAATTATTGAATTATAGAAGGGCTCAATTGAAATGAGCTCTTTTTATCTACAGTAGTAATTAAATTCTCAAAAATTAAAATATTATAATCAAAAAAATGTGAAAGATATTTATTGAAGTATGATAGTATTAAGTTGCTAGATATAAATATTTAGCAACGCCATTAAAAAGTATTGTAATGACAATCATATTAGTATTTCCAGCTTCTATAAACAAAAGGCTTTGATTCTTGAAGAAGAAAATACTTTTCTTCCTGTCATCATTGATAAAAGTAATGATGTTATTGATTTTGATATTGATCATCATCATATTTCCTGTACCAAACAAAATCTCAAGATTTTATTGGAGAACCTGCTATGATTATCAATACCGATGAAATCAAAAATATTTATGTTGCCAAGCAGTTTTGTGACATGAGAAAACAAATTGATGGTCTTGCTTTGATTGTTACATCTCAGTTCAGCATGAATGTCTTGGATCATAGCTTGTTTATTTTTACTGATTTTTCACCAAGCTACATTTGGCTTCGTAGGATCATAATGTCTGTTTAATAGATTTTTTAATTTGTCAGAGAAATCATGACTAACTGTTGTTTGAATATATGGCTTAATATATTTTGCTTTGATATTGTTTTCCTTCATGATCGAATAAACATATTTTTGACTTACCTTTTCACCCTTTTTGTTCAGTAGTTCTGTTATTTTTGGTGATCCATATATTTCATACGATTCCTTATGGATTTTCTTGATTTCTTTTATAATTCTTTCTTTTCTTAATTTGGTTTTGCTTGGAACTCTTTTCAAATAATCATAGAATCATAATCTGCTTACATCTAATTTTTTCAGCACACTAGAAACAGAAACTGTAGAATCTTTTTGCTTTTCTTCCTTAACTGCTTTATAAATATCTGTTTTGTTTATTTTCCCAGTATGCCAATAGCCTTTTTTAACACTTCTAACGCATCCTGTGTATCTTTTAATTCCTTTCTTAATCTTGCAATTTCTTTAGCCTCATCACTAGAAAAATTACCGGATCCTCGAGATTCAATTTTATTGCCATTGTTGTTTGCATCTTTTATCCATTTATGAATTGTACTGTCTGCAATACCAAATCTTTTAGCAATAGAAACTTTGGATTCTTCAGGATGTTGGTTAGCATAATCTACAACTCCTTGTTTAAATTCATCATCAAATACTGGTTTTGTCATAGTCTTTCTTCATTTCTTTTTTTACTTATGACATTGGACCAAATGATGTTTAATTCTTCCATTTAACTTGTACAGTTTTTATACTAACATCAATATTTATATTATTATACTGTGGTTTGGAAAAATAAAAAATTGTATTTCATCAACGTTTCATAAATGGTGTGTATAATATTATTGAAAGTAGTTATAAAAGGCTTTTGTTTAAAAAAAAGGAGGAATAAAGGAGGATAAAATTATGGAAAAAAAGTAGCCAGAGGTGCATTCCTATTACTTACGTTATGTTTGAGCTTAAGTACAGTTGGGTGTAAAAAAAGTAATGAAAGCAATAAAATTAAAGAAGGACAATCAATAAGTTCTGAAAAGAAGGGTACGTCAACTAACAAAAAGGATAAAAATGTAACATTTAAGCCATCAGATTATACTTTAAAAACAAAAAAAGAATATGTTTATGAATATTTAGGTCTTAAATTTAAACTTTCAAATAAATTTAAAAAGTATATGAATGATAAAAAGATAGCGATGTTAGATGATCAAAGTCCTATAGATAAGGAATTAAAATATGCTTTTTTAACTTTTAATAAAATGACTAAAGAGCAAAAAAAAGCAGTTGTTAATAAAAAGGAAGGTGGTTATGAAAAATGGGAAAATGGGCTTAAAAGAATTGGAACTATTGGTATCTTTGAAAAAAATACATCAGAAGAAAAAATATCTAAAATGACAAAATGTGATACTCATAC
Organism: [Clostridium] ammoniilyticum; assembly: GCF_025566905.1. Classification (NCBI taxonomy): domain Bacteria; kingdom Bacillati; phylum Bacillota; class Erysipelotrichia; order Erysipelotrichales; family Coprobacillaceae; genus Faecalibacillus; species [Clostridium] ammoniilyticum. Next base: position 23,951 of record NZ_JAOQJR010000018.1, read on the forward strand.
TAAAATAGGAGTTTCAAGTGATGGAAAATACGATTGCTATTTTAGTACAAACAGCGGATCTGAAATTAAACTTCTGAATGAATTTAAAAAAACTGAGATTCAAATTATAGAAAAAAAAGAACGTCCTAAAAACGGTTTTGTTCTATCAGAAAAAACTGATTTAGAAAATACAGAAGCATTTAAAAAATAATCAGTTAGGAATTTACGTAAACTATTACTAAAAGACATAAATGGTTAGGATTTTACAAGTAAATATTTTGAGAAGTATGGTAAACGTATTTACAATTTAGCGTAAAGTTTGTGTAAAAGAGATTCCAAATTTAGTTGAGGTTTAGAACGAAATAAAAAATAAATGTTTTAATATTGTTAGTGTTGCTATAGATAATGTTGATGATAGCGGTGAAAACAAGTGATTAATTGAAAAAAGAATTAACAAAAATAAAAAACAAGTAAATGTAAAGCGGTGAAAGGTATATGGTTAATTAGTTTTAAAAAGGCCGTAATTTCTCTTTAGTAATTGTCTTTATTAATATGACTATGACTTACTATGGATATGGTCATGGAGCGACTAGAGTTGAATTGGAGAAGGTAATAAGAATTTGCTTGGAGTGTGTTGGAATTGGATAGAATCAAAAAAGTAAGACATTTAAGCTTGATAAGAATTTGAGAAAATTGAAATATATAATATCGATTGTATTTGTAATAATACTTCCTCTATTTTTAGTTGATATTTTAGGACAAGGGTCTCCATATTTTTGTAAGCTTATTAGTCCAATTGGCATGCTTGGACTTTGGGAGCTATTTATTCAGTTATTAGCCCAATTTCAGTATTCAGGCATAGACTAGACGAAGAAAAGTGCATCAGTTGCGGTAATGTGAAAAAATTTGCCAAATGAATATAGATCCAGTTGAAAATTGTAATCATCTAGAATGTATCAGATGTGGACGATGCAAAAATGCTTGTCCTGTGGATACAATTAGTTGTGGAATAAAAAAATAGAGAGGAGCTTATTAAAAAAGTGATAAAAAACGCAATAGCATACATTACAAGAAAAAAAAATAGAACATTTATTATTTTTGTTATTTTAACAATAGTTCTTTCTTGTTTGTATTCTTGTTTAACAATAATGAAATCAAGCAATGAAATAGAAAAGACTTTATACGAAAGTTCTAATTCTTCAATATCAATAACAAAAAAAGATGGTAAATATTTTAATGTTAATCAATTTAAGAATATTGAAAAATTAAAAGAAATTGAAGAAATAATAATTCAATATGATGGATTAGCAAAACTAAAAGGTGCTAAAGTAGTTAGTGGAGAGCAAAAAATAAATAGAGAAGATTTATCTGATAAATTTAAGAATGTTGTTTCACTCGAAGCTACAAATAATACTAAAAGAAACATTTTATTTAATAGTGAAGTATTTACAATTAAAGAAGGTAAAAATATAGAGAAAAATGATAAAAACTCAATTATTGTTCATGAAGAATTCGCTAAACAAAACAATCTAAAATTAGGTGATGAAGTTGATCTTGAATTACTAGATACTGAAAAAAGTGGAAAAATAAAGAGTCATAAATTTGAAATTATAGGAATATTTTCTGGTAAAAAACAGGAAACATATACAGGTCTATCTTCTGATTTTAGTGAAAATATGGTTTTTGTGGATTATTCAACAAGCCAAGAGATATTAAATAACTTAGAAAATAATAAAATTGCAAATAAAATTTTAATGTATTCTGGTAGTTTAGAATCTACAAACTTAGTCTTAAATAAATTGAAAGAGCTTAAAATTGATGAATCAAAGTATTCCATTGAAAAAGATTCTAATGTATTTGAAGAATCTTTAGAGTCAGTAAGTGGAATAAAACATATAATAAAAGTAATGACTTATTCTATTATGTTAGGAGGAATGATTGTTCTTTCATTAATCTTAGTTCTATGGTTAAGAGAAAGAATTTATGAAATAGGTATATTTTTATCTATTGGAACATCTAAGATGCAAATTATAATGCAATTTATATTCGAGTTAATATTCATATCGATGCCAAGTATAATATCTTCCTTACTTTTAGGAAATGTGTTACTAAAAGTAATTGTAGATGGATTCATTAACTCAGAGGATTCAATAATTTCCGGTGGAAGTTTAATAAATAATAGTGGTTTTATGTTAAATATAGTAGCACTTGGACAAAGTTATTTAATATTAATAAGTATTATTGTTTTATCAGTTGTATTTGCTTCTTCATTAATATTAATCAAGAAGCCTAAAGAAATATTATCAAAAATAAGTTAGGAGAAAATAATGGATATATTAGAAATAAAGAATGTGGCATATAGTTATGTAAATTCTAAAGAAAAAGTTTTGTCAGGAGTAAATCAAAAATTTGAACTTGGGAAGTTTTATGCGATCGTAGGAAAGTCAGGAACAGGAAAAACTACACTTCTTTCCTTACTTGCTGGACTTGATAAACCTAAAACAGGAAAAATATTGTTTAAGAATGAAGATATACAAAAGAAAGGATATAACAATCATAGAAAAAATAATATATCTTTAGTATTTCAAAACTACAATTTAATAGATTATTTAACACCGATTGAAAATATTAGATTAGTAAACAAATCAGCAGATGAAAGTATCTTGTTTGAACTAGGTTTAGATAAAAAACAAATAAAAAGAAATGTTATGAAATTATCTGGTGGACAGCAACAAAGAGTAGCAATTGCTAGAGCATTGGTATCAAATGCGCCAATAATACTAGCTGATGAACCTACTGGTAATTTAGACAGTGTTACTGCTGGAGAAATAATTGATATATTAAAGACGTTGGCTAAAGACAAAAATAAATGTGTAATAGTTGTAACACATAGTAAGGAAGTAGCAGATTCTGCGGATATTATTTTAGAACTAAGTGGTAAAAATTTGAAAAAAGTAAATAAAATGAATTTGGAGGTTGAATAATGGTAAAAAATGCATTTGCTTATGTAACTAGAAAAAGCTTAAAATCATTAATTATTATGTTAGTTATTTTATCTATGTCAATTTTAAGTTTTATTAGTTTATCTATTAAAGATGCTACGGACAGAGCTTCAAAAGAAACATTGGCTAATATAACAAATAGTTTTTCTATGGAGATAAATAGACAAGTTAATCCAGGAACACCTAGAGGTGGGGGAAATGTAAAAGGTGAAGATATAAAAAAGATATCTCAAACAGATAGTGTAGAATCCTATGTAAAAAGAATAAACAGTGTTGCAGATTTAGTTGATTATGATATTATTGAAACTCAAGAGACTCTTGCGAATCAATCGCCTGAAAGAGCGAAGAATTTCAAAAGAACAGTTATGTTAACTGGGGTTAATGACTCATCAAAAGAAACAAAATTTGTATCAGAAGCATATAAATTAGTAGAAGGAAAGCATTTAGAAAATGAAGATAAAAATAAAATCTTAATGCATAAAGATTTAGCTAAAAAAAATAATCTTAAAGTTGGAGATAAGATAAAATTAAAATCTAATTTATTTGATGCTGATAATGAAAAAGGTGCAGATGAAACAGTAGAAGTAGAAATTAAAGGTCTATTCGATGGGCATAATAGTGGTGGAGTAAGTGCAGCACAGGAACTATACGAAAATACATTAATCACTGATATTGATACGGCCGCTAAAGTTTATGGTAATACAGAAGATACAGCTGTATACCAAGATGCAACATTCTTTGTAAAAGGTGATAAGAATCTTGATAGTGTCATAAAAGATCTTGGGAAATTAGATATAAATTGGAGAGAATATAATTTGATTAAAAGTTCATCAAATTACCCTGCATTACAACAATCTATATCAGGTATCTACTCAATTTCAAATAAATTATTTGTAGGTTCATTAATATTTGCAGGAATTGTAGTTTCATTATTACTATTCTTATGGATGAATGCTAGAAAGAAAGAAATAGCAGTATTACTATCATTAGGTATATCAAAATTAGAAATTTTTGGTCAATTCCTAATTGAGATGATATTTATATCAATCCCCGCATTCGTTGGTTCTTATTTCTTAGCTCAATACACAGCTAGCAAACTTGGGAATAATATATTGAATAAGGTTACTGGTGATATAGCTAAACAAATAGCTAGACAATCTGCATCTAGCCAATTAGGTGGTGGGGCAGAAGCTGAAGGATTTAATAAGACATTATCAAGTTTAGATATAAATGTAGTACCTAAGTTCATAATTTATGTAGTTATATTTATGAGTTTAATACTACTTGTTTCATTGATTGTTTCTTCATTCAATATATTAAGAAGAAACCCAAAAGAATTATTAATTGATGATAATTAAAAGTTTTGGTGCTTTCTAGCACCGAAATTTTTTTGACTTTTAAATATCAAATAATATTCTGTATAATATAAGTGTATAGGCTTAAGTGGAGGTATTTATGAAAATATTAATTGTTGAAGATGATAATATGATCAGAGAGGGAATAAGTGAATATCTTTTGGAATTTGGATATACTGTTATTCAAGCTAAAGATGGAATAGAAGCTTTGTCAAAATTTAATAACGCTATAAATTTGGTTATCTTAGATATTCAGATACCTTTTATAAATGGTTTAGAAGTGTTGAAAGAAATTAGAAAGAAAAGCAATTTACCAATTCTAATCTTGACTGCATTTAGTGATGAAGAATATAAAATTGATGCATTTACTAATTTAGCAGATGGATATATAGAAAAGCCATTTTCATTGCCAGTCTTAAAGGTTAGAATAGATTCTTTGATTAAAAAGAATTATGGACATTTAGAGACGTTTGAATATAAGGATTTATCGGTTAACTTTAATAGCTATACAGCTAAAATAAATGATGAAGAAATAGATGTAAATGCAAAAGAACTAGATGTATTAAAGTGTCTATTGGATAATAATGGACAAGTATTAACTAGAATGCAAATTATTGATTATGTATGGAAAGATAGCGAAGAAATTCCTTACGATCGAGTAATAGACGTATACATAAAAGAACTTAGAAAAAAATTACAATTAGACTGCATAACCACTATAAGAAATGTGGGATATAAATTGGAGATAAAATGAGAAAATGAAAAAATTAAAGATATTTCCCAAAATGTTCATACAAATATTTTCAGTTCTTGGAATAATAATTATATTAGTTCATTTATTAGTTTTCTTTATTTTTCCTAAAACATATTTGGAGACCAGAAAAGAAGAGGTCTATAATAAAGCAAATGAAATTTCCAGTATTATGAATGGAAAAGAAATAAAATATATAGAACAAACCTTGGAACTTTATTCTAAAAGTAGCGAAATAAAGGCATTTATAAAAGAAAGAAATAATAATAATAATGAAATAAAAATCAAAGATAATATAGATACTAATTTAGAAAGTAATAGTAATTCTTTGATAATTGAAGAAAGAGAAATAAAGCTTAATGATGGTAAAAAAACATATCTACAATTTGTCTCTACAGCTGATATGCAAAAAGATGCAAAAGATTTAAGTCTTAAATTTTTACCATACTCTTTGTTAATATCAATTTTATTTTCTTCTATTATTTCTTTAATTTATGCAAAATTAATAAAAAACAATGTACAAGAAATACAAATTGTTACTGATAAAATGATGAAACTTGATAAAAAAATACGTTTAGAAGTTAGCTCTAATGATGAAGTTGGAGAATTAAAACAACAAATTAATGATTTGTATTCTACTTTATTAAGAACAATTGACGATTTAGAATTTAAAAATAAAGAAATTTTAAAATTAGAAAAGTTAAAATATGACTTTTTTAAAGGTGCATCCCATGAACTTAAAACTCCTCTTGCTAGTCTTAAAATAATACTGGAAAACATGAAATACAATATTGGAAAATATAAAGAAAAAGATATTTATATTAATGAATGCATTGAAATCGTTGATAGTTTAACAAAAAATATTTCTCAAATATTATCAGTTCATTCTATAGAAAATTTGAATAATGATGAAGAATATTTGAAAATAAATGATACATTAGAAGATGTATTAAAAAAGTATGAAATATTAGCACATCAAAAGAAAATAACTGTCAATAATTATATATTAGATGAGAATGTTTATATAGGAAAAACAGCTTTAAAGATTATTTTATCTAATTTGATTAGTAATGCGGTAAAATATACTGATGTAAATGGGGTAATTAATATTGGGATGGTTAATGATTGGTTATATATAGAAAATTCATACGGTAACAATAAAATTTCGAATATGGATGAAATATTTGATGTTAAATTTGATTTAAATAAGGAAAATAGTAATGGATTAGGTTTATATATTGTAAGTAATATTCTGAATAATTACAATATAGAATATAAAGCATTGCAGGATGAAGAATTTTTTATCTTTAAAATTAAAATATTATCTTAAGTAAGATATAATTTTACAATAGTTATTGAAAAATAGAGACTTATTATTAATTGTGGAAATAAAAACTTTTTTCTTATTGAAAGTGAAAAGAAAATAATTGATAAATGATTATTCCACTCTAATTGATCACTTATTCCGATTAGGTTGACCAAGTATTCCGATAGACTTGATCAACTGCTATTTTTCATTAAATTTCGATGGGGTGGATCAATCATTACGATGAACCTGACCATCGAAAAGTTTTGGTTATTAGATATCAGCTAAAGCACTTATACAAAAGTTTACTAAGTTATCCTGTATTCATAAATTGAAAACATAGACTTGCTGAGTTGAATGTTACGCTAGAAAAGTCCATTCAATACGTTGAATAAGTCTACTTTACCAAAATATTGATAAAGTCAAAAGGATTTAATATATTCTTCTTGCAATAATTTCTATATTAAAAATTTGATAGGGACTGTTTATTTTAATATTCTCAAAAAATTAAATAGATAAATAAAAAATATGGGAAAAAACGCATAAAATTGTATGCTATCATACCATCAAGTTATAAATAAATGTGTTCAAAATATTAAAGCATTTATTGTAGCTTAGGTAAGCTAAACTCAATCGGTTGAGTTTGCTATCTAAAGTAGTTAATTATTAATGAATAGGTACAAGCTCGTTTTTTAATACTTCTTTAAATTTTTATTACATATAAACCTTATTCATTAAAATATTTATAGAAGGTGATACAACACAAAATAATGAAAGCTTTTAGATTTTAATAGCAATCTAAAAAGCTACCACTCTATAAAACTTAATATTATAAATCGCTTGTTAATCTTAGATAGAGGGTAGGCTTATAAGTTAATATTCTAAAAGTTAAAAATAAGATTATTGTTAAAGATGTCTAGATAAAAATTAATTTTGGTACATTGCACAATTATAGATATTATAATCCATTTAATGATCCTAACTCTTAAATTTATAGACAGGAGGCATTCTCCAATAAACATTAAGTGTTTAAATAACAATTCTTATTTAATATTGAGTAGTTGTAAAAAAAGAATTTAAGTAGAATGAATAATTTATAAAAGAAACAATAGGGTGTATCTATGAGAATATGATATTAGGTATTTTCATTTTAATAATAACTTCCCCAAAAATATTAAAACCTCATAAAAAAGATAATTTTATTGTAAATCATTTCTATACATGCTTAATCATTATATTTTATGCACACATAAATACGTACTTTTATAAATTGGTAACTTAATTCTAAGTAGTTTAAAGAATTATAACTTTTGATTAAAAATAAAATTCATTCTCCCAAATGAAAGACGTAACAATTCCGAATCAAATTTTATAATTCTTTTTTCATTTATATAATAAGGAGGCATTTATGATTCATTCAGTAAAAGATTTTGTAGATAAAAAAATGAATAATAAATTAATTTGTTTTAATAATGTTTTAGATGATTATTTATTTTTTTATGATAAAACAAAAAAAGATGATTACTAAGATATACTCAGTAATCATTTTACTGTTTATATAGATAAATTGGAAGGTAGTGTATTTACGCTATTTAATATAGATTTTTGACACTACCAAAATAAAAAGGAAAGTGTTATATGAAAAATCATGTAAAAGTGAAGATTAATGGAATATTAAATAATAGTTTATTTAAGATTACAATGATTATTCTATGTTGTTTGATATTGTCTACTTCTATTATTAGAACGGATAATTTTATAAATTGTATGTTTAATGGGTTAGTCATTTTTGCTTTATTAATAAATATCTATCATTTACCAATAGTAAATGATTATATAAAGAAGTACAAAAAGAAATGTGGATTTATAATATTATTAATAGCATGCATTGTTTTTGGCTTTTGGTATTATTTTCAAATTGGTGGATTAGTAGGTTTTACGATCATTTGTATTTCCTTTTATTTGATTATATGGGGTATATTAAATACTTATAAAATTAAAGAATTGTTTTACATGTTGTTAAATCTTATATAGATCTAACAATTTTTTTATATGTTGGTGTACATAATTTTCTATGTGCAACTCATTTATGTTTTGTTATAATAGGACAGAAGGTGGTGATTTTATGCCAGTTGGCGTTCTAACAAATGTATGTGCTGTCTTTATTGGTACATTTATCGGAGGATTTATTAAAAAAATATTACCAAAACATCTTATTGAAGAACTTCCAAAAGTATTTGGGATTTGTTCAGTTACGATTGGGATTACTTCTATTTTAAATGTAAAAACATTGCCTATGGTTATTATGGCTATTATTTTAGGTTTTGTTATTGGTGAACTATGTCATTTATATGATCATGTTCATGATATCTTTGCATTTTTATTAGATAAGCTACCTTTTCATATAGAAGGTAATCAAGAAGAATATATGCATCTTTATTTATTAGTTGTTTTGATGTTTTCAATGTCTGGAATGGGATTATTTGGAGCTCTTACAGAAGGAATGTCAGGTGATGCATCTGTTTTAATTTCTAAATCGGTTTTAGATTTTTTTACAGCTGTTTTATTTGGAGCTGCTTTAGGTTATGCACAAAGTTTAATATGTGTTCCACAATTACTTATTTTACTTGCATGTTTCTTTCTAGCAAAAGCAATCTTACCATTTGTAAATTCAACAATGATTGCTGATTTTAAGGCTTGTGGTGGTGTCATTACAATGATTACAGGGTTAACTGTTTCTAAAATATTAGATGTAAGAGCGATGAATCTTGTTCCTGCACTTATTTTAGTCATGCCTTTTGTTGGTCTTTATGCCATGATTTAGGAGAAAATCATGTTAAAACAAGTAACGATACAAGATTTAGAATTACTTTATCATATAGAAACAACCTGTTTTCCTATACAAGAGGCAGCAAGTTACCAATCATTAAAAGAAAGATTAGCAGTTTATCATGAAGGATTTGAAATTTTTTATATTGCTCATCAAGCAATCGGTTATATTGGTGGTCTAAGAAATAATGAATGTAATCTACCAGATAGTATGTACGAAAATGCTTTTTTACATCAAGAAAATGGAAAATATCAAATGATTTTTTCAGTCTGTATTTTACCTGAATATAGAGGACATGGTTATGCTAGAGAAATGGTAAAGGAATATGTAGAGAAAAGAAAAAATGATGTAGACGGATTTATTTTGACATGTAAAGATCATCTTATTCCTTTTTATGAAAGTTGCGGTTTTAAATTTGTAAAAGTTTCAGCATCTACTCATGGAAATGCTAAATGGAATGATATGGTAATTGATTGTCGTGGAGAAATATAATATTTCTCTTTTTTTGTACTATTTGTCCAATGACGAAAAGGTTATTTAGGAATAGAATAAGAATATAGAATAAAGGGGAATGAATATGGATCAAATATATAGAGAATATAGTGAAAAATATAAACATATATTGCATTATGCAGGAATCATGAAAAAAGAAAATGTTCTTTTTGAAAATCAAGAAATAATTGTTTTAAAGGATGTTAAAGATTATCAAGATTTTGATTATAGTTATTTTGAAAATTGTGAAATAGAAAAGAGCTGTATTTATCATAAAATTACATATGCTTTAGCTGTTTTAAAAAAAGTAGAAAATGGGATAATTGTTGATCAAATGAAAACTGTAGGTTGGTTAAATACGGTCTTGGATCAACATTATTCCGCATATAAAACAGACCTTTGGTATTTACATAAAGGTAATTGGGATAAGTGCTATTTAGAAGAACATTATGATTTTTTATCAGCGATAGAGGTCTATTTTTATTTATTTGGCAAAGAGGAAACATTTCGATTATTAGAAGATAAAAATCAAGAGCTGGAACATTCTTTAAAAATAATAGAAGAATTAATTAAACAATATCAAAAGGAATGTCAAGACGATCAATATGCTTTATTAAAACACTTTTTAGTATTGATTTTTAGTCAACAGTTAGAAAAAGTAGAAGTAGAACATAAGGAAATTGTTTTCCAATTATTAAAAGAAATCATCGAATTAAAATCAATTGTATTACCTTTATTATTATTGTGTGATTTTTATCAAAAGGATTTTGATGAAGAATGGGCTACTATCTCTAAAGAAGTTGATCGTAATTATTTAAAAGAACAAATAGCCTATATACCTTTTACTGAAAGTGAAGATTATTTAGATTTAAATATTACAGATGTTTTAGTTTATAAAGATAAAATAGAAAAAATACCAGCGGGGTTAATGAAATATTTCAATAATTTGAAAGAAGTATATGATGATTTAAAAGAAAAACAATCATTTAATCAATCTCTTTTAGAAGTAGAAAGAATAATTTTATTAATGGAAAAAGACTACCAACTTTATCCTTTTGAATCATTTGTTAGTGAATTAAAGATTCATTATTCAAAAGAATATTATATTTTAATGAAATTATTAGAAATAGTTATGAAGGATTGTCAAGAAGCAAAATTAGGAAGAGAAACAGTTAAATTAACTTTATCATTGATGATGAATCAAAAACTAAGATTAAAAATATTTGGTTTTTAAATAGGAAATACTTTGTGCTACAATAAAAGTAGTAGGAGGTATTTTTATGGAAAAAAGATACTATAGTGAATACAGTCAATGTTTAGATAGAAATATGGATTTTATCGTTTATGGACATAGTGGTGTGCCACTTCTTGTCTTTCCAGCACAAGATGGTCATCCTCAAGATTATGAAAATTTTGGAATGGTCGATGTGATCAAAGATAAAATAGAAAATGGTTATGTACAATTGTTTTGTGTCGGAAGCATTGATGAAGAAAGTTATTCTGATGAAATGGGAGACAAAGCACGTCGTAGTTATTTATTAGAACAATTTTATTACTATATTTGTGATGAAATAGTGCCTAGAATAAAAGAAATTAATGGTACAGGAAAGATGATTTATACGACAGGATGTTCTTTAGGAGCAACACATGCAGCAAATATGATGCTTCGAAGACCTGATTTATTTATGGGATGTATTGCTTTAAGTGGATATTATGATACTGATCTTTTCTTTGGACAATATGTTGATGAAAATATTTATAATAATAGTCCTTTAAAGTACTTAAATGGGATGTCAAGAAATCATCCTTATGTTGATTTATACAATCAAAGACATATTATTCTTTGTTGTGGACAAGGTGCATGGGAAGATGAAATGGTTAAATCAACAGGATTAATGAAAGAAACATTTGATCGTTTAGGTGTCAATGCATGGTGTGACTTTTGGGGAAGCGATGTCAACCATGATTGGCCTTGGTGGCGTAAACAATTACCCTATTTTTTAGGACATATTTTATAAAGGGGGGGAAATCGAAATATGAATTTAGTCTTTATCTCACCAAATTTTCCAACATATTATTGGAATTTTTGTAAATCACTTAGAGAAAGAGGTGTTACAGTTTTAGGGATTGGAGATGCACCTTATGATGATTTAGTAAATGAAACAAAGGAAAGCTTAGTAGAATATTATCGTGTCAATAATCTTCAAAATTATGATGAAGTTTATCGTGCAATGGGATTTTTTATTGGGAAATATGGACGCATTGATTATATTGAATCACAAAATGAATTTTGGCTTGAATTAGAAGCTCAGTTAAGAGAAGATTTTAATATTCATCATGGGTTAAGACCAAAAGAATTAGAAGTGATGAAATTTAAATCAAAAATGAAAGATGTTTATAAGAAAGCAAATGTTCCAACAGCAAAATATAAAGTATTTAAAGATGATCAAGAACTTTTAGATTTTTGTAAAGAAGTTGGTTTTCCAATTGTTGTAAAACCAGATAATGGTGTGGGTGCTTCTTCTACATATAAATTAAAAAATAATAAACAAGTTAAGGAATTTTTAAAGAATTGGGATCGAAATATTAGCTTTATTGCAGAAGAATATATTGATGGTCTTGTAGAAACTTTTGATGGTATTACTGATAGTCAAGGAAATATTTTGATTTGTACAAGTCATGTGATGATGGAATCTATTATGGATACGGTCAATGAAGGTGGAGATACTGCTTTTTATGGACAAATTGTTGAAGGTAGTGATATTAAAGAAGTAGGAAGTCGTGTTGTTAAGGCTTTTGACGCTAAACAAAAATTCTTCCATTTTGAATTCTTTAGATTAGGTAAAGATAAAGGGGGTTTAGGAAAAAAAGGAGATCTTGTTGGTTTAGAAGTCAATATGAGAGCACCTGGAGCCTATATTCCAGATATGATGAATTATTCATATAACGCAAATGTCTATGATATTTTTGCGGACATGTTGATTTATGATCGTTGTTTTATTGAACCTAAACAACAATATTGTATTGGATATGCTGGAAGAAGAGACGTTTTAAAATATAAACATCATAGTCAACAAATACGTATGAAATTTAAAGATCAACTTATTTCTCATGAAATTGTACCTGATGCATTAGCAGCGGCAATGGGAAATCAAGTTTATTTATTAAGAGCAAAAAATGAAAAAGAAATTCAAGAAATGATTAAATATGTATTAGAAAAATAGGATTCGTTTTGAATCCTTTTTTATAGTTCATGAACAATTAATAAATATTTCATAAACTCATTATTATGTTATAATAAACATACCAAGGAGGTCATCGTTATGAAAAAAAAGTTTCTAGCATGCATGCTTATCATGATGCTTACAATAACAGGTTGTTCAAGTAAATCAATAACACAAACATTATTTGTTGAAAAAAATAATAAATATGCTTTATGTACATCAGAAGGAGATTTAAAAACAAAGTTTATTTATTCTTCTTATAAAAAGGTAGAAAATGAAGGATACGTAGTCGTTCATGATAAAAAATATGAATATATTTCAACAACTGGTAAAAAATTAATTAAATATAAAAAAGGAACAACATTATCCGTTGTTGAAAATATGATTGTTGCTAAAGATGCTAAAGGCAAGTATACAATTTATGATCAACAAGGGAAGGAATTATATAAAGATAGTAAAAAGGTAAAAATTTATATGTATGATTTACCTGTTATCTATAAGAATAAAAAATATTCTGTTTTAAATAGTGAAGGTGAAGTTGTAACTACTTCTAAAAAAGCAATCAATTATGCTGGAATTTATCATGATTCATTTATTACAGTAGCATATAAAGATAAAACTGTACTTTTTGATACTTCTTCAAATAGTCAAAATGATGAAGAAGGCTTAACTATTAAATTAAAAGGACAATATAAGGTTGTTGCTAATGATTATAAAAAAGGTTTTGTTTTATATGATCAACAACAAATAAACTTAGCTTATGTTAATTTAAAAGGAAAAGTTAAATTTGAAAAAAATGTAGAAGTAGATTCTGTAAAATTCAAAGATTCATCACTTATTTTAAAAAATGAGGATGGTATAAGATTGTTATCTTTAGATGGTAAAAAGGATGTTGTAGCAACAAGTTATTATAAAGATGTAAATAATTATTTATCTAAAAATGCAAGTTATATTTATGGTCCACATAAATTTACTAAAGATGGTAAAGAAAAAGATGTTAAAGGTATTCAGTTAAATCCTAATGTTGCTTCGGTACACGGTCATATTTTCCCAGTATATGTTCAAAATAAAGGATATCAATATTATGGTTTTAATGGTAAAGAAGCAATTAAAACAATTTATAAAGATGCTCAAGATTTTGATCAATATGGAGTGGCGGTTGTTTCTAAAGATGGTGAAAAGTATTATTTAATGAATTCTAAAGGAGCAAAACAATCTAAAAATTATGTAAAGATTGAATCTATTGGAGAAGGATATTATGCAGCCTATGAAACAAATAGTAAGTATGAAATTATTAATACTAAAGGAAAAATAGATATTCATGATTATTTCATGGGTGAAAGTCAAGTTTTTGAATTTGATGGTAAAGTTTATGCTTTATTAAATAAAAGTGGAACAACATATTTATATGATATGGAAAAAGGTGAATCTGTATTTTCTCTTGAAGGAGAATATCAATTATATAATGGTAAATATTTAAGGAAGAAAAATCATAAAGCATATTATGATTTGGAAGGAAATTTAATTTATAAGGGGTAATCTATGGAATATTATATTGTATTATTAGTTTTCTATGCAATTACACTTATCTTTTTAAGATTAGTGTTTGCTGAAATTGAAGGTAGACAAGCAAGAAAGATGTCAAATGTACGTTATTTTTTAAGATACCATTCAAAGTTTGTTTATCGTAATCAGTTTTCAATTATTTTTGTAGCATTTCTTTGTTATATGATTGTTTCTGTGGAAAAAGCATTTTCTACAATGTGGTTTTTACAATTGTTAGGTTTTATTGCGGTAGGAGTTATTAGTGATGCTCTTTCACAAATTGTTTATTATTATTATATTAATTTTCGTTTTAAAAAGGATATTGTTGAAAGTGAAGAATTAAAAAATGAAATAGAACAAGCTGTTTTAAATCAAGGCGAAGAGCTCATGCAACAAACAATTCCTAGTTATGAACCACATAGAATAATTGAAGATTATTTAAATGAAGAAAATCATTTAGCTGTTATATCAGTAGATGGTGGAAATTTTACTTCACAATTTGAAAAATTACCACCAATTACGTATTCTGTAGAATTAAATCCAACAAAAGCAAGAGAAACCTTAGAAGAAAAAGGTGTCAAAGTAACAACTTTTACTTCACAAGGGAAAATGCCTTTTAAAGATGAAAAATTAGATGTTGTTGTTAATGAGTTATCTAATTATGATAAATTTGAAATGTATCGTATTTTAAAACCAGGTGGTTATTTAGTTGTTGATCAATTAGGAAGTGACAATTATAAAGAAATTATTAATATGTTTATTCCGTTTAAATTAAAAGGACAATGGAATAAAGAGGCTTGTCAGTCAACTCTTACAGAGATAGGATTTGATATTGTTGATAGTTATGAAGATGTAGGACATATTCGTTTTCATTCTTTATCAGCAGTTCTTGCTTTTATGAAGAGTATTTCTCCTGAAAGAGTGGAAAAATATGAGCAATTTATGAACTTCTATGCCGATGTATTAAAGAAAATCAAAAAGAATCAATTTTATGAAATTACTACTCATAAATTTATGGTAATAGCAAGAAAAAATGATATGAAACAGGAAAATTAAAAAAATTTCCTGTTTTTTTAATTTATAAATTAAAAAAATGTAGTATATATCGACTAAATTTGATTTAAATATGTAAACGCTTTATTTTTTTAGAAAATCTCTAGAAATTCTAAAAATATGATGCTATAATTGTATCATAGAAATTTTTAAGGAGGAGTCATATAATGGCAAAAGAATTATCTTTCGTAGTATCTGATCCAGTTGGATTACATGCTAGACCAGCTACTATCTTAGTAAACCAAGCTAGCAAATTCACTAGCAATATTAAATTAGTTTATAATGATAAAGAAGTAAACTTAAAATCTATCATGGGAGTTATGTCTTTAGGTGTTCCTACTAAAGCTACAGTTACTATCGTAGCTGAAGGTGATGACGAAGAAGATGTAGTTGCTTCAATTGCTAAAGTAATCAAAGAACAAAAAGTTGCTGAATAATAGCATTAATGAAAAGGGAATCAACATGATTCCCTTTTTTTATGCTATAATGAATTCAGAGGTGTAAATCATGGCTAAGAAGTTTAAAACAAATGCGCTTAGAATGTTGGATAAAGCAAAGATTGCTTATTTGATAAAGGAATATGAATATGATGAAGATCATTTAGATGGAAGACATGTAGCAAGTCAGGTAGATATGGTGCCAGAAGCTATTTTTAAAACACTTGTTTTACATGATAACCATAATGAGTATCTTGTATGTTGTGTTCCTGTTTTAGAAGAAATTGATTTAAAAAAGCTTGCTAAATTAGCAGGTAGAAAAAATGTAGAAATGATCCATCAAAAGGACTTATTACCTGTAACAGGTTATATGCGAGGAGGATGTTCCCCAGTAGGAATGAAAAAACAGTTTCCAACGTATATGGATGAAAGTATTTTAAAAGTTGATGAAGTTGCTTTTTCAGCAGGAAAGCGTGGTTTTCAAATGATTGTCAAGGTTCAAGATATTTTGACATACTTAAATGTCGAAACGGGAGATATTATACGAAAATAATTTGAAAACGGTTACATTTTTCTATAGTTTTTGACAAAGAGCTTTGATATACTTATATTAAGAGGTGGTAAAAATGAATTATAACGAAAAGTATCAAAAATGGGTTAGTAAAGAAGATTTAGATCCTGCTTTAAAAGCAGAATTATTATCAATGGATGAAACTGCAAAGGAAGATGCATTTTATACAGATGTTGAATTCGGAACAGCAGGGATGAGAGGTATCTTAGGTGCAGGTACAAATAGATTAAATATCTATGTTATTCAAAAAGCAAATGTTGGTTTTGCTAAATACATTGCATCTTTACCAGAAGGTAAAGAAAGAGGTGTAGCTATTGGATATGATAATAGACATATGTCTTATAAATTTGCGATTGAATCAGCAAAAGTATTAGCAACATATGGTATTAAATCATATATCTTTGAATCATTACGTCCAACACCAGAATTATCATTTGCAGTGCGTTATTTAAAATGTGCTGGTGGTATCATGATTACAGCAAGTCATAATCCAAAAGAACATAATGGATATAAAGTATATGATGATACAGGATGCCAATTATTACCAGAAGCAGCTGATCAAGTTGTACAATATGTAAATGAAGTAGAAGATGAATTAAATATTAAAGTGTTCTCTGATGAAGAAGCTTATCCATATATGACATGGATTGGTGAAGAAGTAGATGAAGCTTATTATAAAGAAGTTATGGCAATTGAAGTTAATCCAGGAATGGATAAAAGTGATTTTAAAATTGTTTTCTCTCCACAACATGGAACATCAAATATTGCAGTTAGAACATGTCTAACAAGACTTGGATATGATCTTGTGCCAGTATTAGCTCAATGTGCACCAGATCCAGATTTTTCTAATACAAAATCTCCAAACCCAGAAGTTCCAGCATCTTATGAATTAGCTATCAAAAAAGCTAAAGAAGTAGATGCAGATGTTGTAGTTATTACAGATCCAGATGGTGACCGTTTAGGAGTTGTTGCTAAACATAATGGTGAATATGTTTTAATGTCAGGTAACCAATCAGCAGCTGTTTATTTGGAATATATTTTAAGCCAAATGAAAGAAAAAGGAACATTGCCTGATAATGCAGTTATGTATAATACAATCGTAACTTCTGATTTAGGTGAATTAGTAGCCAGAAGTTATGGTGTTGATGTAGAAAAAACATTAACTGGATTTAAATTTATTGGTGATAAGATTCGTAAATATGAACAAACTCATGAAAAAACATTTGTATTTGGTTATGAGGAATCTTATGGATGTGTTATTAAAGATTTCGTTAGAGATAAAGATGCAGTGCAAGCTGTTTTAACTGCTGCAGAAGCAGGTAACTTCTATAAAAAACAAGGTAAAGATTTAGTTGATGTTTTAAATGAATTATATGCTAAACATGGTACATTTAAAGAAACTCAAATTGCTTTATCTAAAGCAGGAGCTGCAGGAGCTGCACGTATTAAAGAAATCATGGATAATTTAAGAAAAGATGCACCTCAAGAAATTGGTGGTGTTAAAGTTGTAAAAGTTGAAGACTATGGAAATAGTACTTGTTCTGATGGAACAACTATTCAATTACCAAAATCTAACGTATTAAAATATTACTTAGAAGATGGCTCATGGATTGCAGCAAGACCATCAGGTACAGAACCTAAATGTAAATTCTATTTCTCAATCAAAGGCAGCGATGCTGATGATGCCGCTAGTAAAACAGAAGTATTCCATAAAGCAATGATGGAAATTATTGGTGAATAGAAAATGAAAGAAAAGCAATTCATAAAAAATGAATTGCTTTTTTTATAAAAATGCTAATTAAGCTTATAATTAATTTAGTAGAAGCACTTATTGTTTCTTATTCTTTAAGTCGATTATGTCATGTTAAAAACCAAAAACTCTATTTTGTTTTGAATACATTAATGACCTTTTCTATAGAAATAATAAGTGACTATTTTGATGCGAATTATGCACCATTAGCCATTGCTTATATTATATGTTGGAATATTTTATTATTATTTTTTACTCGAAAAGAATATATATATAATTTATTTATGTGTATATTTAATGAACTCTTAATTACCTTGAGTGCATTGTTACCCTTGATGTTTATAAGTCATTATTATCTATTATTAGCAGCCGTAGAAGCTAAAATCTATCATTTATTATTATCTGTTCTTTTTATAAGATATCAAAAGAGATATCGTTATTTTATTAATAAATATTGGGTTTTAGTGATGATGAATTTGACAGCTTGTTTATTGATTTTAAATTTACAGGGTAGAATAATCATGGAAGGCAGTTATACATTTAAAACAATTATGACTATTTTCTTGTGTATATTTGTTGTTTTTTTATCATTAACATTTTTTGCTTTTTTAGAAGAATCTAATAATGAAAAAGAAAAAGTTACAAAACAGTTAGAAGAACGTAAATATCAAAATATTACATATGATATGATGAAAAGGACAAAAGAAGAACTCTATCGTTTAGAACATTCATTAACTTATTATATGTTATCTATAAAAAAATATTTAGAGACACAAAATCAAGATGAAGTATATAAAATCATTGATTCGTATATTGAACGCGTATCTAATGTGAATATTGTCATTTATACAGGAAATGATTTATTTGATTTATCACTTACAACGCATTTGAGTCAAATGTCATCTAAAGTCAATATGTGTATTATGATTAGTAAAGATGAATTTTATAATCATATTCAATTTATTGAGTTTGTTTTATCATTGTTAGATTTGATTGAATCAAAAGATGTAAGTTTATTAATAAAAGAAGATGGTTTTGTTAAACTTATACAAATAAGTGCAGAATATGATTTTGTTGATGAAAATCAAGTAAAAGAGATTGTGAACCGTGATTATGAATTTGATTGTCATTATCAAATGATAACGGATCAAAATCTACATCTATTAAAAATAAAAATAATTGAACATTTTGAATAAATAAGTGTTATAATTTTTGAGTATTAAAGAGAGGATGGAGATTATGTACGCTAAAAATACTTGGGAAAAGTATAAAGATCAATTAAATGAAGTATTTGATTATAATGAAGATTATAAACATTATATTTCAAAAAATAAAACTGAACGTGCCTGTGTTAAAGATTCTATTAAATTAGCTGAAGAAAAAGGTTTTAAACCATTAGAATCATTTGATACCTTAAAATCAGGGGACAAGGTTTATGTAACAAATAGAGGAAAAAATATTGCTTTATTTATTATTGGGAAAAAACCTCTTACTGAAGGTATGAGAATTTTAGGGGCTCATATTGATTCACCAAGAATGGATTTAAAACAAAATCCTTTATATGAATCAGAAGGTTTTACTTTAGCTGATACACATTATTATGGTGGAATAAAAAAATACCAATGGGTAACAATTCCTTTATCTTTATATGGTGTTGTTTGTAAAAAAGATGGAACAGTTGTTGATGTTGTCATTGGTGAAGATGAAAATGATCCAGTTGTAGGAATCAGTGATTTATTAATTCATTTATCTGCAGATCAATTAGATAAAAAAGCAGCTAAAGTAATTGAAGGAGAAAACTTAGATGTTACTTTAGGAAATATGCCATTATTTGGTGAAGAAAAAGATGCTGTTAAAGCGAATGTTTTAAAATTATTAAAAGAAAAATATGATATTGAAGAAGAAGATTTCGTGTCTGCTGAAATTGAAGTTGTACCAAGTGGTAAAGCAAGAGACTATGGTTTGGATCGTTCAATGGTTGCTGGATATGGTCATGATGATCGTGTTTGTGCTTATACTTCACTTACAGCTATTTTAGATAGTGATGTCAGTGAATATACAAGTTGTGCTATTTTAGTAGATAAAGAAGAAATTGGTTCAGTAGGAGCTACTGGAGCGCATTCATTATTCTTTGAAAATACAGTTGCAGAATTATTATTAAAAATGGGAATTGATAGTTTTGTACAAACAAGACTTACAATGTCTCGTTCAAAAATGTTATCAAGTGATGTTTCAGCTGGTGTTGATCCATTATTTGTAAATGTTAATGATAAGAAAAATGCAGCATATCTTGGAAATGGTATTGTTTTTAATAAATATACTGGTTCAAGAGGTAAAAGTGGAAGTAACGATGCTTCTGCAGAATATGTAGCACAAGTGCGTGCAGTGATGGATAATGCTAATATTCACTATCAAACTGCTGAACTTGGACGTGTTGACCAAGGTGGAGGCGGAACAATCGCTTATATCTTAGGTAATTATAATATGGATGTTATTGATGCTGGAATTGCTGTTTTAAATATGCATGCACCAATGGAAATTGTAAGTAAAGTAGATGTTTATGAAACATATCAAGCTTATAAAGCTTTCTTAAAAGATGCTTAAAAAATACTTCATTTTGAAGTATTTTTTATTATCTATTTTTTCATCAATATGATATGATGATTGTGTTGTTAGAAAAGGTAGGTTTTTATGAAAGAAAGAGAACAATTTAAATCAAGAATTGGATTTATCCTGCTTTCTGCAGGATGTGCAATAGGAATAGGAAATGTTTGGAGATTTCCTTATGTAGTAGGAGAAAATGGTGGGGGAATCTTTGTATTGTTCTATTTGTTTTTCCTTCTTTTAATTGGTGTTCCAATATTGAGTATGGAATTTTCAGTTGGTAGAGCAAGTAAAAAGAGTGTTGTTAAATCTTTCCAAGCTTTAGAAAAAACAAATCAAAAATGGCATTTACATGGTTATATGTCATTGGTTGGAAATATTTGTTTAATGATTTTTTATACGACAGTTTCAGGATGGATGTTAAAATATTTTTATAATTTTTTAACAGGACAATTTAATGGTTTAACCACTGCTGATGTACAAAATGTTTTTTCACAAGTACTAGCAAGTCCTTCTACAAATGTTTTTTGGATGATTATTGTTGTAGCGATAGGAATGTTTGTTTGTTCTAAAGGATTACAAAATGGTGTTGAACGTATTACCAAGGTGATGATGACGGGATTATTAGGTTTGATTGTGCTATTAGCTATTCATGGTTTATTATTGGATGGTGGAATGGCAGGGGTCAAGTTTTATTTATATCCTGATTTTCAAAAAATTTCTGAAATTGGTTTGATGAAGGTGATTGTTTCAGCAATGAATCAAGCTTTCTTTACTTTAAGCATTGGAATTGGGTCTATGGCTATTTTTGGAAGTTATTTAAATAAAGATCAAACTTTATTAAAAGAGGCAACGAATGTTGCCATGTTAGATACATTTGTTGCTGTTGTGGCAGGATTAATTATTTTTCCAGCATGTTTTTCTTTTGGGATTAATCCAGATAGTGGACCAAGCTTAATTTTTATTACATTACCTAATGTTTTTGTTTCTATGACTGGTGGTCAAATTTGGGGTGCATTATTTTTCTTATTTATGTCTTTTGCATCACTTTCTACAGTTATTGCTGTTTTTGAAAATATTATTGCTTGTACAATGGAGTTATTAAATATTGAAAGAAAAAATGCTGTAATCATTAATTTTGTTTTAATTACCTTACTTTCATTACCTTGTGCTTTAGGATTCAATGTTTTAAGCAATATTCAACCATTAGGTGCAGGTTCTACAATTTTAGATTTAGAAGATTTTATTGTTAGTCAGTTATTGTTGCCATTAGGCTCACTTGTTTATTTATTATTCTGTACTTCAAAATATGGTTGGGGATTTGAAAATTATCAAAAAGAAGCAAATATTGGTCAAGGAATGAAAGTTCCAAATTGGATGAAATTTTATGTTACAATTATTTTGCCAATTGTTGTTATTTTTGTATTTGTAAATGGAATTATATAGGAGTTTAAAATGAAAGTAAGACGTGCAATCATTAAAGATTTAAAAAGAGTTCAAGATTTATACGGGATTGTCAGTGATGAAATGGCAGGTACTATTTATGATATTATGTGGAGAAGGGATATTTATCCTTCAAAAAAAGAAATCGTCAAAGATATTCGTCATCATGAATTGTATGTTTTAGAAAAGGATAATAAAATTATTGGGGCAATGGTATTAAATCATGAATATGATGAATGCTATAACAAGCTATCATGGCAAATATTTGCGGATGATGATGAAGTCTTAATTTTGCATCGTTTATGTATACATCCTCAATATCGAGGATGTGGAAAATTTCTTATTAAACAAGCTATTGAAATAGCAAAATTCTTAAATCAAAAAGCGATTCGTTTAGATGTATTATGTACAAATAAGCCAGCAATTTATCTTTATGAAAAATGTGGTTTTTTATTACAAGGATATCAAACAATGGATTATGGGGAACCTGTTGTTGCAGGACTTTATGAAAGACTTATATAAAAAGGTTGTCAATTGACAACCTTTTTTTTATTCGAATTCATTTTGATTAAAATCTTCAGATGTTTTTGAATACTTGAATCTCATAACTGCTTTATTATTGACAATTGTACCACTTGGTACAGATTTAATAATAAAAGTATTACCACCAATAACAGAGCCTTCACCAACAACAGTATCTCCTCCTAATACACTAGCATTAGAATAAATTGTAACATTATCTTCTATAGTAGGATGTCTTTTAACATTCTTTAAGCTTTGTCCTCCATGAGTAGAAAGAGCACCTAATGTTACTCCTTGATAAATTTGAACATGTTCACCAATCACGGTAGTTTCACCGATAACAATACCTGTTCCATGATCAATCATTAAATACTTACCGAGTGTTGCTCCTGGATGAATATCAATTCCTGTTAAACTATGCGCATGTTCTGTCATAATACGAGGAATTAGTGGAATATTCAATTTATATAATTCATGAGCAATACGATTGACCATAATTGCATAATATCCTGGATAAGAAAGTACGATTTCTGAAATAGAAATAGCGGCTGGATCGCCATCAAATGTTGCTTGTGCATCTGTAGCAAGGTATTCTCTTATTTGGGGAATTGTCTTCAAAAAAGCTAATGTTTTATCTCTTGCTTCCTCTTCTTTACAAGCATCTTTACAGTTTTCACAATAGTCAAAGGCAAGTAAGATTTGATTTTTTAAATCATTATAAATAATTTGAATTTGATCACCTAAATAATATTTAACATAATCACTTTTAAGACCTTTTCTTCCAAAGAAGCCTGGAAAAATAATATCTTGTAAACGTTCAAGAATATCAATGATAATTGTTTTATCAGGCTGTCTAATTGTATCGACCTTAGAAATATCATTGTGTTTTTGATAACTTTCAACAATATCATCAATAACAGTATCTAACTTCATAGTTAACCTCCATTTTTATTATAAATATAGTATCAAAAAATAGGATTATGTTCAAATTATTGAATAATAAAATATAAAAATGTATACAATCTTTATTGACAAAGAAGAAATGATAGTATATAGTTAAATCATACTAAATCCATAGGAATAAGGAGAAGTAAATATGAGCAAAGTAAAAAACAGTTTTTTAGACCTAGTAGGGAATACGCCACTAGTAAGAGTAAACAACTTAATCAAGAAAGATGAATTGAAAGCAGATGTACTCGCAAAACTAGAATACTTCAATCCCGCAGGATCAGTCAAAGACAGAATTGCAAAAGAAATGATCCTAGATGCACTAGAAAAAGGATTGATCAATGAAAATACAACATTGATTGAACCAACAAGTGGAAATACAGGAATTGGACTATCAGCGGTAGCGACAGCATTGAATCTAAAGATCATTATTACAATGCCAGAAACAATGTCGGTAGAAAGAAGAAATCTTATGAAGGCATATGGAGCAGAATTAGTCTTAACACCAGGAA
>NZ_JAOQJR010000019.1:0-31674 GCF_025566905.1 [Clostridium] ammoniilyticum
TGGGCACTAGTCAAGGAGGCTTAGCTCAGTTGGGAGAGCATCTGCCTTACAAGCAGAGGGTCAGCGGTTCGAGCCCGTTAGCCTCCACCATTAAAATAGTGTTTGAAATAAATTATAGAAGATGCCGGCTTAGCTCAATTGGTAGAGCAACTGACTTGTAATCAGTAGGTTGAGGGTTCAAGTCCTTTAGCCGGCACCATGATGGAGAGGTAGCGAAGTGGCTAAACGCGGCTGACTGTAACTCAGTTCCTTTTGGTTCGGTGGTTCGAATCCACTCCTCTCCACCATCTATCTAATGAATGGGGTATAGCCAAGCGGTAAGGCAACAGACTTTGACTCTGTCATTGCGCTGGTTCGAATCCAGCTACCCCAGCCATAAGGTATGACCCGCTAGCTCAGTTGGTAGAGCATCTGACTTTTAATCAGAGGGTCAGGCGTTCGAGTCGCCTGCGGGTCACCATTTAACTGAATAAGCCCAGGTGGCGAAATTGGTAGACGCACAGGACTTAAAATCCTGCGGACCTTAAAATCCGTGCCGGTTCGACTCCGGCCCTGGGCACCATTCAATGCGGGTGTAGTTCAATGGTAGAACTTCAGCCTTCCAAGCTGACTACGTGGGTTCGATTCCCATCACCCGCTCCATTAAAAAAATAAAAAATTAAAAAAGTTCTTGCAATTACTTGATTAATGTGTTATCATTAACAAGCATTAAGTAATGCGGGTGTAGTTCAATGGTAGAACTTCAGCCTTCCAAGCTGACTACGTGGGTTCGATTCCCATCACCCGCTCCATTTAATTGAATAGGCTTGAATAGCTCAGTTGGTAGAGCAATCGGCTGTTAACCGATCGGTCGTAGGTTCGAGTCCTACTTCAAGCGCCATGTGGCTCGTTGGAGAAACGGTTAACTCACATGCCTTTCACGCATGCATTCACGGGTTCGAATCCCGTACGAGTCACCATTTGTAAATCACATCATTTCGGTGATGTTTTTTATTTATTTGCGATTTCTTCATCAAGTATATTCAAATATATATTTGTTAGTTTTGTGTTTCTTTGATCAATTATAGAAGAAATATAGGAGGTTAGGTTTTTTATTTGTTCGTCGTTATTCGCGTTAAAACTTTCACTGCAAAATATTTTCGTGCTTGATCCTTCATACTCTAACATCCAATGTATATTTTTTTTAAAACTTCCTTGATTAACAGGCTCTTTTACAATTGGATGATAACTTGATGTGTTTAATTCTTGATAATAACGATCAAGATAAGAAACATTATTAAGTGTTTCTTCTTGGTAAAGTTTCATCTGAATTTGTAATATTTTTGTAGGAGCTTGGGTTGCAAGAAGTTCGTACATACTTGCTGAATAGAGTCGATTATAGATAAGATATTGTAAAGTTTTATTTGTCAAAATGATCACCCTGTTTATTATATGCAGATTAATGGGTTATATGAGGAGAAATATATGTCATATCAGATATTAAAGTTAATTGTTTATTTGTTTTCTATTTTATCTTCAATGTATGGGTTAAGTTGTTTTCATTATGAAAAATATATTCTTAAGGGGAAATTAAAACAATTCTATTGTTTATATCTTGTTGCTTCTGTATCTTTGGGTTATTTATTTGCATCTTTTATTTTAGATTTTGTAACAATACATTTTTAATTTAAGTTTTCATATATTAAAATATGAAAACTATTTTTTTTAAATTATTACTTATTCTATTTATTTTATTAGCGATTATTTTGTTGTATCAACCAACCAAAGAGAAAGATTCTTTATATAAAGGAAAAGAAAATGAAGATGTTTATGTAAGTGTACAAGTTGGAGGTAATACACAAAAAATTCTTTTAGATGACTATTTATTAGGGGTCGTTGCTGGAGAAATGCCGGCAAGTTTTGAACTTGAAGCAATTAAAGCACAAGTTGTCGCAAGTCGAACTTTTGTTTATTCACGTTTATTAAGTGTAGATAATACAACCAATACACAAGTTTATCTAGATGATGAAAAGATGAAGGTTTCATGGAGTGATCATTATGAAGAATATAAAGAGAAAGTTCAAAAAGCTATTGTAGAAACTAAGGGTGAAATCTTAACTTACCAAGGAAAGTGTATTTCAGCTCTTTTTTATTCAAGCAGTAATGGAAAAAGCGAAAATGTAGAAAACTATTTTAAAGGTTCAAGTCAACCGTATTTGGTTTCTGTAGATTCACATTGGGATCAAGAATATGATCCTCAGTTTATAAGAAAAGTAAAATATACTAAAGCACAGCTTAATTCACTTTTTGGAGGTTCGTTTCAATATCGTTTTTTAGAACACTATCCTAGTGGGAGAGTTAAATCTATTCTTATTAATCAAAAACAATATAGTGGTAGGGAAGTAAGAGAAAAACTACAATTGTCTTCAAGTGATTTTGAAATAGTTAAAGAAGGAAATTCTTATATTTTTGTGACTAAAGGATGTGGACATGGAGTTGGGTTGTCTCAATATGGTGCACAAGGAATGGCAAAGGAAGGATATAATTATCAAGCTATTTTAAAACACTATTATCAAGGAGTAGAGATTTCAAAGAATAAAGAATGATTTTATGGTTACACTTCTTAAGAGGTGAAAAGCATGAAAGGATTATTGAAGAGGAATAAAAAAACATTTATTTTTATGACTTCACTTTTATTATTTTTAATAGGTGCCGGTGTTATTCAGGAAATTGTTAAGAATTTAAAACCATTCGAAGATGTACCAGTAGTTTCGGTAGAAACAAAAGATGAAAATAAAAATCAAGGAAGTGAAATCTTAAAAAAACCAGTTAATGATGATGTTAAAGTAAGTAAGGGTTTTTATGATACGTCTTTAGATGATAAAAAATTAGAAGAAGCACTTGTTTATTTTGAAGGAGTCTATCGTCCTAATGATGGGATTGATTATACAAAGGATAATGAAAGCTTTGATGTTTATGCGAGTGCAAGTGGGACTGTTATTAGAAAAGAAAATGATTCTTTATTAGGATGGATTGTTACGATTGAACATCAAAAAGGTATTCAAACAATTTATCAATCTTTAGATGATATTAAAGTTGAAAAAGGAGATCAAGTGAAACAAGGAGATGTTATTGGAAAAGCAGGAAATAATGTTTATCAATCAACATTAAAAAAACATTTACATTTTATTGTTTCAATTGATGATAAAACTGTAAATCCTGATAAATATTTTAATCAAAAAATTGAAAAAATTAAGACGTCATCATGATAAATTTATATTTATAAAAAAATTAGTGTCTTTTGTTTTTTTGCCTTGTAATTCAATAAAATCGTGATACAATATTGAGGAAAAAACATACAAGGAGGAGAAATAATGGCATTATCAAAAGAAATTGGTATCGATTTAGGTACTGCAAATATATTAATTTATGTCAAAGGTGAAGGTATTGTAGTCAATGAACCTTCAGTAGTGTCAATAGATGAAGAAACTAAAAAGCCATTAGCTGTAGGACAAGAGGCAAAAGATATGTTAGGTAAAACTCCTGGTAGGGTTCAAGCAATTAGACCATTAAAAGATGGAGTTATTGCAGATTTTAGAATTACTGAAATCTTATTAACTCATTTTATTAATAAATTAAATTTAAAAGGAATTTTTGCTAGACCAACAATCTTGATTTGTTGTCCATCTAACATCACTTCAATTGAAAAATCAGCAATTAGAGATGTTGCTGAAAGATGTGGAGCTAAAAAGGTATTTATCGAAGAAGAACCAAAAGTAGCAGCAATTGGAGCTGGTCTTGAAATTAATAAACCAACAGGTAATATGGTTATTGATATCGGTGGAGGAACTACTGATATTGCAGTATTATCTTTAGGTGATATTGTAACAAGTTCATCTTTAAAAATTGCTGGTGACGTCATGGATGCGGACATTATTAAATTTGTTAAAGATAAATATAAATTATTAATTGGAGATCGTACTGCTGAACAAATTAAATTAGAAATTGGTTCTGCTGTAAAAGGATCATCTGATAAAACATTTGAAGTACGTGGTAGAGACTTAGTAACTGGATTACCACATACAATTACTATTACATCAAACGAAACTGAATTAGCACTTAGAGAAACTTGTGCAACAATTGTTAAAGAAACTAAACATGTTCTTGAACAAACACCACCAGAATTAGCTGCTGATATCGTATCACGTGGTATTTTCTTAACAGGTGGAGGAGCTTTATTAACTGGTTTAGATAGATTATTAGAATCTGAATTAAATGTTCCTGTATTCGTAGCAGATGATGCATTAAATTGTGTTGCTAATGGATGCGGTGTGATGTTAGAAAACTTACACTATATGAAATAGACTGTTCTTTTTGAACAGTTTTTTTCTTATCTAGAAATTATACAAATTGAATAGTTAAAAATGATACAATCTCATCTGAGGTGAAAATGGTGAAAAAAGTATTATTTTTTGATATAGATGGAACATTATTAAATAGTGAATTAAAAATCCCTGAAGGAGTAAAAAAGGAACTTAAGAGATTAAAAGATGCTGGGCATTATTTATTTGTTGCTTCAGGGAGACCTTTAGCATTTATTTCTAATCAAATTATTGAGGCTGGATTTGATGGTTTTGTCTTATGTAATGGAGCGCATGTGGAATTAAATCATAAAATTATTTTTGAAAATAGAATTCCCTATGAAAAAGTGATTGGTTTAATGAAAATGTTAGAAAGTGTTGATTGTGAATATAATTATGAAACAGCAACAGATTGTTATATTGATCCTGCTTATCATAATTTTATTGAATTCTTTAAAATTTGTGATATTCGTCATGAAAAATTAATAACAAATTTTGATAAAGAAGAAGTAATGCATCGTACTTTAAAAATAGAAATAAGTGCTAAAAAAGATCATGATAAAATTATTGATTATATTGCTGATAAATTTTATTTTGATCATCACGGAACAGCTAATTCATTTGAAATATGTGCTTTAGATACTTCTAAAGCAACGGGTGTAGAAAAAGTTCTAGAACATTTGAAGATTGATAAAGATCATAGTTATGCTTTTGGAGATGGCTTAAATGATTTAGAAATGATTAAATATGTAGGTCATGGAATTGCTATGAAAAATGCTGTTGATCAATTAAAAGAAGTGGCAGATGAAGTTATTGGTCATGTAGATGAAAATGGTTTAGAAGAATATTTAAAAAGGATTTATTAATGACGAAATTTTTATTTCGTTATTTTTTTTGCTTTTTTAAAAAAAATAAAAAGAAAAAGATCAAAAAATTGTCTATATAATAATAGGAGGAAAAACTAAATGGAAAAAGTACTAGAAATCACATCAAATGATCATATTATCATGATCGATAAACTCTGTAAAAGAATATTAGGACATCCTGAAATCTTAGGAAGAATCATTAAAGGTTTTATTAAAGAAGCTAAGGATGTATCTTTAGAAGAAATCATTGAACTTGTTAAAGGAAAGAAGGATCAGAAAGGGAATTCTTATTTCCAACAGCTAAATAATGTCATCGATATTGCTCATCATGGAAGAGTGGAATTCGATTATTTCTGCTGTATCAATCTGCCACAAACTGATGGAACAATGAAAAGAATTTATCTAGATGTAGAGATACAAAATGTAGAGAATCCCGGCTATGCCCCACTAACAAGAGGAAATGATTATCTTTCAAGAATGATTACCAGTCAAAATGGAAAGGAATATGATTATAGAAACTATGATGGGATGAAAAAGACCTATGTCATATGGATACTTCCACAAGCTGCTAAAAAGCGAGATGGACATGTCAATTGTTATAAAACAAATGAACACAATATCAGCGGAAGTACTATTGAAAGGTTAGAAAGTTATGATAAAAGCGAACAAATTATGATATACTTAAATAAAGATCATGATATCAAAGATAAGTATGAAGATAGTGATTGGATAAAGACACCATTAGTCATATTTTTAAATAATACATACGATCTTTTGATAAAGAAAGAAGTTATGAAAGAATATGGATTTGAAGAAATAGAGAAGGAGGTTAAAAAGATGTGTAATTTAGGGGAAATGATAGCCAGAGAAAATATAGAAAAAGGACATTCTATGGGGCTTGAACAAGGACTAGTACAAGGACAAAAATTGGAAAGAATTGCATCGATTAAAAATTTAATGAAAAAAATGGCAATACCATTAGATAAAGCAATGGACCTATTAGATTTATCTAGTATAGAAAAAGAAGAAATGAAAAAATATTTTCAAGCTTAAAAAATGAGGTTCGATCGAACCTCATTTAAACTATTTAATAAATTTGAAATGTTGACCTGGTTTAATGAAATCTAATAAACCTAAATCTTCATCTTTAATTTTACCAATTAAGTTTCTTTCACCATCATTTGGAATTTCAGTTAAGACGACTTCTAATTCACCACGATAATGAGCTAAGTTATCATTGACAACTAATACATCTCCACGAGTGAATACTTTTTTACCACAGTCATGATGTGGAATAGATTTGTCTTCTTTAGCTTCTTTTTTATCACCAAATCCTGAATCTTGAACAGTTGCTTGGTTTTTGAATTGAAGTCTTGGGAAACTTGATCTTAACATAAATGATGAATGATCGTATCGATCCCAGTGTGGAGCAAATTCATACATGATGTATTTTTCATTATCAGTAATTTCTGGTACTTCATCAACACGTAATTCTAAAGCTTGGAAGTTGATTTTTGATAATGCTTCTAATTCTTCTGTACTTGCTGGATAGTTACCAACGATAATATCATCAACATCACCAGTAGCTAATAAATATCTTGCTTGTACTTCAATTGGTAAAGGTCTCATGATTTCTACTGTAGGTAAACCACAGAAAACTTCCCAAGGACCAATTGTTGGATCATTGTGACTTGAAACAAAGGCAGCTGTATGAAGATTTAATGCTTTCCATTGTTTATTGAATTGTTGGAATAAATCAAAATCTAGCCCAGTATATCTTTCTGGGAAGAAGTTATGACACATAATAATTTGGTCTTTATTTCCACCATTTTTAATTAATAAATCAACACCAGCATCCATACTTGCATTGAATTCGATTTTAATACCATAAGGATTTCTAGTAACAGCGATATCTCCTTGAGTACCAAAGTTACCATCCAAACGAATAATATCTAATCCTAAATCTGCAAATGGTTTTAAATTATTTGGAGTAGCTCCAATTAATTTAAATACTTCTGGATTTGTATCAGCAGCAACAACAAATCCTAATTCATGAGCTTTATCCATGAATCCTTTAAATTCTTTTAAATAACTTTCTCTTTTATCATCTGGAATCGATAAAAAACAAGTAAAGATTCTAGAAAAACCTAATTTAGCGGCAGTTTCCATATATTCATAAACTTCTTTAATATCACTTTTATCGGGATAAACAGAGATTCCTAAACTATGCATAAACATATTCCTCCTTATATACTAGTATAGACAAGTTTTTGTCCAAATACAAGTCTTAGAGCTATTTAAAAGTTGAAATTTACTAAAAAATAATGAATAATATAGGCATAAAGGAGGTGGCAAAATGTCACTGACGGTCATTCTTTCATTTGTTGTAACAACAATCATTTCAGCTTTAATGATTCCACTTGTAATTAAAGCTGGAAATCAATTAGGAATTGTTGCACATATGAATAAAAGAACAGTTCATAAACATGAAATAGCACGTATTGGTGGCTATGCCATTTATTTAAGTTCACTTATAGGATCAGCCTTATTTTTGAAAGCGGATCATCAAATAAATGCTATTATGGTTGCAGGATTTATAATTTTTATGGTAGGGCTTTATGATGATAGTCATGATTTATCCCCTAAAGTAAAATTAATTTTTGAAGTGATTGCGGCGTTGATTGTCATTGTTTATGGAGAAATCTATATAAAAGGATTTGGATATTTCCCAAGTGATGCGATGACATTTCTTTCAGGGATTGTTACTTTATTTTGGATTGTAGGAATTACTAATGCGATTAATTTAATTGATGGGTTAGATGGGTTATCTGCAGGTATTTCAATTATTGTCCTTGTTACTATCTCAATGACTTCTTTATTATCTGGAAGAAGTGACATTGCTTCTTTATCACTCATTCTTGCTGGAAGTATTATGGGCTTTTTGTTTTTTAATTTT
Organism: [Clostridium] ammoniilyticum; assembly: GCF_025566905.1. NCBI lineage: Bacteria > Bacillati > Bacillota > Erysipelotrichia > Erysipelotrichales > Coprobacillaceae > Faecalibacillus > [Clostridium] ammoniilyticum. The sequence goes on from NZ_JAOQJR010000019.1 coordinate 8,163, forward strand.
CATCCAGCAAAAATTTTTATGGGGGATTGTGGAGCTTTATATATAGGTTTCATGATTTCAGTTATTTCTTTATTAGGATTTGGATACAATGCTTCTGCTTTTTTTACTTTAGGAGCACCAATTATTGTTTTAATGGTTCCAATCATGGATACTTTAATAGCAATTTTAAGAAGAAAAATACATCATAAAAAATTTAGTGAAGCGGATCGAGGGCATTTACATCATAATTTGATGTTTAAATTAAAATTAGGACAAAGAAAAAGTGTTTTAGTGCTTTATTTAGTCACTTTCTTATTTTCACTTTCATCTTATTTATATTATTATAATCCAACTGCAGGAACAATTTTATTTATTACTTTAATGATTATGTTTGAAATATTTGTAGAAGTAACAGATATGATTTCTAGAAAATATAAACCAATTTTAACAATTGTAAATATTTTTATTGATTCTGATAAATTACCAAAAATTAAATTTTTAGATCGTTATCGTAAAAGAAGATCTCCTCAAAAAGCCATGAGAGATCATTTAATTATTGCGCTATGTTTTTTACTTATGATTGTAGGTGTTGGTTATTTTATGACATCTAAAGATACGCCTTTACCAATAAAAACTGAAACAGTACAATCTCCATACATTAAATCTGGAGATAGCGAACTATTAAATAATATTTATGCAAGACTAGATACAAGTTATAAAAATAAAGATGAAGAAGATGAATGTCAATTAGTGGCTGCTTATTTTGTGTGTGATTATTATACTTTTGTAGATAAGAAAAAAAATGAAATAGGTGGTGTTGATTATATGTATCCTGAAATGGTGGAAAACTTTAGTCAATATGCACAAACATCATTTTATAGTTATAAAAATCAATATCCAGAATTAGAGGTTTTAAAATATAATATTATATCTTATTCACCTTCAAAGGTAACAATTGCTGGATTAGAGGATAATGATTATTATAATATTTTGATTTCATTAACGTTTAATGAAGAAATTGAAGGCTTAAATTCGACAGTCAATGTAACGGTTGTAAGGGTAGAAGATCGTTACTATGTTTGTGGGTTAGATAATGCATAAGTTATTTTAAAATTATGTTGTGTTTATGAGCTTTTTATGATAATATTTGCTATGCAATGTATTAAATTAATCGAAGGAGGTTAAAAATATGTTTGAAACAATTTTAAAGGTTGCTATGGTTATTATTTCCGTTGCTCTTATTATATTATGTTTATTACAAAGTGGAAAATCAGATGATATTGTTAATGCATTAACTGGTCAAAGTTCAAATCTTTTTGCTGAACAAAAAGAACGTGGTGTTGATTTAGTAATGTCTAGAATGACAATGATTTTGAGTATTGCCTTCTTCGTGATCGCAATTCTACTACGTATGAATTAATGAATAATAGGACGCAAGGCGTCCTATTTTTTTTGGAGGTGAGAAGATGAAAGAAAGAATTTTGGATATATTAAAAGATAAAGAAAGATCAATTCATGAATTACAACATGTATTAGATCTAAATAATAGTGAAGGTTTTACAGTTTTGCTTAAAGCTTTAAATCAATTAGAAGATGAGGGTAAAATTGTAAGAAATGATAAAAATGAATATTTATTAATAGAAAATTCTAATTATATTGTAGGTGTTTTACATATTAATAAAAGAGGTTTTGGTTTTGTCATTATTGATGAAGAAAGTGATGATATTTTTATTTCTTCAAGAGATTTAAAAGATGCTTTTAATATGGATACAGTCATGGTTGAACTTAAAAAGCATCAAACAGGATCGCGTCAAGAAGGTAGAATTGTTAAAGTTATTGAAAGAGGACAAACAAGACTTGTTGGGCTGTTGAAAAACGCTAAAAGAGAACTTGTCTTTGATGCTGACGATCAAAAGTTTACACAACCTATTTATATAGATCATGCACATAGTCATGGTGCAGTAGCTGGACATAAAGTTGTTGTTGAAATTAAAACGTATAAACCTTATTTAAAAGGAAATGTCGTAGAAATTTTAGGACATGTAGGAGATCCAGGGGTTGATATTTTATCTGTTGTTTCTCAACATGAAGCACATGTTGAATTTCCTAAAGAAGTTTATGAACAAATCGAATCAATTGAAAATGAAATTGATCAAGAAGAAGCTAAAACAAGAACTGATTTAAGAAATGAAACGATTGTTACGATTGATGGTGATGATGCCAAGGACTTAGATGATGCAATTTCTTTAAGAAGATTAAAGAATGGAAATTATTATTTAGGGGTACATATTGCTGATGTTTCTTATTATGTAGAAGAAGGATCTGAATTAGATAAAGAAGCACTTGCAAGAGGAACTTCTATTTATTTAGTGGATCGTGTTATTCCAATGCTTCCTCATAAATTATCTAATGGAATTTGTTCACTTAATCCTCATGTGGATCGTTTTGCAATTTCATGTTTTATGGAAATTACCCCTCAAGGGGAAGTCATTGACCATGATATCGTTGAATCAGTTATTAATTCAACTGAAAGAATGACTTATAATAATGTTAATAAAATACTTGCAGGGGATAAAAAACTACAAGAAGAGTATAGCCATGTATGTGATTTATTTTTCTTAATGAAAGAACTTGCTGAAATTTTACAAAAAACAAGAGAAGATCGTGGAGCAATCGATTTTGATACAAATGAAGCTAAAGTATTAGTTGATGAAAAAGGTAAACCAACAGATGTTGTTTTAAGACAACGTGGAGAAAGTGACCGTATTATTGAATCATTTATGTTAGTTGCTAATGAAACAGTTGCAAAACATTTTAAATGGCTTGATTTACCATTTATCTATCGTGTTCATGAAAATCCTAAGGTAGATAAATTAAGAAAATTCTCTACAATTTCTAGAACTCTAGGTTATACAATAAAAGGTTCGTTAGAAGATATTCATTCTAAAGAATTAAGTAAAATCGTTGAAGCAAGTAAAGGAACAGATGAACATGTGATTATTTCTACATTACTTCTTCGTTGCATGGCAAAGGCAAGATATGATGAACAATGTTTAGGACATTTTGGTTTAGCGGATGAATATTATACACATTTTACATCACCAATTAGACGTTATCCTGATTTAATGGTTCATCGTTTGATACGTACGTATTTATTTAAAAAGAAATTAGATCAAGAAACTCTTTTCCATTTTGCTTCTATTATGCAAAATGTTGCTGATCAAGCTTCTTCGCTTGAAAGAAAAGCAATTGATATTGAACGTGAAGTAGATGATATGAAGATGGCTGAATATATGGAAGACCATATTGGTGAAACTTTTGAAGGAATTGTTTCTTCAATTACAAACTTTGGTATGTTTGTTGAACTTCCAAATACGATTGAAGGATTAATTCGTATGGAAGATCTTGTAGATGATTTCTATTATTTTGATGACATAAATCTACAATTAATTGGAAAAAGAACTGGAAGACGATTTAAGATGTCTGATAAAGTCAAAATTAAGGTTTCAGCTGCTTCAAAAAGAGAAAAAACAATAGATTTTCAAATTGTTGGTATGAAATCTAACAAAAAGAAGAAAAAAACTGTTATAATAAATAAGCGACGAGATAGAAAGCCAAAACAAAAGTTTAAAAGAAAAAGAAGATAGAAAAGGTGGTGATATGTATGAAGATCATTTCTCAAAATAAAAAAGCACATCATGATTATTTCTTGTTAGATACTTATGAAGCAGGTATTGAATTAAAAGGAACTGAAATTAAATCTGTGCGTTTAGGTAATGTGAATTTAAAAGATTCTTTTGTAAGAATCAAAAATAACGAAGTTTATGTAGAAAACATGCATATCGCTCCTTATGATCATGGAAATATCTTTAATCATGAAGCAAGAAGAACAAGAAAACTCTTGCTTCATAAAAAAGAAATCCTTAAAATAACTAATAAGTTAAAAGAAGGTGGCTTAACTGTCGTACCTACTAAAATGTATTTTAGTGGATCTAAAGCTAAATTAGAAATTGCGCTTGCTAAAGGTAAAAAGCTTTATGATAAACGTAATGATCTAAAAGAAAAAGCTGCAAAAAGAGATATCGAAAAGTCTCTTAAAAATTACTACTAATCTGGGGATGTCTTGGATTCGACAGGGGTATGTTTGACCTTAGCTGCAGTCGTTGGAGTACGTTAAACTCAAACAAAAAATAACTGGAAACAGACAAACTAATTACGCTTTCGCTTAGTCGACATAGACATGAAAGCTGCTAACATTTAGTGAGCCTATAGCTATTTGTTAGTATTATAACTTTTAGGATAAGGGTTGAAGGAGTCTTGACTTTAACCACGAAAATTTAAAGAATCGCTTGGTGTAAAATTGTTCGTTGATTGTAGCCAAGTTAAATTATTCAATGGACTAAACTGTAGACGCTTTGGAGGAATTGCTTTTGGACGCGGGTTCGATTCCCGCCATCTCCACCAAAATTAAGAGTTAAAATGGATGTCATCGAAAAATTGTCGATGAAATCAACGTTTTTTAAGATATTTTAAAGAATCAAAAAATAGCGATTTACGTGGATGTCACCCATATAAAAGGGTGTCACTATCTAAAAATCGCTATTTTTTACTTCAGAGATGAGGTAAAATGGATGTCATTAAAAGAAAGCAGGAAACCAAATGAAATTTTATATTAACAATAAAGAATTAAGTGAAAAAGTATTTTGGAGAACACTAGAATCATTAGTAAGTCCAATGCAAAGAGTACATATCTTGGATGGGATGAAAGTGAAGATTGCCGATTATTTATGTTGGATTGAAATAGTTTAATGATTTTAAAAGTGAATATGACAGATGAGATAGTAAATCAAGTGATTTACTATTTTTTTTATTTATATGTCCATTTTCTATAATTGAAAAATCATAATTTACACAAAATATCTTACACTATCAAATATAAACAATAGATAATCAAAAGTGTGAATTTACTATGAGTAAATTAAAATAAATGTTATGATAATATAAACAAGTTTATTTAGTAAAATTTGTTGAAAAATGTAATATTTGATATTATTAAAATAATAAATAATATCAAATTATTTTAATTTAAAAATATATAAAGGAGAAGAAATATGCTATTTGATGAAAGAGATTTAAGAGTTTTCGACAATCCAGATTCTCGACAATATTTTGAAGAAATTTTACAATGTTACTATAGTAAAAATTATAGGGCAACTATTGTTTTGTTATATTCATTTGTTATTTATGATTTGTTTATGAAATTACAAACTATGGCAAGTGAGGGGAATAATAAGGCTGAGGAAAAATTAGCAGAAATTAATGAATTAATTTTAAAAAATGAAAAATATTTAGAAGTCGAAAAGAAAATAATTGAATTCTTTAATAAAAATTGTAAGTTGTATTTTAATCGATTTACAGAGGACGTAAATTATTTAAGAGAGTGTAGACACAAATGTGCTCATTTGAAGGTCAATGATAATACATTATATGTTCCAGAGGATTATCAAGCTAGAATGTTGATATGTTCAATGTATGATAATATACTTTCTGTTAAAGCACCATTTATTATGGATTTATTTTCTATAGTAGAAGAAGTTGTTGAAATTTATTCACAAAGAATTGATGATATTTCTCAAAATAGTCTGGATGAAAGAATAAAAAATGAAATAACCAAAAACTATTTGGAACGTATGACATATGATTCACTAAAAATGTCGTATAAAACATTTTTAAAATTATTATTTATTACTACTGATAAAGATGCAGAAAGAAATGCTTATGGATTATTTGCATTTGTTTACGCTATGACAGATCATATAAGGAAAAATGGCTTTGAAAGATTATTTAAAGAAGAAGATGTTAGAAAAAAATTATTAAGTATTAGTATTGAAAATTTAGAAAACTCTTCTGAAAGAAAACAATCCTTAATAGAACTTATTTTAAATTTTCCAATTTTATTGGATATAATCAAAGAAGATGTGTCATTGTTTGAATATATCAGCAACGAAATTTTACTGAATCCAAATGGGATAAAATATTATAGACTATTTTATCCACGTTCTAATAAAACTCCATATGAATTTTTCAAAGATAACAGTATAGTTCAACAACCACTTTATTCAATGACATTATATGATGCTGTAAAAGAAAGTGTAGATTTCGATTTAGCAGAATTTTCTAAAATCTTAATAAATAAAGTACCACCTTATAATGGATTTAATGATGCTGATGGTTTCATGAACTTTTTTAAGAAACATTTACAAGATTTAGCTATAGAAGATATAGAATCGGTAATGAGTATATATATGAGTAGTAATCAATGCGTTTATCGTTCTAGACATTCAGAGGATTATCAAGAAGTCAGTAAGTATTTAGAAGAACATAAAGTTCATGATACTTCAGAGGACGAAAGTAACTAAATATAAAAAAGATTGCTAATTGTAGTAATAAATATATAGAACAAGAATATTGAAGAATTATGTAATTTTCGTATTCTTGTTTGTACTTTTTAAATATGATATACTAATCATGTTTAAAAATTAAATATTAGGATGTATTAATGAAAAAAGAAGTAATGGACATATACGACTTAGAGATGTTTTTGAAATATAGAACTGAAAAGAGTGTTGTGCTAAAATTAATTTTGGTTGTCTTATAAAAAATATAAAAAGGATAGGGAATCAAAATGAAATTCTATATAAATAATAAAGAAATGAGCGAAAAAGTGTTTTGGAGAACATTAGAATCTTTAGTGACGCCTCTTCAAAGAGTTCATATTCTAGAAGGGATGAAGGTAAAGATCGCTGATTATTTATGTTGGATGGAAATTGTCAAATGAAAGAATGAAAAGGAATTTGCATTATTGTAAATTCCTTTTTCTATGTTTTTTTGATACTTTTTAGGTGATAAAGTGTATGCCTTTTTAAATATTTGGATATAATGATTTACATTTTGAAAACAAACTTTTTCAGAAATTTCAGTAATATTGAAAGTAGAATCTGAAAGATAATCAATACTTTTTAATAAACGATAGTGAATTAAATAATCATAAGGAGACATTTTAACAATCATTTTAAAATAACGATAACATTGAGCTATGCTCATATTTCCACTTTCATCAATATCTTGTAAAGAAATACTTTTATAATAATTTTGGTGAATAAAACTTAACATATTTTGTAGACGTTCTTGTTGTTTAAATAATGAAATGATTTATTTGAATTGATCAATAATCAATTCATTAGCTATTATATAAGCATGTAAATCAGTATTATCTAAATCTTTAGGTTTTAAAGAAGTTGGCATGATTCCGGTAGGTTTTATGTTAAAAGATGGTAGTTATTCAAATATGTATATTTTATATTTGTCTTTATTATAAAAAGTGCTTGACCATATCCTAAGGTTATACTGTTTAATAAGGGTAGAGGTGATGGATATGACAACACATGAAGTAGAAGAAATGTTATCAATAACAAAGAAAACATTGATTTATTATGAAAATGAAGGTTTGGTAAAACCAGCAAGAGATAGCAATAATTATCGAAATTATAATCAAGAGGATGTTTCAAGAATTAAATTTATTTTATTATTAAGAGAAATGGATGTCACGATTGAAGAAATCAAACAAATTATAAATGATAAGAAGTCGATTAGAGATGTTTTAGAAAATAAAAAAGATATGATTAAAAAACAACATCTTGATTTAGAAAATATAGATGAAAGAATTAATAATTATATTAAAAGAAGAAAAGTTAAAATAGCAGTTGATCACGTTTTAGATTATGGAACGATTTATGATCGCTTATATTTTTATAAAGATTATCTTCAATATGGACAAACAAAAATAAACTATAGTGATGTAAAATGTTTTAAATTATCTATGTCAAGTTCAATAGGTCTAATGAGAGTATTAGTTGTTCATATGAATTATTATGTAGATTTAGATGTTGTCACACAACATGATACATATTCTTTTCAAATTATGAATAATGAATTTGTTTATCAAATGATGGAAAGAATTAAAAATTATCCAATAGAAGATCCTCTTGGATTGGTTGATATTTATCTTAATAAACGAGATATGGTGCAACTTAATTCATATATTAATAGACATTTTAGAAAATGGGCAAAAGAATATCATTTAGATAATCCAAGAGAGAGTATTATTAAAAAGTAATAAAGACCAATATGTTCTTAAATAAAAAATATTTAAATAGAAATGTTAAAATAATAATGCACATAAAATATGTACTATCACTGGTGATGATTGTCCATATGTTTACCTTTCGTGATAGTTTGTGAAGCTAGGAAACTAGCTTCTTTTTAGGATAGAATTTATTGATGGTGATTGATATAATGAAAATAAGGAGATGATAGTGTGAATGGTTTTGTAAGAATTAGAGAATTTGAAGAAAGTTATACATCGACAGAAAAATTAATAGCGAAATATATTCTTGAACATGGTAATGAGATTTTAAATTATTCTGCACAAACATTGGGAGAGAAGACAAATACTTCTGCCGCAGCTATTATTAGGTTTTCTAAAAAAATAGGTTTTAAAGGTTTTAGTGATTTAAAAATGAATTTAGCACAATCTCATTCAAATGAGCAACATGATTTAGATGTAGATATTATTTTTAATGAAAATGATGATATGACATCTTTAGTAGATAAAGGATGTCGTTTAAATATGAATACGGTATTGAAAACATATCAATTGATTAATGTTAGTGATTTAGAAAATGCTATAAATCTTTTATGCAATGCATCAACTATTTATCTGTTTGGAGTAGGTGGTTCTTCAGTTATTGCTAATGATATTGAACAAAAATTAATCAGAATTGGGAAAAAGGTTATTTATAATAATGATTTACATATTCAAATGACATTTACGCAAAGTATGACAAAGGATGATATGGCATTGATCATCAGTTATTCAGGAACAACGGCAGGATTGGTAGATATTTCTAAAATCTTAGTTGAAAAAAATATTCCGTATATTTCAATTACACAAATTAATCAAAATCTTATATCAAAAAATAGTACGGTTGCACTTAGAGTACCAAGCGAGGAAAAGGAGTTACGTATAGGAGCAGTTTCATCAAGAATTTCTTCTTTTGTAATTACTGATTTATTGTATTATGGTGTGTTTAAAAAGAACTTTGATAAAAATAAAGATAATTTGATTGATTCAAGAAATAATGTTTCAATTCTTAAAAAGTAGATTCATTTCAAAATGAATCTTTTATTTTGGAAATAATATTTTAAAATATATCAATTATTATTGAAATAATATTTCAATAATAATATAATGATATTGGAAGGAGGGGCCATATTAATGAAATTAAATCAGTTAGATACAGAAAAAGTAAACCAAAATTCATTACATATTGATGAAATGTCAACTATTGATATTTTAAAAACAATTAATAATGAAGATCAAAAAGTAGCATTTGTAGTACAAGACGTCATATTACAAATCGCTCAAGCGGTTGATTGTATCTATAAAAAAATGTGTTTAGGTGGAAGATTAATTTATGTAGGTGCTGGAACTTCTGGAAGGCTAGGAATACTAGATGCCTCTGAATGTCCACCAACTTATGGAGTTGAACCTACTCTTATCCAAGGAATTATTGCTGGAGGGATTAAAGCTGTTACTCAAGCAGTTGAAGGTGCAGAGGATTCGAAGCAATTAGCACAAATAGATTTAGAAAAAATAGATTTAAATGACAAAGATATTGTTTGTGGAATTGCTGCTTCAGGAAGAACACCTTATGTAATTGCAGGATTGCAATATGCGCGCAAAATTGGCTGTTCTACAATTTCATTGTGTTGTGTTCAAAATGGAGAGATTTCAAAGTACGCTAATTATCCTATTGAAGTTGTTGTAGGACCAGAAGTTGTCACTGGCTCAACAAGAATGAAAGCTGGGACAGCACAAAAGATGGTTTTAAATATGATTTCAACTTCAGTGATGATTAAAAGAGGAAAAGTATTTGGAAACTTAATGGTTGATGTTCAACCAACAAATGAAAAATTAAAAATGAGAGCTGTTTCTATTGTTTGCCAATCTGTTGATTGTGATGAAGCAGAAGCAACAAGACTATTAAATAAAAGCAAGTTTAATGTTAAGATTGCTATTTTAATGGGTCTTACGGGTAAAGATGAAATAGAATGTCAAGAAGCTCTTGAAAAGAATAAAGGTAATATTAGCCTAACAGTTAGAAGTTTTTTATAGGAGGAATAAGCAATGAAAAGATATGTTGTAAAAAATGAAAAAAATAAAACATATAAAAATATGTTTGGGGTAACAGACTATGATATTCCAATGTTTGGATTTAAAAGTGCATTGTTGATTTTAGGTGCTACAATGTTATCTTTAATTGTTTGTGTAAATGGTTTTCATTATTTACATATTGATTTTCGCCTTCCTAATGCAATTATTAGTTCAATTGTATGTGGTTTATCTGTTGCTTATTCACAATTTTATATTGAAAGAAAAAAAGGAATGTGTAAAAGCTTTTGGATTGTTGCAGGTATATTTACAATCATGGCTTTTGTGATGATATTAATGATTAGATAGGAGGAAAAAATATGTTTGAAAAGTTCTCGAACATTATTGAAGGTAAATTTGCTGGTCCTTTGGAAAAACTTTCCAATCAAAGACATTTACGTGCTATTCGTGATGGGATCATTGCTACTTTACCAATTATTATTGTAAGTTCGTTATTAATGGTTGTTGCATTTTCATATAATCAAATGCCTGAATCATGGGCTTTGGCGAAGTTTATCAAAGCTAATGCAGTAGCTATTTTATTACCATATAGAATGTCAATGTATATTATGACATTATATGCAGTTTTTGGAATTGGTTATTCACTTGCAAAATCTTATGATTTAGATGGATTAAGTGGAGCAATTATGGCAGAGTTAACATTCTTATTAACGATTGTTCCTGTCTCTATTCCAGATGTGACTGATTCAATTACTGCATTAGCAAGTAAAAATGCAGAATTAAATGCATTTTTACAACAACTTCCTTCAGGATATGTTATTCCTGCAGAAAACTTAGGATCAGCAGGTATGTTTATTGGAATTTTATCTGCATTTATTGGAGTTGAAATTTATAGATTTACACAAGTAAAAGGTATAAAAATTACGATGCCTGCTGCTGTTCCACCAGCAGTAGCAAGATCTTTTGAATCTTTAACACCAACAATTATTATTATTTTAGGAATGTCTACCATTACAATGTGGTTAGGTATTGATGTTCATAGTATTGTCGGAGCACTTATTAAACCATTAGTAAATGCAACAGATACTTTACCATCAACATTAATTATTATTTTCTTAATTATGTTTTTCTGGTCATTCGGTATTCATGGAGATTCTATTGTTAGTTCTCTTGCAAGACCAATTTGGTTAATTTTATTAGACCAAAATACAGCTGCGGTAGCTGCTGGAAAAGTAGCAACACATATTGGTGTTGAACCATTTTTACAATGGTTTGTACATATTGGTGGATCAGGAGCAACACTTGGATTAGCTATCTTATTCTGTTTTAAAGCAAAATCTAAATATGGAAAAACTTTAGGAAGAACAACAATCTTACCATCTATTTTTAACATTAATGAACCAATGATTTTTGGGGCACCAATTGTTTTAAATCCGATGTTATTAATTCCTTTTATTGTTATTCCTTTAGTTTTGGCAACAATTGCTTGGGTTGCTACAGCAATGCATTTAGTTAATTGTGCTGTTACAATTGCTCCATGGACATTACCTGGACCAATTGGTGCTTATCTTGCATGTGGAGGAGATTGGAGAGCAGCAGTTTTGAATATTATTTTAATTGTAATCTCTGTTGTGTTATATTATCCATTCTTTAAAATGTATGATAAGGAATTATTAGAAGAAGAAAAAGCTAAAGAAGCTATTGAAGGATAAAAGGTGAAATTTATGTATATAGGTATTGATGGTGGTGGAACAAAGACAAAAATGGTTTCTTATGATGATGATGGAAATATATGTCAAGAAATAGTTTTACCAACTGTTCATATTCTAAGTCAAACGCCAAAAAAATGTATTGAAATATTAAAAGCTGGAGTTGAACAATTAGATCCACAAAGTGTTTCAAAAATTGGTATTGGTTTAGCAGGATATGGACAAGATAAAAAAATAAGAAAAGAAATAGAGGATATTTGTTTAAAAGCATTTAAAAATAGACCATTTGTTTTAAAAAGTGATGTACAAATAGCAATAGAAGGTGCTCTTGATGGTCAAGATGGTATTGTTGTGATTGCTGGAACGGGTAGTATTGCGCTTTCCTTAAAGGAAGGTATGTTACAACGTTGTGGTGGTTGGGGCTATCAATTAGGTGATGAAGGAAGTGCTTATTGGATTGCTAAAAAGATGTTGAATGTTTTTTGTCAAGAAGTTGATGGTCGTTTAGAAAAGACGATTTTATATGATTTAATTAAAAGAGAATGTCATTTAGTAAATGATTATGACATTATTACTTTTATGAATAATTTAAATCATGATCGTACAAAAATAGCTGCTTTAGCTTATATCAATGGCTTAGCAGCAAAAGAAAAAGATCCTAATGCTTTAAAAATATATAAACAAGCTGCAGAAGAAATATATAAACTTATTAACTTGTTATCTAAAAATTTTAAATCTCCCATTAACGTCTCTTATATAGGCGGTGTATTTCAACATGCAGGTTCCTTTATTATTCCTCATCTTCAAGATCAATTAGGAAATCGTTTTAATCTTATTCCACCTATTCATACACCAGAATATGGTGCCTATATACTTGCAAAGAAACTAAGGTGAGAAATCACCTTAGTTTTTAAAAGGAGGACATAAAATGGTATATATACAAAAGAAAAAAGATATTCTTTGGGGTGGAGCAACTGCTAGTAGTCAATATGAAGGAGGTTATGATTTAGATGGAAAATGTTTAGATACACAAGATTGTAGACCTTATTTAAAGAGAACTTCTGATGCTACAACAGCAACACGCTTACTCACACAAGATGTTATAGATGAAGCAAAAAAATGTCAGGGTATTGGAAATTATCCTTTTAGAAAAGGCAGTGATGGATATCATCATATAGATGAAGATATTGCTTTATTAAAGGAATTAGGGATTGATATTTATAGATTTTCAATAAGTTGGGCAAGATTATATCCTCAAGGTGATGAGTTAGAACCAAATAAAAAAGGAATCGCGTTTTATGATCATATTTTTAAAGAAGTTCATAAGGCGGGTATGAAAATATTTTTAACAATGAATCATTATGCTGTACCACTATATTTAGTAGAAAATTATGGTGGTTGGACAAATAGAAAATTAGTTATTTTTTATGAAAGATTTGCGAGAACTGTTTTTGAGCATTGGGGACAATATATTGATTATTTTTTACCATTTAATGAAATAAATGCAGGTTATTTTAGTCCTTATAATGGCGTAGGTTTAGTTAAAGAAAAAGACAAATCCTATAATCAAAGTCTTGTTTTTCAATCACTTCATCATCAATTTATTGCAAGTGCACAAACAATTAAAATAGCAAGAGAATTATCTCCTAAAAGTCAATCAGGATGTATGGTCGCATGTTTTTGTTATTATCCTTTAACATCTTCACCAGAAGATAATTTAAAAGCCGTTAGAGATGAAGAAATACATCAATGGTTTGCAGTTGATATTTTAGCTAATGGTCATTATCCAAGTTATATGGATCGCTTTTTTAGAGAAAATGATATTCATTTAAAAATGGAAGAGGGCGATGAAGCATTGTTAAAAGAATATGCTTGTGATTTTGTTAGCTTTTCTTACTATTCAAGTTCAATTGCTACTGTTCAAGAAGATGGACAACAAACAGCAGGTAATTTAGTAGTTTCAACTAAAAATCCTTATTTAAAAGCAAGTGAATGGGGATGGCAAATTGACCCAATTGGTCTTAGAATTATGCTCAATAAAATGTATGATCGTACTCAAAAACCAATTTTTATTTCAGAAAACGGCTTAGGAGCAAGAGATCAATTAAATAGTGATTTTTCAATTCATGATCCTTATAGAATAGATTATTTAAAACAACATTTTAAACAAATAGAAGAAGCCATTGATGATGGTGTTGATGTTATTGGTTACATTATGTGGGGTGTTATTGATATTGTTTCAGCTGGAAGCTGTGAAATGGCAAAAAGATATGGAGTTATTTATGTAGATGGTGATAATTTAGGAAATGGTACTTATAAACGTTATAAGAAGGATAGTTTTAAGTGGTATCATGATTATATTCAAGCTCAACATCAACAATTTAAGAAATGATTAATTTCATTTCTTTTTTTGAAATAATATTTTAAATATTTTTATAAAAAAATGAAATTTTATGTATGAAAAGGCTTTCAAAATGATTTGCATTTTGTTACAATACATATTGTACAACATGTCTAGACAATATTAAGTGCAAATTATAGAGAGGAATATGAATAAATGGGAAAAAGAATGAAAAAAGTTCTAGCATCAGCTATGTCCCTATCAATGGTCGCTTCAATGGCTATGTCAGGGGTTGGTGCTACAACTTCAAGAGTTGATAGTTTGTTATCAAATATGTCATTAAGACAAAAGATAACACAAATGATGATGGTTGATTTTAGAAAATGGAAAACTGAAGATGAATCGGAAGCTACTGATTTTACTAAAATGAATTCAGAAGTACAAAAAATCGTAGAAGATTATGATTTTGGTTCAGTTATTTTCTTTGCTAACAATATTAAAGAAACTGAACAAAGCTATAATTTAACAATGGATCTACAAAAAGCAGCAACAAAAGATAATGGTATTCCATTATTGATTAGTGCAGATCAAGAAGGTGGTTCTGTTTATCGTTTAGGATCAGGAACTGCTTTACCAGGAAACATGGCGTTAGGAGCAACAGGTGATGTCAATAATGCTAAAATTGCTGGAGAAATTATTGGTAGTGAATTAAGTTCTTTAGGAATTAATACAAATTTAGCACCAGTTGTTGATGTTAATAATAATCCAAGTAACCCGGTTATTGGACTACGTTCATATGGTGATGATGCTGAAATGGTGGGGAAAATGGCCTCAGCTGAAATCGAAGGATTAGCTGAGTATAATGTTATTGGATGTGCAAAACACTTCCCTGGACATGGAGATGTAGCTACTGATTCACACTATGGATTACCAATCGTAAACAAATCAAAAGAAGAATTATTAAATAATGAATTAAAACCATATCAAGTTGCAATTAATCAAGGTATTGAAATGATCATGTCAGCTCATATTCTTTACCCTCAATTAGATAATACAACTGTTTATTCAGAAAAAACTAAACAACAAGAAAAATTACCTTCAACATTATCTCATAAAATCATTACAGATTTATTAAAAAATGAATTAGGATTTAATGGGGTTGTTGTTGCTGATGCAATGAACATGGCAGGTATTGCAAAAACATACGATCAAGTTCAAGCTACTAAACTTGCTATTAATGCAGGGGTAGATTTAATATGTATGCCTTGTGATTTAAAAAGCAAAGATGATTTAGCTAATTTAGATAAAATTATTGATGGTGTAGAAAAAGCAGTAAATGATGGTGAAATTAAAAAATCTAGATTAGATGATGCAGTAACAAGAATCTTAACATTAAAAGAAAATAAAGGAATTTTAGATTGGAAAGAATCTAACTATTCATTAGAAAAAGCATTAGCAACAGTAGGTAGTGATGAAAACAGAGCTAAAGAAAGAGAAATCGCTAGAAAAGCTGTAACAGTTGTTAAAAATGAAAATAACGCATTACCATTAAATGTTACTAAAAAAAGTAAAGTTTTAATGCTTTGCCCATATACAAATGAACAATCTCAAATGTTAATGGGATGGAATAGGGCAAAGAAAGCTGGATTAATTCCTGATGGTGCAGAAGTTAAAGTTCAATGTTTTGTGAATCATGATGATTTAGAAACAGTAAAAGAAAATATTGATTGGGCTGATACTGTTATTATTAATTCAGAAATTTATGGAACATACTATACAAATTATAAACATTGGCTTTCTGCTGGACCAAATAATTTTACAAAATATTGTAAAGAAAATAATAAAACTTCAGTTATTATGTCAGTAGATTTACCATATGATGTTCAATTATATCCATATGCAGATGCAATCTTAGCTGTATATGGTGATATAGGATCTTCTGTTGATCCAACAGAAGCTATCGTAGGTGGAACTACAACATCTAAAGAAGCATATGGACCAAATATTATTGCTGGTGTAGAAGTAGCTTTAGGTACATTTGGAGCAACAGGAACTTTACCTGTAAATGTTACAAAATATGATGCTGATAGTAATAGTTATACAGATGAAATTGTTTATAAACGTGGTCATGGAATAACATACGATGCTAAAACAATTAATAGAGATGAATTAGAAAATAAAGTAGCAGAATTAGAAAAACTTGAAAAAGGAAACTATACTGATGCATCATGGTCAGTATTTGAAATTGCATTAAATGATGCTAAAGAAGTATTAAGTAAAGTAAGTTCACAAGAAGATATTGATGAAGCATTAGCAACATTAAATAAAGCATATGAAGCATTAACAGAAAACAAAAAAGAAGAACCAACAAATCCATCTGATAAAAAAGATGAATCAACAAATAAAAAAGACGAAACAGTTAAAACAGAAACAAAGAAAAATACACAAAAATCAAAAGTAAAAACAGGAGATAATACAGCAATTACAGCATTTGCAGTAATGATGTTTATTTCAGGATGTGTATTTGTATTAGCAAGAAGAAAAAGAAATGATTAATTAAAATGTCCTCTTCGTTGAAATCAACGAGGAGGATTTTTTTATTTTAATCGCTTTGATTATCAAGTATAATTAAATAAATAAACAAAGAAAGGATTAGAGTGATGATTGATTTAAGAGAATATTTTTATAATAAGATAAAAAATGAAATGGATCATTGGGATATGTCAGATGCTTATTCTATTACCTTTTTTCTATATAGTAATGAAGCATATACATATAAAGAATATTCTAATGTTTGTGAATTTAGTATTTCTTTAAATAATGAAACTTTCTTTAAAAGTGAATATTCTGGAGATGATGAAGGTCTTTATAGTGAAGAAAGATGGAATTATGCATATTTAGAGCAAGATGATAAAGATATGCTTGATGAAAAAGGAATGGAAACTTTATTTGCGTGGTATAAACAAGAAGGTATAGAGAATATTGGTTATGAAGATCCTGATTGTTATGATGAAAATTGTAGATATATAGGAAAAGGTCCAGTAGGGTATTATGAATTATTAGAAGTGATTAGTGATGTTGCTAGAAGATTAATTGAAGAAGATTATTTTCTACAAAGATGTGGTAAGAGAATTCCTATTATTATTCAAGATTTAGAATTTACGTGGTATGTTCTTGAGGCAACAAAGAAAGTAAATATCCATGATGAAGCACATGATTTTTTTAAAGCATTAGAATCTGGAAATATGTAACTTATTTGTATTTTTTAATAAGTTTTGATAAAATCTATTCTGTTTAGAAATGAGGAATAGGATGACTACTAGAGATATACAAAGAGAAGAAACGAAAAAGAGAATATATGATGTTGCTTTTAAGTTATTTGATGAATTTGGATATGATAAGGTAAAAGTAAGTGATATTGCTAAGGCAGCAAATGTTTCTGTAGGATCTGTCTATTATCATTATAAAAATAAAGAAGCCATCATTGATTATGGATATTATGAATTTGATCAGATGTTAAAAGAAGCTTATGAAAAGCAAACTTTTGATAGTGAAAGAGAGGCTATTCTCTTTCTAATTGATTTTCAAATAAAAGATGTTTTTTTAGATATTGGTTTAAAGATGACAACTATTTGTTTTAAAAATCAAATAAATGCTGAAAATACATATCTTCATAGTGATGAAAGATATCTTTATCAAAAGCTTTTAGAAAACTTAAATAATATACAACATATGAATAAAGAACATGCTGCTAAAATGATGTTAAGAATTAGTCGAGGAAGTATTTATGATTGGTGTTGTCATAATGGAAGTTATGATTTAATAGAAGCAGTGCATGAAGAAATTTCTATTGTATTAGATTATATTGGTTTGTAGAAAGACGAAAGTCTTTCTATTTTTTTGTTTCTATGTGAAAAAATTATTAAGTTATTGACAATTGAATTGTAAAGGCTTACGATGTATATATAAGTAAACTGAATAAGTTCAGTGAACTAATTCAAGGAGGGATTTGGTATGAATAAATATCAACATTTATTTTCACCGATTAAAATCGGTACAGTAGAAGTTCCAAATCGTATTGCATTACTTCCAATGGGGGTCTTTTCACCACGTATGATGAATAATGACGGAAGTTATACAAAAGATGGAGCAGATTATTATATTGAAAGAGCTAAAGGAGGAACAGGGTTAATTATTACTGGTTTAGTTCCAGTGCCTAAAGGAGCAGGGCTTCCAAGTATTGTCAATGATGTAAAAAGCTATACTGAAAACATGAAATACTTAGCAGATGGTGTTCATAAATATGGATCAAAAGTATTTGTTATGTTAACAGCAATGTCTGGTAGAGCATCTATTCATGCTACAGATCCAGCACCTAGTTCAATGCCTAATGTATGGGATCCATCTAAAAATAATCCTGAAATGAGTATTGAAGACATTCATCAATATATTGAATGGTTTGCCATGGGGGCTAAAGCCGCTAAAGATGCCGGTATTGACGGGGTAGAAATTCATGCAGTTCATGAAGGTTACTTGTTGGATCAATTTACGATTGCTGCATGGAATAAACGTAATGATGAATATGGTGGAAGTTTAGAAAATCGTTTAAGATTCCCATGTGAAATTGTTAAAGCAATTAAAAAAGCTTGTGGACAAGATTTCCCAGTTTCCGTTCGATATTCAGTTGTAAGTAAAACAAAAGATTTTAATAGAGGTGCTTTACCTGGAGAAGAATATCAAGAATTTGGTAGAGATTATCAAGAAAGTGAAAAAGTTGCTAAAATGTTAGAAGAAGCAGGATATGACATGCTTGATTGTGATAATGGATCATATGATGCGTGGTATTGGCCACATCCACCAGTATATATGCCAAAAGCATGTAACTTGGAAGATGTTGAAAAGGTAAAACAATGGGTCAACATTCCAGTTATTTGTGGTGGACGTTTTGATGATCCTGAACTTGCTGAAAAAGAAATTGCGGCAGGAAAGATTGATATGATGGGTATGGGGCGTCCATTATTAGCTGATCCAGATCTTGCAAATAAATTCAAAGAAGGAAAAGAAGATGATATTCGACCATGTATTTCTTGTCATTTTGGATGCTTAGCACGTATTTTCCAAGTTGATATGAAAACAATGAGTTCTAAAGATATTTCATGTGCTTTAAATCCACGATGTGGTATGGAAAATCATTATAATATTACGAAAGCAGATGTTTTAAAGAAGGTTGCAGTTGTTGGTGGCGGTATTGCTGGTATGGAAGCTGCACGTGTTGCTGCTCTTCGTGGTCATGAGGTTGACCTTTATGAAAAAACAGATCGTCTAGGTGGTGTCTTTAATGAAGCAAGTGCTTTTGATTTTAAAGATGATGATCGTCGTTTACTTGCTTGGTATAAAAAACAAATTAAAGATACAGGTGTGAATGTTAAATTCAATACAGAATTTAAGGTAGAAGATAAAGAAAAATATGATGTTGTTTTTGTAGCTACGGGAGCAAGTGAAAAACGTTTAGACATGATTCCTGGATTTGATCAACCAAATGTAAGATACGCTGTAGATGTTTTAGATAAACAAGATATTAAGGACCAAAATGTTGTCATTATTGGTGGAGGTCTTACAGGTTGTGAATTGGCTTATGATTTAGCAAGAAAGAATAAGAAAGTATCTGTAGTAGAAGCACTTCCAACAATTATGAACGTTGAAGGTCTTGCTGCACCAAACTATAATATGCTTGTTGAATTAATGGAACATTATCATGTGGATATTTATAAAAATGCAACAGTTAAAGAATATAAAGATGGAAAATTATTAATTAATGTAATGACAACCAATCAACCAAATATCAACAATAGAGCACGTATGATGTCATTATTTGGAGTACATCATATTCCAAAAACAATTGATGCAGATACAGTTGTTGTTTCTGTTGGATATAAATCAAATCAAACATTATATGATTCAATAAAAGGTGATAATGTTTACTTATTAGGAGATGCCATTCATCCAAGTAATCTTATGACTGCTATTTGGGGAGCTTATACAATAGCTTTAAAAGTTTAGAATTTGTAAGTGAGGAAATGGGAAACCATTTCCTTTTTTTGCGTGGTATAATTTTTTTAGAATATTTTTACTAGGACATGTGGCTGTCTTAGTTGAACTCTATAATAGAAGCTGTAATAAGGAAGTGGGACAAATGGTAAATAATCAAAAGAAAAATAGAGTGTTAGATATTTTTTATAGAGCTTTTAAAGGAGAAGAACTTTCTGTTTCTAATCTTGCTAGTGAATATGAAGTATCTACAAAAAGTATTACAAGAGATATTAATGAAATTAAAAATTTCTTAGCGGATAATCGAGATGTGGTAGGAAATAGTGAACTTCTTTATTCTTATCAAAGTAAAACGTATTCTTTAAAGTTCAATCATTTTTTAGTTTCTAAAGAACTTGTTGCTATTGTGAAAATTCTTGTGGGCTGTCGTGCTTTAAGTAAAGAAGAATTATTAGAACTTATTGCAAAACTAAAAAATTTAACAGATTTACAAGATTGTAAATTATTAGAACAAGTTATTCGCAATGAAATGTATCATTACCATGAAGTACATCATGATTGTATATGCAAACTATCTTGAAAGAAAAGCAAGAAATGAAGGAATCAATCAAGGAATTAGCCAAGGAATCAACTAAGGAAAAAAATAGAACGTAAAGAAAAGAATATAGAGTATGTAAGAAAACTAATGGAAAGATTACAAATGTCATTTAAAGAAGCGGTTTGTTTATTAGAAATACCAGAAAAAGAAATTAAAGAAATAGAAAAATACTTTCAATCATAAATAATGAGCTTAAAGGTAGAAAAAGATATTTTTAATTAGAGTAAAAGAGGCTTTTGTAGCCTCTTTTTTAAGCGAGTGTTTTTTTCACAAAATGCTTGAAATAAATACCATTAAGAATTGTTGTCATTAAATCTGAAATCGGTTCTGCTAGAACAACAGCATAAACTCCATAACTTGGTAAAATAAATGGTAACAGATAAATCAAAGGTATTAATAAAATGATTTTTCTAAAGAATGCAAAGAAAAATGCATTTTTTCCACAACCTAATGCATTATAGGTTTGTTGAAAAGTAGAGAAAGCACCCATGATAATAAAGCCAAAGATATAGATTCTTAATAATTGATAAGAAAGTTGAATTAACTGAGTATTATTAGCAAATAAGGAAACAAATACTTGAGGAAATGCTTCCATTAGCAAAACGCCAATAATTGAATAGGTTAAAGCTACTTTGATCGTAATTTTAATAGTCTCTTTTACACGATCATATTTTTTTGCGCCAAAATTGTAACTAATAATAGGTTGTGCTCCTTGGGCAATTCCTTCCATAGGAAGAGATAGGATTTGTGACATTGAAAGAAGTATTGTCATAGCACTTACCGATAAATCTCCACCATAAAGAAGAAGCTGTCTATTAAAGGCGACTTGTAAAATTCCTTCTGTTGATGACATAAAGAAAGGAGTAAAACCTAAACCTAATATTTTTTTCATAATATTTTTATCAAATAAAAGATATTCTTTTCTTATTTTTATAATTGTCTTTTTACCAAATAAAAAAGATAACACCCAAATACATGAGACAAATTGTGAAATAATGGTTGCAAGGGCAGCACCAGCAACATTCATATGTAAAACATAGATAAAGATAGGATCTAAAATAATATTTAAAATACCACCAATAAGTAAAGTCATCATGCCAAACTTCGCATAACCTTGAGTGTTGATAAAATAATTAAGACCGACTGTTAATTGGATAAACACAGTTCCAACTGCATAAATTCTTAAATAAGATAAAGCATAAGGAAGTGTTTTTTGACTTGCTCCAAAAAGAATAAGAATTTTATCACCCCAAACAAAAAGACAGAACATAATGATAAGCGAGGTTAAAATTAAACTACTAAAAGCATTTCCTAAAATTCTTTCAGCTTCTTTGGGATTCTTTTCTCCTAATTTAATAGAGGCGAGTGGAGCACCACCTCGACCAAAAAGATTACTAAAAGCAGTAATGATTGTAATAATTGATGTACATAAACCAATTCCCGCAATGGATAAACCACCATCGGGAAGTCTACCAATATAAATACGATCAACCATATTATAAATAAGCGTTGCAAGCTGTGCCAAAATGGATGGTAAAGCAAGCGAGAATAAAAGTGATGACACTTTTTCATTTTCTAATCTATGATTCATAAATACCTCCAAACAGTCTTAATTATAAATGTTTAATTATAAAGGTCAATATGATAAAATTATGGAAAGAAAGAAGGGAAAAGTATGGCATTATTTGATGATTTAACAAAGAAAGCAGCAAAGTTTACGGAAAAAACAATTGAAAAATCTTCTGAACTTGTAGATACTGCAAAAACAAAAGTAAGTATTAAAAGTGCAGAAGCTGATTTGGATGATCAATTCATTGAATTAGGAAAGTTGTATTATGAAGTTTTAAATAAGGACAATGTCTTTGATGAAAAAGCTGCTCCAGTTGTTCAAAAGATTGATGAAATCAATCAACGTATTGAAAATTTGAAATCAAGTCTTGAAAAAGAATAACGCAATTACTGTTCATATTTACTATACTGGAGAAAATGGAAGTGCAAAAGCTTTTGTCAAAGAGATGTTAACAAGTGGTCTTGTTGATGAAATTAGAAAAGAAAAAGGAAATAGACGTTATGAATATTTCTTTTCAGTAGAAGAAGAAGAAACGGTTTTATTAGTGGATAGTTGGGATAATCAAGAAGCAATTGATTTACATCATTCTTCTAGCATCATGGATCAAATAATGGAACTAAGAATCAAATATCATCTACATATGAAAGTTGAATGCTATTTTTTAGATGAAACAGGAATACCAAAAGAAGATCAAAAGTTTATTCAAAAATAAGGGCCTATTGAGGAAATAGGTCCTTCAGACTATTAACATTTTATTTGTTAACAGTTTGAAAGAAGACCACTAAAAAGGTCTTTTTTTGTTGTAAAAACACGGTATATTAGACAAAGAAGAGAAAAAGGTAAAAAAAGAGTGGGATAAAAAAATGTTGATATAAAGGCAGAAAAAGAGTGAAAAAGAGAAAAAAATAAAAAAAGAACAAGAAAAAGCTTTACAAAAGGGAGAGAGGATGGTAATATAAATGGGCACTCGACGAGAGAGACGAGTGAGAGGACATTGAAAACTGAACAGGAAAGAATAAAACACAACGTCAAT
>NZ_JAOQJR010000002.1:0-138333 GCF_025566905.1 [Clostridium] ammoniilyticum
TTAAGTACGACTGAACGTCTTTTATACTTATAATGTATCACAGCTACATGTCTAAAACAACATCTATTATAAAAACTATAAAAGGAGCTAGCTCTCTCCCTACGCTTCGCTTAGAGGAAGGGGATTGCGCTCCTATTTTTGTTCAAACATTTCTTTTTCAGTTTCTGTAAGTTTTATTTTTTTTGATAATTCTTCGATGATTTTCATAAGAACATTCCTTATTATTTTTTATAAAAAGGTATCTTTTCGATACCCTCTACATGCGTTATCCATCGTTTTTATCACCCGCAAAACATTGATTGTAAACAATCATATTCTTTTACATTTTAAAACTTTACCTTTTTTTATAAATATTTTCTTAAAAATATAAACACTTATCAAATATATAAATTTTATTATCTATTTATGCTTTGACATATGCAAGAATCATTTCTTTTAATTGAATCAACTCTGGTGTGTAGTCTTCATTTTCTTTAGAACCCCAAATAAAACCTCCTGCATAATATGCACAAGCTGTCATCATTGTATGAACTGTTACTCTCATAAACTCTTCTTCTGCCATATCTGTTTTAAACGTTTTATCTTCTTTGGCTTTTTCATACATCATATGAAAACGTGTATTTGCTGAAAAAAGTGCTTGATTAAATTCATCCATTTGTAAATCTTTTCTTCCTGAATGAGATACATAATGATTGAAATTATCATTATATCGAAGAAGAGCTTTATGCGTTTGATACATTTCAATAAAACTATCTAATGTAAAAATCAAACGACCGATAGCTGGTATATCTCCTACTGAACTCATTGGTCTTTTTTGATCTAATTCATCAAAATATTCTTTCCATTCTTTTGTATTTACCGCAATAACAAGTTCTAATTTTCCTGGGAAATAGCGAAACAATGTTGCTCTTCCAATTCCTGCTTCTTTTGCTATTTCTCCCATTGTTACAGATTCGATTTTTTTATCTACAAAAAGACGAAAAGCAACATCTATAATTTTCTCTCTGCGTTCATCTTTTTCTGACTTTTTTATTATCATAATTTCCTCACTTTATAGAGATACTCTATCTCATTAGTATTATATAAGTAGCATTTTCTTTTGTCAATTTTATGTAAAAAGCTCAATTCTATATTTAAAAATTGAGCTTCTACGTATACCATATCTTAAAAATATAAACTATTTTTTATCTTTAATTTGTTGTTTTAACATTGAAACAAACTCATCAATAGTAACAGTTGTTGCTTTTTGTTCACCATGTTTACGATAAGTTACAGTTCTTTCATCACGTTCATTATTACCTAAAACAAGAATATAGTTTGCTTTTTGCATTTGTGCTTCACGGATACGATATCCTAATTTTTCATCTCTTGAATCAAGTTCTACTTCAAAACCTTCATCTAATAATAATTGATAAATTTCATTAGCGTAATCTAAATGATATTCATTTTTAACAGGTAATACTTTGACTTGTGTAGGAGCTAACCATAATGGTAAGTTTCCTTTTGTTTCTTCTAAGATATAAGCCATGAAACGATCTAATGAACCTAAAATAGCTCTGTGTAAAACAACAGGAGTTTTCTTAGTTCCATCTTCCGCAACATAAGTTAAGTTAAACTTAGCTGGTAAACAGAAGTCTAATTGACAAGTTGATAAAGTGATTTCATTACCAATTGCTGGTTTAACATTAACGTCTAATTTAGGACCATAGAAAGCAGCTTCCCCAATTTCTTCAGTATATTCAATACCAAGTTCATTCATTACTTCACGTAATTCATTTTCTGCTTTATTCCACATTTCATCATCATCATGATATTTTTCTTTATCTTCTGGATCTCTAAGAGATAAAACACAACGATAATCTGTAATATTGAAATCTTTATAAACATCTAAGATTAAATCGATAACACCTTTAAATTCTGATTTAATTTGTTCTGGTGTTACAAATAAATGAGCATCGTTTTGACAGAAATGTCTTCCTCTTTCAATACCTTTAACAGCTCCTGATGCTTCATATCTAAAGTCATGAGCAATTTCACCAATACGAATTGGTAAGTTTTTATAAGAATGTAATTTATTTGCATAAATCATCATATGATGAGGACAGTTCATTGGACGTAAAACAAATGATTCTCCATCCATTTCCATTTGTGGGAACATATTTTCTTTATAATGATCCCAGTGTCCTGATGTTTTATATAAGTTTACTGTTCCTACAGCAGGAGTTAATACATGTAAGTAACCTAATTTCTTTTCTTTTTGTTTGATGTATCTTTCAAGTTTTTGCCAGATAGCATATCCTTTTGGTAAATACATTGGAAGACCTCTACCAATTAAATCATCAACCATGAAGATTTCCATTTCTTTACCAATTTTACGATGATCTCTTTCTTTAGCTTCTTCTAATAAATTTAAGTGTTCTTCTAATTCTTCAGCAGTTGGGAAACAAACACCATAAATACGTTGTAAAACTTTATTGTTTTTATCACCTTTCCAATAAGCACCAGAATGTTTGATTAATTTAAAGTTTTTACACATTTTAACTGTTTCAACATGAGGACCTCTACATAAATCAGTAAAATCTCCTTGACTATAACAAGTAATTGTTCCATCTTTTAAATTAGAAATTAAATCTAATTTATATTCATCATCTTTAAACATTTCTAAAGCTTCTTCTTTAGAAATTTCACGACGAACAATTCTTTTACCATCTTTACAGATTTTTTTCATTTCTTTTTCAATTTTAGCGATTGCTTCATCACTAACAACTTCATCACCTAAATCAACATCATAATAGAATCCTTCAGCTACAACAGGACCTACCCAAAATTTAGCTTGAGGATAAAGATGCTTGATTGCTTGTGCCATAACATGGGCACAAGAGTGATTTAATGTATTTAATTGTTCATTTTCTTTAAAATCTACCATTTTCCTTCTCCTTTACATAAAAAACTCTCATCCAAAGGACGAGAGTTTCGTGGTACCACCTTAATTTGCTTTTCAGCCTCAAAACTTTAACGCAGTTAACGACAATCTTTTTCAAGTGTAGCTATTAGGGAGTATCTTATAAACATTCTCAAGGTTTTCACCAACCACCTTTTCTCTAAATCAAATCATTTATAAAACATATCCTAAATCATTGCTTTTTTATTTACGTTTTTATTCTAATACAATATTTTACATTGTCAACTGATTATTGGTTTTCATTTCTTTTATTTGCATACATTTTTTCTTAAAAGCTAAATAAACAAGTTTTGAAGGAAGGGGTTCAGACAATGTGAGCGTATCACATTTAACACAATATAATCCTTCAATCCCATTAACACATATATTTTCTACCCATTCATCCGTTGCTTTGCAAATACTACAGTTTTTTAATTGTTTATCATCAATAATTTGTACTCTCATTTCCATCACCAACAATTAGTATAAGCACTCATGCATAAAAATGATGTCGAATTTTATTTTCCAACTAATTTTTTTAAATCTTTTACTTCTTGTGGTTTTAAACGACGATATTCTCCAGGACGTAATCCTTTTAAATTGACACAACCAACAGAAATACGATGTAATCTTTTTACTGGATGTCCCACACTTTCAAACATTTTTTTAACTTGTCTGTTTTTTCCTTCATAAAGTTTAATTTTTAAAACAGTTGTTTTATGTTCCATATCTTTATAAGTGACTTTGATTTTACAAGGCATTGTTTTTTTACCTTCTAAATAAACACCTTTTTCTAAATGATGTAAATCTTCACCTTTAATAAGACCTTTAATTGTTACTTCATAGATTTTTTCTAAGTGGCTTCTTGGATGCATGATCATATTTGCAAAATCACCATCATTAGACATAATTAAAGCACCTGTTGTATCGAAATCTAAACGTCCAACAGGATAAATTCTTTCTTCAACTTCTTCAAAGTAATCAATTACTTTTGGTCTATCGAACTCATCATCTAATGTACAAACACATCCTTGTGGTTTGTAAAAAAGATAATAAACTTTATTTTCACCAACAATAGCTTCTCCATCAATTAAAACAACATCTCCAGATTTAACTTTAGTTCCAAGTTCAGTTACAACTTGACCATTAACAGAAACTCTACCTTCTCTAATTAAATCTTCTGCTTTTCTTCTTGATGTATAACCACTTGAAGCAATATATTTTTGTAATCTTTCCATTTATTTCACCTACTTTATCAAAAGTTATTATACCTAATTTTTATATCTTTGCAATCTGTTTTTATTTTTTTGAAAAATACCTTTTAAACACACTTTTTTTCTTTCCTAAATACTTAATAATTGTTATACTAACTTTTGGTGAAATAAAAAAATGAACGAACAATTATTAATAAAAAATATTGCTGAAATCGGTAAATTATTACTTAAAAATGGCGCTGAAATTTACCGTGTAGAAGAAAGTCTAGAACGTATGTGTCAAAGCTATGGCTTTCAAGATATAGGTGTTTTTGCTCTTCCTACTTATTTTACAATGAGTGTTACTTTTCAAGATGGAACAAATACTTCTCTTACTAAAAGAACTTTACAAAATCGTACAAACCTTGATGCTGTTTGTGCTTTAAATGATCTTGTTAGAAAAATCTGTAATGAAACACCTACTAATGATTTTATTGAACAACAAATAAGGGCTATCAATTCCTTACATCCTATCATGCCACTTGTTTTTTTAGGGTATGGTTTAGGTGCTGGAGGTTATGCTATTTTTTTTGGAGGCGGACTTCATGAAGGAATTATTGCTGGAATCATAGGTTTTTTAATGTATTTTTTTGTATGGATCAATGAGATTTTAGGAATTAATTCTTTAATGCGTACAACACTAACAAGTATGTTTTTAACTATCTTAGCGATTTTGTTTTATCATTTTCATTTGATTTATAATCTAGATGCGACAATTATTGGTTGTTTAATGATTTTAACTCCTGGAATTGCAATTACCAATAGTTTAAGAGATATTATTGATGGAAACTATGTTTCCGGGCAAGCACGTCTTGTTGAAGCTTTTTTTATTGCAACAGCAATTGCTTTAGGAGTTGGATTGATGCGTATTTTATTGAAAGGATTGATTTAATGGAACAAGTAATTCAATGTTTAAGTGCTTTCTTAGGGTGTTTAGGATTTGCTTTTGTTTTTAGAGTACATCGTCATCTGCCTTATGCACTTTTAGCTTCTCTTGGTGGGATGCTAGGATGGATCGTTTATTTACTGGTGATACCCTATCTAAGTAATATTATGTCAAATTTATGTGCGATGATCGTGGTAGCTTTATTTAGTGAAATTATGGCAAGAATATGTAAAGCTCCTGCAACTATTTTTATTGTTGTTGGTTGTTTCCCCATTGTCCCTGGGAAAGGAATTTATCAAACAATGCTTTATTTGATTTCACATGATCAAGATTTATTTCTTGATTCTCTTTTTCAAACAGTAGGAACAGCTCTAGCACTTGCAACTGCAATTTTAATTGTTTCAACTTTCTTTAAAGTTATTAAAACCATTAAACAAAAGGACTATCATTTATGAAAATATTAGGAATCATTGTTGAATATAACCCTTTTCATACCGGACATCTTTATCATTTACAAAAAGCAAAAGAAATGGTTAAGCCCGATTTAACAATTGCTATTATGTCTGGTAATTATGTTCAACGAGGAGAAGTCGCAATTATTGATAAATTTAAAAGAAGTGAACTTGCTATTAAATATGGTGTTGATTTAGTTATCGAACTCCCTTTTGCATATGTTTGTCAAAGTGCCGATTATTTTTGTAAAGGAGCGATTGATTTACTTTATCATATAGGAATTACTGATCTTGTTTTTGGTAGTGAATGTGGTGACATCGATACTTTTAAAGAAATCGCCTACGCTATTAAAAATCATCCTAATGAATATGATCAATATGTTAAAGCTGCTATGAAAAAAGGATTACGTTACCCTGATGCTTGTAATCAAGCTTTAAGTTTATTACTAAATAAAAGTATCAAGACACCTAATGATTTATTAGGTTTAGGTTATGTTAAAGAAGTCATTGAAAATGATTATCCTATTACTTTACATTGTATTAAAAGATCCAATGATTATCATGATACTACACTTACAAAAATTGCTTCTGCTACAGCTTTACGTAAAGCTTTAAAAGAAAAACAAGATGTTCATGATTATCTATTAGATATGTCTTATTATGATTCGCTTTATCAGCAAAATGATTTCTTTGATTATTTGAAATATCAAATTATCATTCAAAGCCCTACACAATTAAAAAAGATCCATCTTGTTGATGAAGGCATTGAAAACTTATTAAAAAAAGTTATTTTTAATGTAAGTAGTTATGAAGAATTGGTAAATAAACTTACAAGTAAACGTTATACAAAAACAAGGATTCAAAGAATGCTTTTACACATTTTAATGAATAACACAAAAGAAGAAATAAAAGATTGTTTTCCCATTAATTATCTTCATATATTAAAAATGAATCAAAACGGACAAAACTATTTAAAAACAATCAAAAAAACATGTGACTATCATTTAATTACAACCCTTTCTTCTTATACACATCCTGCTTTAGATTTAGAAATCAAATCATCAAAATTATTATCTTTGATAGACAATCAAATCATCAAAAAGGAATTTCAAAATATTCCTGTTAGCGAACTATCTAAAAGATAGTTCTTTTTTATTATTGAAATATGTGCTTAAATTAAGATAGTAGCTAAAGGAGAATATTATGTTATTTTATTATACAAAGGTACAAGTAAATGAATTAATGACACCATCTTTATTAATTGAACAAGTGATTTATTGGATACAACATACAAAAAATAAAATGAAAGATTTGAATTATGATCATTCTTTATACTATTCTTTAAAAGAAAAACATAAAAGCTTAGAAATTAAAGATTTTAAAACTAAAAATATTTTAGGAATTCAATTTATTACTGATCATAATTACAAAAAAAATCAATTTACAATAGAAATACTCTATCATTATCAACAAGAAATTCTTGAACTTTCTTTCTATAAAGAAATATCAAATGAATCTAAATATATCTCTAAAATCTCAATTCCTAAAATATTTCCAATGATTTTAGAAAGTAATTATATTCAAAAAGACCATGATTTATCAATACAATCAACACCTCATTTTATTAATGAAAGAACAGTCAATCAACTATTAAAAAAATCATATCATTTACCAATAATCATCTTATACAAAAATAAAAAATGTCTTGTTAATCCCTTTATTTTAAATCAAGAGCTCTATGGAATGTGCCATATTATCGTCATTCCTACAAATAAAGAAATTAATTATGTAAAAATCAATTATCCAAACAATGAAAAAGAAAAACTCTTTTATGAAAAAAATTTTATTCAAACACTCATTCAACACATTCGTTATTATATGTTACAAGAAAATGAATTTTATTCTTTTTCAGAACTTCAACAATTTGAACTCTTACAATCTTATCAAGATGATGCAATATCATCTGTAGAAGTTCAAGAATTATTCTTAAATGAAATAAAGAACATTGAAAAAGACATCATTGATTTACAAAAAGAATACCAAAATAAAAAAGATATTCTTGAAAAACTTACAAACATAAATCAAGAATATAATCATCTCTTAAAACAAGATGATGAAGCATTAATCACGATTCATCAAGATAATTATAAAGAATATCAAGAGTATATTTTTTCAATCATTCATAAAACTTTAATGAATTTATCTCCTGATGATACTTATCGTAAAAGAGATCTTTTAAAGTCTATTGAAAGGAAACATCAACTATGAAGCATTTATCAACTTTGATTGCTGTAAAAAATCTAACTATTATTCAATTTACAAAAATAATTCAAGATTTATTTTATTTAGATGAATTTATATTAGATTCATTGATCATTCATTTAGAGAATTGCACAATTTATCATGATGAATCAGCTATTGCTTTTTGTATTCAATATCAAAATAATGATTATGAATATATTTTTAACGAAACAAAACAAAATATATATCTTTCTATTAATAAACGTAATAATCAATTTATCGATTTAATAACATATCTTAATAAATATCATTTTTTAAACAATAATCATTTTTCATATATTCAACCAAATATCAAAAATATGAATGATTTAAATCAAGTCATTGAATTTATAGAAAATAAAACAATTCTTCCTGTTATTTATTTAAATATATCTTTAAAAGATTTTAAAAATGAGATTCTAACTGAAATTCAATCAACAGCTTATATTCTTACAAGCGAAGATGAAAATTTTCATCAAGCATTTCAAAAACATTTTCATTTAAGAAATAATAGTTATATTCTTTATTTAAATCATGAATTTCAAAAAATTTCTTTTTTAAAAAAAGAATCTCCTCAAGAATTTATTGAGAAAGTAAAAATAAAAATTCAAAGTTATGTTTTACAACGTACATATTCATTTCCTTATAATATGAAAGATTTTCAACATCATATTATTAAAAAAATAATTGAAAATCATAAAGAAAATGATTTTCTCGAAAATTCTTCTATTGAACAACAAGTCTTAGCTTTAGAAGATAAGAAAAAGAATTTACAAAAAAATATTGATGATTTAAATAATCAAATATTGATTTTAGAAAATCAAAATAAAGAATTAGGAAGTTATATTAAACAACAAGGATATTATCCTTTAATATTAAAAGGAAATGAAAAAGAATTTTACAAAGGTGAACAAAGAGATCTTCTTCTTTATCTTTTAAAAGAAGAACTTAAAAATAATCATAATCAAAAACAACAACAAATCATTCATACAATTCTTGAACAAAATCCTCCTGTTGGTAATCGAAATAGATATTTAACAGATATTTTTAACTTATTAGTCAATGAAGGTCTTTCAAAGAAATCTATTGATACTTTAAGTCGTTATGGAATTATTTTAAATCATACAGGTAAACATCCAACAACTACTTTTTTTAATGATTCACGTTATACTATGACATTTTCTTCAACACCAAGTGATCTTAATGTTGGTAGACAATATTATCGTCAAATTAGAAAACTTTTCTTTTAACTTTTCCATAAAAAAAGAGGTGTGTGTTCGACACCTCTTTTGATTATCCTCTAAGTACTGCTCCAAAATCTTTTTCAACAGCTTTTAAGATTTTTTCCATAGCTTCATTAATTTCTTGTTCTTTTAATGTTTTCTTATCATCTTGGAAAGTTAAATTAATAGCTACTGATTTTTTACCAGCTTCTACATGTTCTCCAACATAAACATCAAAGATGTTTGTTGTTTTAACAAGTTTATTACTTGATTTAATGATTTTTTGACAAACATCATTTGCTGGAACAGATTCATCCATTACTAAAGCAATATCTCTTGAAACTGATGGATATTGTGGAATTGGTTGATATTTTACTTTACCTGTTTTGATATTTAATAATGCAGATAAGTTTAATTCAACTACATAAACATCTTTCACATCATATTTCTTTTCCATTAGTGGATGAACTTGTCCAACGACCCCAACCACTTCATTTTGTACTTTAATATAAGCACTACGTCCAGGGTGGAATGATTGGTTATCACTTTCGACACGTTCTAAACGATAACGTGATTCATTGATTCCTAATCTTTCAAAGATTGTTTCTACAAATCCTTTAACTAAATAATAATCTGCTTTGTATGAAATTTGTTTAAATGATAACCCATGGTATTCACCAGTACATGCAATCGCAAGGTTTTGTAATTCAACGCCTTTTGAGTATGTTGTTGATAATTCATATAAATGAACATCTTTCATATTTCTTGATTGGTTATAGTTAATGACTTGTAACAATGAACCGATAATTGATTGTCTTGTCACTGATCTTTCTTCACCTAATGGCATTGCAAGTTTAACTGGTTCTTGATCATGGAAAATATTGAAATCATGAACAAGTGATGGTGATGTTAATGAATAAGTTAATGTTTCATGTAATCCCAAGTCTTTTAATAAGACTTTCATCATATGTTTCTTTTCTTGAATTTCTGTTCTTTTTCCAATTGTCATAGACATTTCTGGTAAAGTTGATGGAATGTTATCAAAACCATACATACGCACAACTTCTTCAATCAAATCAGCTGCCATCGTAATATCATTACGATAAGTTGGAATTTTAACATTGAATGTATCTTCTTTTAATTCATATTTGAATTTTAATGAATCAAAGATTTCCGCAATTTCATTTGTTTGAATGCTTGTTCCAAGTAATCCATTAACTTGTTGAGTTGAAACTGAAACATATTTATCTTCAATATAAAGAGTTGTTGAAACAGTTTCATAGATTTCTTTAGCATCAGCAAGTTCTTCTAATAAATTTGCACATCTTTCTAAAATATTTAAAGAATTAGCAGTATTTAAAGCCCCTTTAATATAATGTTGAGAAGCATCTGTTAATAAATTTAAACGTCTTGCTGTTTCTCTTAAACTTGGTCCATCAAAAGTAGCCACTTCGATGACGATATTTTGTGTATTTTCATCAATCTTAGTACTATCAGCTCCCATAACACCAGCTACGCATCCAACACCATTGTCTGTTGAAACAATGATATCATTAGGTTCAAGTTTATATTCTTCACCATCTAATAAGATTGCTTTTTCATCAAATCCAGTTTTTACAACAAATTCTTTTTTTGTTAATTTATCATAATCATACATATGAATTGGTTGACCTGTTTCTAACATGACATAGTTAGAAATATCAACAATATTATTAATTGGTTTAATGCCAGAAGCAAGTAAAGCTGTTTTTAACCAAGCAGGTGATTCTTTTGTAGTGACACCTTTTACAAGTTTAGCCCCAAAGAATGGACATAATTCAGTTTCTACTTTGACTTCAATATTGCTTCCAGGAAGACCTTTTTCCTTGATTTCTGGTAAGTTGACGTCTCTTTTTAAAACAGCAGCCACTTCATAAGCAAGTGAAGTTAAAGCCATACAATCCGCTCTATTTGGTGTTAAACCAATATCTAAAATCGTATCTTTTAAACCTAAATATTCTAAAGGATCTGCTCCTACTGGTGCATTTTCATCTAAGACATGAATTCCATCTTTATCTTCAGGAGATAATAAACGTTGATCTAAACCAAGTTCAGCCATTGAACAAATCATTCCGTTTGATTCTTGTCCACGAATGGTACTTTGTTTAATAACAAAACCTTCTCCTAAATCACATCCAGGATTAGCCACAATAACTTTTTGTCCAACAGCCACATTTGGTGCTCCACAAACAATTTGAGTCACTTCTCCCGGTCTTACTTCTACTTGACATACATGTAAATGATCACTATCAGGATGATCGATACATTCTTTAACATAACCAATTGTCATGTTATTTCCATTAGCTAATGAATGCATTCCTTCTACTTCTAAACCAATTGAAGTAATTTTATCAGCAAGTTCTTTTGGATCTTGATCATCTATTTTAACGTATTTATTTAATAAATTTAAACTGACTTCCATTTTCTTACTCCTCTCTTTGGAATTGGTTTAAGAATCTTAAATCATCATTGTAGAAATCACGAATATTATCAATACCGTATTTCAACATAGCCACACGTTCGATTCCAATTCCAAATGCAAAACCTTGATATACTTTACTATCAAAACCACACATATCTAAAACTTTAGGGTTGACCATACCAGCACCTAAAATTTCAATCCATCCAGTTCCTTTACACATAGCACATCCTTTACCACCGCAATGATGACATGAAATATCCACTTCTACTGATGGTTCAGTAAATGGGAAGTAAGATGGACGTAATCTAATTTCACGTTTTTCCCCAAAGAATTTTCTTGCGAAAACTTCTAATGTTCCTTTTAAATCAGCAAGCGTGATATTTTTATCAACAACAAGACCTTCACATTGCATAAATTGATGTGAGTGAGTTGCATCATCATCATCTCTACGATATGTTTTGCCAGGACAAATAACTTTAATAGGTCCTTTACCTTTTGCTGCAAGTAAGGTATGGGCTTGTACTGGAGAAGTATGTGTCCTCATTAAAGTATTTTCATCAATATAGAAAGTATCTTGCATATCTCTGGCAGGATGTCCTTTTGGTAAGTTCATTAATTCAAAGTTGAAGTAATCACTTTCTACTTCTGGACCTTCAGCAATTTGATATCCCATTCCTAAAAAGAGTTCTTCTAATTGAGAAACAATAATTGATAAAGGATGCATTGTTCCTTGATCTAATTTATAACTAGGTAATGATAAATCAATTGTTTCACTATTGATTTTATCAATAATTGCTTGATGTTCTAAAACTTCTTTTTTATCTTCAACAGCTTTTGATAATTCTTGTTTAACTTTATTACTTGTTTGACCAAATGTTTTTCTTTGATCTGGATCCATATTCTTCATAGATTTCATTGCTTCTTGAATAGGACCTTTTTTCCCTAAATAAAGCACACGAATATCATTTAATTCTTTTAAAGATGTACAAGCTTCAATTTTTTCTAAAGCTTCATCTTTAATTTTTAATAATTCATTTTCCACTTTATTTCCTCCTTAAACATAAAAAAACTCATTCCAATAGGAACGAGTTGATCGCGGTACCATCCTAATTCATGTTTAAAACATGCTCTTAATTAAACATTAACGCAGTCTCACGTCACTGATTAGGTGCTCTCCATGGTGAATTCAATAAATTATCTGTAGGAGTTTCCACCACTTCTCCCTCTCTAAAACAGCATCCTTTATTTACTAATCCATATCAACGATTTATATACCCCATTATTATATCAAAATTTATGATGAAAACAACCCCAACTTAAAACAAAATCATAGTAACAATCTCATTGACACCCCTTAAGCAAAGGAAGATAATTAAATTAAAGATGGTTTTCAATCTAATTGATCTTAAATAAGATTCCTTTAGATTGAAACATTTTAAAAAGAAAGGAGATATTTATGAAAAAGAAAAAATTATTTTTAGCATCCTTGTTGTCATTTTCATTGACAGCCTCAATGTTTTTTACAACAAATATTCATGCATTAGAAGAAGTACAAAATGAAAATCAAATTGAAGAAAGTAATGAGACTTTAACAGAAACACCATCATTAACATTGGTATCATCTACATGGGATGGAGAAAATGATATTGTTTTTAATGTTCAAGCAAAAGATACAAAAGTTGAACTATTAGAAATGTATATTTATAGTAACGGATCTTCTATAGGATCTATTTATGTTAAACCTGACAAGGCAGTTGATGATAGTGGAAACGGGACTATCACTATTAGTAATAACGAATTAAAAAATATAAAAACACTTATTGGTCCTGATAATCAAACATTTAATTGGTCTCAAATCGAACAAATTGAAATGGTTTTTAGTTTTTCTAAAGGAGAAGAATTGAGTTCATTTAAAACAGTTTATGTACCTGTTCATATTTTAGAGACACCAACTCCAATAAATCCTGATAAAACAGATAAAACTGAAACTGTTAAAAATGATACAAATAACAAAACAACTGTAAAACAAACATCTTCAACAGCTGTAAAAACAGGAGATAATACAAATATCACTCCTTATGTTTCACTTCTTGTTGTCAGTGTTGTTGTCATTATTGGTATTGTTGTTTATAAGAAAAAATCATCTAAAAAATAATCTATAATATTTTTTGCATAAAAAGTGGGATGAACATTCATCCCACTTTTCCCTTAACATTTTTAAATCATTTAATTATTTTTTTTACTCTTTTTTACTACAAGGATAAAAGCCAATGCAGACAAGCATGCAAAGACAGCCAATGGCATTACTTGTGTTGAATCACCTGTTTTAACGTTTGTAGTTGTAGAAGTCACTGTATCGTTTTTAGCTGGTGTTTTTGTTGGTTCATTAGAATCTGATGGTTTTTGATCTGGGTTAGTTGGTGTTTCTGGTGTTTGTTTATCTAAACGAATTGTTTCACCAGTATTAACATCACGAGCATATTTACTCATGAATTCCCACATCAATTTAGCATCAGGAGTATAGTTCCAATGTCCCCATCCATAAATACGAGCCATGCTAATTTCTACACCTTTAGCATTTTCCATTGCTCCTACATCAATTTTAGCAATATTTTCAGCTGTAGGTTCAATTGTATAACGTTTTGTCCAAGGAACTCCATATAAATAAGCATCTGCTTCTAAAACATCTTCAAGTTGTGTTACTTCCATATCATTTAATTCTTGATAAAGTTGTGCAACTTGTAATCCTCCATTTGATTCAGTTGTATCAAATGCACCTTTACAATATTCATCACCATCACCTGTAAAGTAGATAATAGGCATATCATATTTATCTTTATTTTCAGCAACTGCTTTTTTATTTAATTCACTTGCTCCAAATGGACCTGAGTGACCTGCTGCTGCTGCAAAATATTTTGAATCAGATAAACCAGCATTTGTTGTATTCATACTTCCTGCTGATAATCCTGAAATATAAACTCTTGATTGATCAATTTGTGGATATTTTTCTTCAATAAGTTTTAACATTGTAATAACATCTGAATCTGCAGTAGCATTTAAATCATCTGTCATTGGATCATATGTATATCCTTGATAAGTGTGTCCTTGCCATTCAGGACAAATAAGAATAACGCCTTCTTCACTAGCAATTTGTGCCCAACCAGATGTATCATATTGTGTTCTTGGATCATTTGTATTTCCATGGAATAAAACAACTGCAGGAACACTACCTTCTTTAGCATCTTTTGATTGTTCAGGAATATATTCATACCATAATGAATCAATACCATCATTATCTAAATCTTGTGTATTAACATAACGATCAATATTATCAATAGCATCTACAGAATCAAAATATTGATATTTTCTTGCTTGATCAGCTTCTTTATTACCTGAAATTAAAGGACGTGAATACCAAGTAGCTGTTTCCTTATAAACATCACTATAATTTCCAATTCTACCAAATTTCTTAAGTACTTTTTCCCAAGCATCTTTTGTTGCAGAAACTGCATCTAAACCAGTATCCTTATTAACTGCAACAACTTCATAATGGCTTTCTGGATTTACATAATAACCATCTTCAGTTTTAGTTGCACTATTTGCTTTTACATAAGTATTTACAATTTCATCATTATCAGTTACTAAATAAGTTGGTACTGAAACATTAACATCCATACCTTTTTCGGGATTAACTAATGCAAGACCAGAAACAAAGTTCATATAAGAAGCTAAATTTTGATTAATGAATGTAGCCCCATTACCAATTCCAATTAATTTAAAGTTACTAGATACACCTATTTTACCTACGATTGCTTCAAATCCTTGAACATCATCACTTGTAAATTCAACACCATTAGCTGGTCTTGCTACATAAACTTTACTTGCTGAACGATTAACAATTTCTTTAATACCTGATGCTTCAATATATTTTTCTGCTTCTTCATCAGACATATTACCATCAGGATAAACAACAAATGTAGGTGCAGCAGCTGCATTTACTGATTCAATACTTAATTGATCACTACCACTATAAACATAAGCTTCTTGCATTTGATTAACTGCTTTTTTATAAGCTTCAATATATTTAGGTAATGTATCGATTTTTGCTTTTGCACCATTACTTGAAAGTTCAACTGCATCTGGTGCCCAAGATGCTGCTGTATAACTATTTGAAATAGTTGTACCATCTAATAAACCACTAATAACTTGAGCCATATCATTGAAATATTGAATTGACATTTCATTTGGTCTTTGTGCATTATCTTCCCAGAATTGTTGCCAACGATGACCTGCTAAAATAGATAGAGATGGATTATTATTTAAAATCTTTCTAGCAAGTGAACATCCTTTATCTAATGCAGCAAGTGGATTACCACCATTTGTTTCAAAAAGTGCCCAAATAAATCCACTACCGAAAGTATCACCTGTAAATAATGCTTCATGTGTTTCATCAGTAATCATTAATGAACCTTCAGTATGTGCATTAACAACATTAAATTCATAAGGTGCACCATAAATATCAACTGTTTCACCACTATGTACTTTTGTTATTTTGCCATCAAATTGAGAAATAGCTTCAAATGCAACATCATAATCAGCATCACTTACATATACATTGTCTACTGTTACATTACTAAAAACTTCTTTTGATCTACCAAAACCAGTATGATCACCATGACTATGTGTAATGATAATTGATAAATGTTTATCACCTGTCATAGATTCAACAATTGTTTTAGCGTTTTGAATATCTTCTTCATTTTGGGAACCATTTCCTAAGTCAACTAATACAACACCATCTTCTGATAACACAAAATACATTGATGATGGATTATTCATTGCCCCATTTTCATCAGTTGCTCCACCAGGAAGTTTCTTTGTTCCTTCATCCCAATGATAAACATTATCTTTGATTTTTTCGACTTTGTACCTTCCTAATTCAGCATATCCATCTTTCATTAACGTTTTTAAAAATTCGCTATTATTTTCATCAAGCGTTAATAGTTCAGAAATATCTGAATTTGTTTTTTGTTCTCCAGTATTTTGAGCTTGTACAACACTTATCCCACTTAGTGCAAACATAATACTTAAAGAACTAATAAATACCTTTTTTGTAAACATCCATATTCCCTCCTTTTCTATTATTATATAAAATAAAGCGCTTACATGCATGTCAAAAACATGCATAAAATCGGTCTTTTTCTATCCAAATGTATTTTTTTACAAAAAAAGTCAAAGATTTTTCAATCCTTGACTCTTAAATATTATTCATATTCTTTATGTGCAATAAGCAAATAAGCACAGCTTGCAACAGCTAATAATGACATATAAGTAAATATTGGACTATTGTCTCCTGTTTTTACAGCTGTTTTTTCTGTTGTTTTTTGAGAATCTTCAACCTTATCTGCTATTTCTACATTTTCATTTTTTACTTGTTTGCTTTGTTTTGATAACCATGAAAATAATTCTAATGATGTATCATCTTCAATGGCTTCTCCATTGAACACATAGATCCATGACCAATGTGTTGAATATTGATATGGTTTTCCATCTTCTCCATTATAAAGTCCTGATGTATCATGAACATCATCTGGTGAAAAGACATGAAGATTAGTAGCGTTAGCGGCTTTTAATTTTTCAATAAGTGGTCTTGAAAATTGATTTGGATCTAACGTATCATCATTTTCACAATACGTAATAAATAATGGAAAATCTTTAAGTTTTTGAGCATCTTTTTCACTTAAATCACTAGCATCAAAACCTGTGCAAATTGGAAAAGCTGCAGCAAAATAATCAGTATACGATAAAACCATTTGCATTGTCATATACCCACCATTAGAACATCCACCAATATAAATACGACTTGTATCAATATCATCATTACTATCAACATACGCTTTAATACATTCCATTAAACTCTTTACATATGTTGAAGGTGTATGTCTTGGTGTAAATTTTAATCCTGATTCAGTAAATTCAAAATCACCATAACCATCCATCCAAAGCGTTGGACATTGTGGAACAAAAACATAAGCATTACCAAGTTTTTCTTGAATTTCTGGACTAATTAAACCTGTCACTTTATTTCCCAATACTGCTATTTGAGGATTTGTACCACCTTCTCCTCCACCATTTAACCATACAACTAAAGCATTTTTATGATCATCTTTTGCTGGTGAATATGTAGCAAAACTATAATTTGTTCCATCTGTTGCTTGATATCTACCTGAATAATCAAATTGATCTCCCGCAGATAAAGAACGAGATGTATAATTTGTATCAATATTTAAAGTATCATATTCATTTTGACCATCAATTATTTCTTTATTTTCTTTTAATGAAATTGTTAAATAATAAGGATCTGCCCATTCATTAAAACTTTTATAAATGAAAGGACTTCCTTCTGTTGGACTTACTTTTAAATCAATTGTAAAATATTTTGAAGCACCTTCTACTTTTTGACCATTTTGATCAGAAATATAAGCATCTACAATTGTTCTTTGAAAATCTTCAGCATTTTCTTTAGTTTCTACAACCTTTAAAACATCTTTATCAATTGTCGTTATTTCTTGATCAACATTTACAATTACTCTTGGTGTTGCTACTCCCCAATCATATTCATCTACAATTAAAGAATAAGTTCCATTAAGTACATGATTACTATTTACTGCATAGACAGGCGCTATCGCAAGTGAAAATAGCATCACAAAACAAAGCAAAAATCTTTTTGTATTCTTCATTAGAATTTCCTCCCTAAAAAAAGTATATCATTTATTACTCTTTATAATAGGTCTTTATTTGAACTAATAAACTCTATTTTAATAACTTTCGATATTCATGAGGTGTCATTTTATAAATTCTTTTAAAAATTCTATTAAATGATTTAGGATTCGCAAAGCCATTATTATAAGCAATATCTGTCATCGATAGATTAGTATGTAATATATCATTAATTACTTTTTCCAATCTAACACTATCAATATATTTTTTAA
Source organism: [Clostridium] ammoniilyticum (assembly GCF_025566905.1). NCBI lineage: Bacteria > Bacillati > Bacillota > Erysipelotrichia > Erysipelotrichales > Coprobacillaceae > Faecalibacillus > [Clostridium] ammoniilyticum. The sequence continues at coordinate 18,489 of NZ_JAOQJR010000002.1, forward strand.
TTGTTGTTCCAAAATTTTGTTTAAAATATCTTGATAAATAAGATTGTGAAACATAAAAATGATCAGCTAATACTTGTATACTTAAGTTTTCTTTATAATGTTGATCAATATAATTAACAATCTTCACTATTTTATTATTATTTATTTCATTTTCTTGAAGTACATATTTTTTTCTTACAAGTAATTTTTTTAAAAGTATATACATTAATATATCTGTTAGACCTTTAATCGCAATATGACCATACTCTTTATCATCATCATAAATATCGACTATTCTATAGATTGTTCGTACTATTTCCCGGGAAACTTCTCCATCTGGTTGTACAAATTCATAATGATCAATCAAAGGAAATATGCTTTTAATATAATCATAATTAATTTGAATGCCATATCCTTTATAAACCTCATACCCGCTTACAAAAGAAATCCCATGAATATTTTTACTATTAATAATATAAACATCAACATTTTGACTTCTAATCATATGTCCATTATCCCATATTTCTACCTTACCTAATATAGGAACCAATATTTCTATACTATTATGCCAATGTTTTTCAACATTTTCTTCACTACTTTCATAATACAAATCTAATATTTTAATAGGTAAATGTTCATCCAATTTTATTTTTTCGTACACGTACATTCATGAAGCACCCCCTCGTGATACAATGCTTTGATTATTCCCTCTTGATCAAAATCATCAGTCACATAAGTTGCTTTTTCTTTTAATACATCTACTGCGTTTCCCATTGCAATACCATGTCCTACTTCTCTAAACATTGCTTGGTCATTATAACCATCACCAAAAGCATACGCATTATTTTTATCAATATGGAAATAATCTAATAGATAGGCAATCGCACTGCCTTTATCAAATTCAATTGTTGAACAATCACAAGAACCCATTCCGCCATGATCATTAATAATTAAATCTTCTTTAAAGATTTCAACCATTGTTTGATAATGTTCTTGACTTTGATAAAACATATCAAACGTATAAAAATCTCCTTCTAAAGAATCAACAAGATGTTCAATACCATATTCCTTTTCTAAATCAACTTCTTGTTTTTGATCTAAATGATATTTTAAAGCTTTATCATCACTAACAAACATCGCCCCTAGTTTTCCTTGATCAAGTTTATGTACATAATAATCTAATTGTTTCTTGGTAAAAGCTCTACTATAAAGCTTCTTTCCTTCATAAAGAATATAACGTCCATTACAACTAATAATTCCACTAACAAGATCACCAAATAAACGTTTGGCATAAAATGGAGCTCTTCCCGTACAAATAAACGTCTTATATCCTTTTTCTTTTAATAAATGCAGTGCTTTTAAATTTGATTCTGTAATAACACCATGTTGTCCTAGTGTCCCGTCAATGTCAAAAAATAATATCTTATCCATACCTATTCTCCTTGAAAATGATACATCATAATACTTCCTGCCACAGCCACATTTAATGATTCAATGGTTGTAATTGGAATATAGGCAATTTGATCACAAATGTCGATAATCTCTTTTTCCATCCCATTCCCTTCATTTCCTAAAACATAGGCCATCTTTTCTTGTTTTTTAATTTCATGAATAGGTCTTCCATTTTCTAAAGCACTGCCTACAACACAGACACCTTTTTCTTTTAAAGCAGGAATAATTTCTTTTAAATCCCCATAAAGACAAGAAAGATGGAAGTGTGCTCCTTGCATTGATCGCAGTAATTTATCATTATAAAGATCCACACATTCATTAGATAAAATCACTTGATCTATGCCAAAAGCAAGTGCTGTACGAATAAGTGTTCCAATATTTCCAGGATCTTGTAGATAATCTAAAATCAAATATCTTTTTCCATCAACTAATTTCTTATCTTTTTGAATAAAACATCTTGCCATAATAGGTTGAGGTGTTTTAGTAAAAGCAAGTTTTTCCATAATTTCTTTAGATACTACTAAATTTTCTACACCTAAATCAACTGGTTCAGTTGAAATAATCAAATCTGTTTGTTTAGCTTTGATTGCTTCCTCTACTAAATGATTTGTTTCTACTAAATAATAATCTTTTCGATATTTCTTTTGTTTTAATTTTAATAATTCTTTAACCGTTTTATTTTGCATTGACGTAATCATATACCCACATCCTTTAATAATCTTTCTCTTTCTTTATAATCTGGCATTCTTTTTTCTATTTCATGATAGAATGCTTTTGAATGATTTGCTTCAAGAAAATGACAAAGTTCATGAACAATAACATAATCAATTAAAGCATAATCAATATGTGCTAATACTAAATTAAAGCACACTCTATTTTTTTGATAAAAACAAGCACCCCATCTTCTTTTCATTTTCTTAATTTGAATTTCAGGAAAAGCATGATGAAAGCTCGTACTTAAATAAAAATCTATTCTTTCTTTTAAATAATTCATCAATTCTTGTTTTAAAAACATTTCAATGGTTGCTTGGATATTTTTTGAATAAACATAGATTTGACGATCATGAATGGCACATTTTTTGATATTCATATCTTTTAAAATAATTTGATATTTTTGATTAAACAAATAAACATAACCATCTTCTTGATAGTTATATTTAGGAACATATCCTTTTATTTGTTCAAGTATTTCTTCTTGATGATTTCTAATCAATTTTTCTATTTCACTTTGAGGAAACAGCGGTGAACAACGAATTACCACTTCTCCTTTTTCTACTCTTAAGTAACAATTCTTAATTCTTTTATAATGAATTTTATAAACAATTTCTTGTTGATCTAAAATAATTATTTTAGTTTCTACCATGTATATTTTTCTCCTTTTTGGGTCACTCTTTTTAAGGAGTGATAAAATGGATATTCGACAAGCTATATTTCAAAGACTACATGCTTGTTCAAGTAGTGAACTTAAAGAGATTATTGAAAGTGGTATTGCTTCTAAAGAAGAAACCGTCTTACCAGGGCTTGGTGTTCTTTTTGAAACTTATTATAATTCTTTAAGCTCAAAAGATGAATTACTTGACAGTCTTAGTCATTTATTAAAATAGACTCTTAGAGTCTATTTTTATATATTTGTTTCAGTGAACGTAAAATCATAAATCCAAACATCAAATAAGCATCTATATGAAATAATGTTGGCAATTGAACAATTTGTATAATAACAAGTAAAATAGCCATGATTACATACATCATCCATGAGATTGAATAATTATGTTCATGATACATAAATTTTAATGTTTGTTGATGATTTTCATCATACCAATCATTAATGATTTTAAACAATTCAAAAAGCAAATAATTAAAAATCCATAATAAGCAAAAATACATTAATGTAAAAATATTATTAAAAAAGATGTATGGTATTGTTGCTGGAAAGGATATTTGATAATAATTTGATAAATCCAAACTAAATGTAAAAAGTGTAATTAAAAAAGTCATGATTCCATTTCTTGCAAGATATAAAACAATAAAATCTTTTTTTAATTTTAAGTATTTTTCTTTATTCATACAAACCACCATTTTCCTTTGAAAAGTTTAATTTGAAAACATAACTTTTTTGACTTTGATCTTTTGATAAAATAATAACAACACTTAATTTTTTCTTTTTTAAAGATCCTTGATTTAAATCATGATTATATGTTTGATAGATTTTTTGATTAACAATTTCTTTAGTCTTTCCATTTATTTTTTTAAATACAACATAATTCTTATCATTTTTATCATTTAATTTATTACTTTTTAAATAACGATATTCTAATGAAATATTTGGATATTTCTTCAATAAATCTTCATCTGTAGACGTTAAATACCCAAGTCTCATAAAATCATCACTGACACATGCATTTTCTACTTTAAATGTTTTTGAAGAACATGCTAATTTTTCAACTTGTTTTAATTTTAAAGTATGTTGATAAACCGTCTTTTGGTTATCATCTTTGATGATTAACTGAACATTTTTGATTTCTTTTATATTTTTTAAATCTTCCTTATTTTCTAAAGAATAACTTCCACCCTCTAAATATTTTAAAGAATAATCAATATGTTGTTTTCTATTTATTTGAATTATGACATCGATATCTTGTCCGTCTACAAGAGAATCGATTTTTCCTAAAACAAGTGTCCCATCTCCACAATGATAATTTGATTGATCTTTATAAAGCTCATAATCCTGTAAAGTAAAGCCTTGATGATTTAATGATAAAAAATAATCATAATACGTTTTTGTATTATATGTATGAAAAGAAAAATTATCATACATTGTTAGTAAAGAAACAAAAACGATTATCAGGCATAAACATGTAATAATTAAATTTGATTTATGTTTTTGATCCATATTTTCTCACCACAACTATTATACACAATAGTTTTGTTTTTACCAAATATGACATAATATGATATGATTTAAAAAAGGAGGATTTCTCATGGAAAAAGAAATATTATTAAAAGAAATAGAAAATACAAATCATTTAAATGAGCTTTACCAGTTATGGAATGAATTTAAAGCTTATCTTGAAAATCAACCAAGTTTATTGGAACTTGGTAAACTCTTTGGATTTAATTATCATCTTCAAGAAAAATTCAATCAATTAAGTCAACTTTTTATTCAAGAAAAGAAATATCAAGAAAGTATAGAATTTCATCAAGACTTTATGAATTATTTTAAAGATGATAAGTATCTTTGCCCTTTTTATAAAAACTTAGCTTTATCTTATTTTTATCAAGATAATGATCAAGGAATTTCATATTTTCAAGAATTACTTGAGCATTACCCTTATGATTATGAAATTATGGATGCTTATTTTTCGTGTCTTTATAAACAAAATAACTTACAAGAATTAAAAAATATGATTCAAAAACATTTACCTCTATCTATCGAATATAATATTGAAACAGAAAATATTATTCATCATGTCATTGAGCTTTTTAAAGCAATAAATGAAGAAGAACTTGCTTTACAATATGCTCAAATTGAAAAGCAACAAAATGATTTTGGTAAGAAAAAACCAACAAAAGTCATCAAAGTGGGGCGTAATGATCCTTGTCCTTGTGGAAGTGGTAAAAAATATAAAAAATGTTGTGGTAAATAATGAAGAAGTTCTTTCTTATTTTCATACCGATCATTTTGATTCTTACTTACATTTTTTATCAAAATAATCTTTTACCTCATCCAAAATATACAAATGATGATTTTGGTATTCAAACTTATAAAAGCATAAATGATCAAGATCATGATGGTATTGACGATCAAAGTGATATTGTACAAAACGTTAGAAAATATATTGAAACAAAACCTCAATACAAAAGTAAGTATTATCAAGGTGGTTACCCAACAGACCATTATGGAGTATGTAGTGATGTTGTCGCTTTTGGCTTATTGAATACAGGTTATGATCTACAAATTCTTGTAGATCAAGATATTAGAGAAAATCCTCAAAGTTATCAAGTTGAACATCCAGATAAAAATATTGATTTTCGACGAGTAAGAAATTTAAATGTTTATTTTAAAAGACACGCCCTATCTTTGACTCTCGATATTTATGATTTAGATAAGTGGCAAGGTGGCGATATTGTTATCTTTAAAAAACATATTGGTATTGTTTCTAATTATCGAAATAAAAAGGGAATCACTTTCGTGATTCACCATGCTTATCCTCATCAACTTTATTATGAAGAAGATATTTTAGAAAAAAGAAATGACATTATTGGTCATTATCGTATTTCTTAGTACCACCAATAGTGGTACTTTTATATTTCTTTACCAACAGCATCAGCAATTGGTTTTAATTCTTTCATCAATTGTTCAAATTTGGCTGGTTTTAATGATTGTGGTCCATCACATAATGCTTTTTCTGGATTATTATGCACTTCGATCATTAATCCATCACATCCTGCTGCGACTGCTGCTTTTGCCATTGGATTTACTAACCACCATTTTCCTCCAGCATGACTTGGATCGATAATGATTGGTAAGTGTGTCAATTCTTTGATGACTGGTACTGCTTGTAAGTCTAATGTATTTCTTGTGTATGATTCAAATGTTCTCACTCCTCTTTCACATAGGATGACATTTGGATTCCCACTTGCCATGATATATTCTGCTGACATGATCCATTCTTGGAATGTTGCACTCAACCCTCTTTTTAACAAGATTGGTTTCTTTGTTGCTTTCCCGACTTTCTTTAACAAGTCGAAGTTTTGCATGTTTCTTGCTCCAATTTGAATCAAGTCTACTTTTTCAATGAATTCATCTAAGTATTCTGCATCCATCAATTCTGATACGATTGGTAGTCCTGTTGCTTCTTTAGCTGCTACTAGAATATCTAACCCTGCTGATCCCATTCCTTGGAAAGCATATGGTGATGTTCTTGGTTTGAATGCTCCACCTCTTAATAGATTAGCTCCTGCTGCTTTGGCTGCTTTAGCGATTTCAATCACTTGTTCCTTGCTTTCTACTGAACATGGTCCAGCAATCACTGCTAGATGTCCTCCACCAATTTTAACACCACCGACATCGATAACTGAGTCTTCTGGATGGAAAGCTCTATTAGCTAATTTATATAGTTCTGATACATGCATGACCTTTTCTACAGCTGGATCAACTTCAATTGATTCTGGATCTACTTTTGTTGTATCTCCAATGAGTCCCATTATTGTTTGATTTTCTCCTTTTGAAACATGAACTTGTAGTCCTTTTTCTTCAATAGTTTTTTCAATTCTTGCCACATCTTCAGTTTTAGCTTCTTGTTTTAATACAATAATCATTTTCTTTTTCCTCCTTTATAAACAAAAAAACTCATCCTATAAAGGACGAGCTCTATTCCCGTGGTACCACCTTTTTTCACCTAAAGGTCACCCTTTAAGCCTCATCAAGTACAATCATACTCTCATCATGTAACGGTGATCACCGGAGATGCCTACTCAATTCAACATTCTACTCATAGCTGTATTCACAAATGACGCCAAATCTTTTTCCACCAACCAAAGACTCTCTATATTTTAATCATTTGTTACTAGGTCTAGTCACTGTATTTATGTTTATTCTACTTGACATCGTTTCCTGTGTCAATCATTATTTAACTTCTTAACCACCTCTAATAATTCTTCATCACTATAAACAACAAAATCAATAAAAGAAGTATCCTTTTCTTGTTTTTGATGATTATACCAAATCGTCTTTACTCCTGCTTGATAAGCTCCCATCATATCTATTTCATAACCATCTCCTACATAGTAACTATCATTTCCTTGAATTAATTCAAAGATTTCTTTTTGTGGTTTTTGATAACCTACTTTTTCTGAAATTATAATAGGAAAATCAATGATTGGAAATAATGAATTAATTTTATTCATTTGTATTTTTTCTTTTCCATTAGTAATAATACCATAAGAAATATTCTTTTCTTTTAAGTAGTTAAAAAGTTCTTTCATTGTAGAAGATAATGTTAAATGTGCTTGTTGATCTTCATAGACTTTTTGAAAATCAAGTGCTTGTTGATTTGTAATGAATTGATGAAAATCTTTAAAAGCATTCTTTAAACGATAAGTAGATAATTCATCTTTTGTTATTAATTTATTTAAATATTTTGGGTAAATTTCATTACTATAGATTCTACTTTGTTTCCATAAAGCATATATATCAAGATCTTCATGAAATACTTTTTGATAAGCTTTATAAAAAGGATCATATAAACGATAAAGTGTATCGTCTAAATCAAAATAAATAACCATAACTCCTCCTAAAAGAAAAAACAGGTCACCCTGTTTCTTCTTGGTTGGTTCTCTTTTTATATTATGACAAGTGGAAAGTAAGTTTATATGAAGTAGCCAACCTCTACTATTTTTCTCACATTTATTTTACCTCTTTTGATTTAAAAAGTCTACTTTTTATCAATGTTTTTTTATTATGGTCGAATAATTTCAACAAACTTAAAAGTATCATTTTCAAATGTAAAATGTAATATACAACAATTAGTAAGGCCTCCACTTTTTAATACTTCTCCAGGATCAATAACAGTGGATAAAAAACACATACAAGCACCAGCATGTGAAAGAGCAAGAACTGTTTGATGATCTTCTTTATCCATCACATCTGTAAGTGTTTCTTTTAATCTTTTTTGTACATCTTCTCTTCTTTCTCCACCATAATGTGGAAATAAATCATCATAACCAAAATCATCAAACTTAGGGTTTAAATCTTCACTTTCTCCTTCAAATAAACCAAAATTTCTTTCTTTTAATCCCTTCAATCTTTTATAATAATGGTCTCCAATAATAAGTTCAATCGTATCGCAACATCTTTCTGATGTACTACTATAATAATGGTCAAAAGAAATATCCTTTAAGTATTCTTTAGCTTTTAAAGCTTGTTGTTTTCCTAATTCAGTTAATGGTGAATCACACCATCCTTGAATTCTTCTTCTAACATTAAATAATGTTTGTCCATGTCTCATTAAATATAAATCTTTTTTCATAAAAATTCTCCTATCCAAAAATTTCTTGAATGACTTCTAATAAATCTTTTTGTTCTTCATTCATGGGTATACAAGTATTAATTTCTTGATAATATTTTTTCAACAAATCATTATTTCCTATTTGTTGTAAAGTTGTCATTATTTTGTAATAAAGCATAAAGCGATATTGTGGATAATTCTTACAAAGCTCTTTTATTTCTTCATCTAAATTTTCTTGAGTATATTTTGTAAGGGTGCTTAAAACATCCATTTGAATTTCTACATATCTTAAAGAAAGTGCATATTCATTTTGAAGTTCTTTTAAAAGTTGATAGATTTTTTTTAGAAAAGAACCTTGATGTTCAACATAATCAATTTCTTGGAAAACACGTGTAAAAAATTGTTCCAAATCAATACCATAAGGACTAAACGTATTTTGTAAGTCTTGATTTTTTTCATGTTTCATTTTGATTAAACGCTTCATGATACTTTGTGTTTGTTCAAGCAAATCATAATAATCATGATCTTTTTGAATCAAATCAATAATATCACTAGCTATATAGTTTTTATCTGGAACTTGATGAATATCTTCATGATGTTCAATGACTTTAACAATATAATAAACAAGTGCATCATCGTCAAACATTTCATTTTTTTCACCTAATCGATCTAATTGTTGATCATATTTTTCATCAAAATATGCAATTGTTTCATCAGTATCTTTACAATCATTATAGTAATTTAAAACTTCTTCATAATTTATATCAATATCATTATGATGAAGTTCTTTTTCTATCATATGATATGTCAAATTTTGAAAAAGCTTTTGTTTTTCATTTAAGTAAGTTTGATTATCTTTGTATTCTTTTTTTAATGTATGTATTGTTGTCTTCATAAAAAACCTCCTGCACTATTTTAACACATTTAAAATAAAAAAAATACGATAAATCATTACCGTATTTTTTCTAAAAATTAAAACTCATTTTTTCTTCTATAAAATCTAAGTCCAAATAAAATTCCACCCAATGAAGATATCAATAACATAAGATTTTCTAAAATTTGTGTATCATCACCCGTTTTAGCTTTTTTAGATTCTTGCTTTGGAGTTTGATCAGATTTATTTTCTTTAGTTTCTATTTTGTTTTCTTCATAATTATTTGTATATTCAATAGTTGTTGTTTCATCTTTTTCTACATTGAGATTTGCTGCTACATCACCTTTTTCTTTTCCATCTATGATAGATACTATATGAGTAAGCTTGTATCCTTGAACATCATCAGTAAGCTCTTTGACTGTATATTTACCAGCAACTTTTGTTAACTCTAACATCCACTTTCCACTATTTTCATCATACTCAAAATCATTTAATGAATAGACCTTTTTATCTTGTGTATCTTTGTCTATGACTTCAAATTTTACAGATTTTTCTGCTTGTTCTTTTGAAATATTACCTTTTATAATTTTAGCAATCACAAGTTTACCTGGTTTAGCTTTATCTTTCATAATAATCTTATTGTTTTGATAGTCAACAACTTTACCATCTTCCCCAACAACAAATGTTATTGGCTTAGCTATTTCATAACCTTTTGGTACGTTTACTTCAATTAATGTATAAGTTCCAGGTACTAATTTTAAATTATAAGAATTTTTACCATCCGTTATCCAGTGAGCAATTTCTTCATTTGCTTGATTAATAACTTTAAGCTCTGCACCTGCTATTTTTTCATCATTTTCTTTGTCTACTTTATCAACTTTTACATCATAAGTTGTTAATTCATAAGTATTTTCAAAAGCTACTGTTGCTGCAGTTCCTTTTTCTACATCAATATCTACACTTTTACCTTCATTTACTTCATTTCCTATCATGTAGATTGTTTTTACAAGGGTATAACCATGTATATCATCAACAAGTTCTTTGACAGTATAACCTCCTGTATTTTCTTCTAATTCTAGAATCCAACGATTTCCATCATAAATAAAATCATTTAATGAATATATATGAGATTTTTGTGTATCATTTTGTGTTACTTCAAACTTTATTGAATCACCAATTTGTTCCTTTGATAAATTTCCTTGAATTGTTTTAGTAATAACCAATTTACCTATAGGTTGATCTTTCATGATAACTTCATTGACCACTTTATCATTGATTTTTACTTTTCCATCTTTTGTAACCACAAATTCGATAGGATTCGCAATTTTATAACCATCAGGTGCAGTTATTTCAGTTAAAATATAATTTCCATATCCAAGATTAACCTTTTGTCCATCCTTTGATGAATCAATACTAATAATTTCACCTGTATCCTTATTTTGGATTTGTAAACTAGCGCCCTCAATATCTTCATTATTTAAGATATCTTGTTTACGAATAGAGACTTCATATAATTTTGGAGTATAACTATTTTTAAAAGCTACATTTCCTTCACCTTGATCTTCAATTTGTATACTTTCTGTTTTTTGATCTTCTACTTCTTGTCCGTTTATTATATAAGTGGTTTTAACTGTATAACCTTCTATTGATGAATTTGTTTCTTCAACTGTATATTCTCCAGCTAAAACATCCAATTCTTTCGTCCAAATTTTGTTTACTTCATCATAAGAAAAATCATCTAAAGTATATTTATCTACGTTGTTTGTTTTTTGATTTGTTACTTTAAAAGTAATCTTTTGTGCATCTTTTTTGGGAATATCCCCTTCTATTGTTTTAGTAAGAATTAATTTAGCTTGTGTTTTTTCATCTTTCATAGTGATTTTATTTTCACTCATGCCTTCAATCTTACCATTTTCATTCACTGAAATCAATAGGATCCGCCACTCTATAACCATAAGGAGCTTCTTCTTCAATAAGAGTATATTTCCCAGGAGATAATTTTAATTTATGCGTTTTTTCATCATCTTGACCAGAAATCCATCTTTCTACTAGATTACCTTCTTCATCAATTACTTTTAACTTCGCACCATCTACTTCTTTTGTACCAGAAATATCTGTCTTATCTATTTCAACATCAAACACATTTAAATCATAATTATTTTCAAATTCAATAAATGTCGTTTTATCTTTTTTAACAGTAACCTTTTCTGCTATTTTATCTGTTACCTTTTCTTTTATTTCACCATTTTCATTTATTTGATATTGAGTTAAAGATAATTTATGCCCTTTTATAGACGTTACTAATTCTTCAACTTTATATCCTCCTGCAACTTGTATTAATTCCTTTGTCCATTTTTTATTACTTTCATCATAATTAAAGTCTTTTAATGAATACGTATTTACTTCTTTCGTTGAATTATTTGTTACTTTAAAACTTATAACTTTTTCAGCTTGTTCTTTATTGATTGAACCAGTAACACTTTTACTAATTACTATTTTTCCAGGTTTTGCCTCATCTTTCATGATGACTTTATTTGTTTTACTATAAGTACCATCCTTACCTTTTATAGATATTTCTCCATTTTTAGAAACTTTAAGATAAATATCATCTGCTTTTTTATAACCGTCAGGTACTACTTCTTCAATAAGTATATACTCACCAAACGGTAATGAAACAGTATGTGTCTTATCTTTTTCACTGACCCATGAAGCTACTTCTTCTTTTGTTTTTTGATTTACTATTTTAAGTGTTGCTCCAGCAATTTCCTTTTCATTTGTTAGATCTTGTTTGCTTATAGCTACTTCATATGATTTTGGAGTGTAACTATTTTTAAAGGCTACAGTTACTTCACCTTGATTTTCAATTTGTATACTTTCAGTTTTTTTACCTTCTATTTCTTGTGTATCAATTTTATAAGTTGTTTTTACTGTATAACCTTCCACTGACGAATTTGTTTCTTCAACTGTATATTCTTCAGCTAAAACATCTAACTCTTTTGTCCAAGTTTTACTTGCTTCATCATACGAAAACTCATCTAAAGTATATTTATCTGTCTTCTTTGTTTCTTGATTCATTACTTTAAATGTAATCTTTTTGGCATTTTCTTTAGAAATATTCCCTTCTACTGTTTTAGTTAGAATAAGTTTACCTTTTTCGATATGTTTGTCTTCCATGATTATTGTATTTTGATCATTGCCAACTATATTACCATCATTATCCACAACAAACGTAATATCATCAGCTACCATATATCCCTCTGGTGCTTTGGTTTCTTTTAAAACGTATGTTCCTGGTTCTAGTTTAACTTTTCCTGGATTATTATTTTCGCCAGTTATCCAACTTTTTACAGTTTCATTTGTATCTTTATTAATAATACTTAGGTGTGCGTTCTTCAATTCAGATTTCGTCTGTGCATCTATTTTACTAATTTCAATAGTATTTTCTTTTGTTGTTCCTTTTTCGTTAGAAATTGTATAAAAATGCATTGCTTGTGTTTTATCAATAAGTGTTACAGGATAAGTATTATCTCCTTCTTTAATAGCTTCAGGATAATTTTCTTCACTATTTCCTTTAAATATAAAATAATGTGGTGTAGCATCTAATTTATAATTATCAGGTGCTTCTGTTTCAACAATTCTATAAAGAACATTTCTACTCAACCCAGAAAAAGTAAGATAACCCGTTGGTAATGTTTCGCCCTCTGCTTTTAATTTTGTAGCAGTTGTTTCAAAATTATTATTATATGTTACTTCACTACAGCTAAATTTTGCTTTTTCTAAAGCATCTGTTTGGTCATCTTTATCACATTTATAAAGTTTTATACTGACGCCATTCCCTGTGGAAGCTCCTGAACTTTCAAGTACTTTTCCTTTCAAAGAAACATACGTCTCTAATTCAGATTGATTTGGTATTCCTTTTAAAGAACACTTATTGTAGGCATTTGTTTCATTTAATGCGCTACTATCTTCACCTACTGGTAAATTAATAGTTGCTTCATATTCAAGAACAACTTTCTTTTCATCAGGAATTATTATTTTTAATACATGTTTTGTTTCATCATAGCTTACTTGATTAGCCGTAGCTTTATTACCATTAATTGTTAAACTATTCATATAATAATCAAGAGCACTTCCCATTTCATCAACAAGTTCGATATCTTTACCCTCATTTAATTTAATTGCACCTTCATTCACCGTAATTTTATATCTAACATTTGGTGCTGTATCTTGATTATAAGTATATTCTTTCTTTAAAATATCGTTTTTTGATAACCCAAACCATCTTGTAGCTGTTGCTGTTGAAATATTGCCATCAATAGATAAAGACGCCTTATTGTCATAGGCTTTATCTCCTAGTGCTTTTGAAACATCTATAATGCTTGCTTTATATGTTAGATTTAAAGAATTTGTTTTCAAATAATCTAATGCTGCATTTGTAAATATAAACTTAACTTTTCCGTTTTCTTTTTCTACTTGAATATTCTTAAGAATCTCTTCATTTGTTATTTGACTATCCCATTTTTCAATTATATCTAATGAGTTATCTACATACTGTGTATTTTCAGGAAGTGTATCTTCAATAAAAACATTTTTTGCATCGGTTGGTACTTTTTTTACAATTAATTTCCAAGCCATTTCATCTTTATTACAAGAGCTACCCCAATAACCTTCTTTTTCAAGAAAAGTTTCAATTTTATAATCATAATTAGCATTACTTTCCCCTAATTTCTTTGTTTCATTAAAACATTCACCTTTATTTGCATAAGATGTTGTTGTTGATGGAATATTATCTAGAGATGTAATAACTTGTATAATAATAGTTCCTTCATTTACTTTTCCAAAGTCAAAAGTTAATTCTCTATCCTTTTGACTAAATATTGGTGTACCATTATATCCACTTTTAACTTGATATGATTTATAATTCATTCCTTCTGGCGTTGTATCTTTAACAATTAAATGATTTATACCATTTTCAGGAACATTAATTTTTATTTGCCATGCAACCTTTTGTGAATTTCCTGTTGTTAGACAAGTTTTTTCAATAAATTGATAATTTTCTTTTCCTACTTTAAATGAATCTGTATAATCCGTGTTTTGTGTATTACCAAAAGGATTAATAGTGAACGTATTACTCTTTGTAATAGCTGGCGCATTACTAGGATCTTCACCAAATTTAGTTTGGTAAGTCATCTTGTACTCCTTATCACATCCAGCAGGTACTTGGAAATTTCTAGTTGTTAAACTTTCCCATGTTAATCCTTCAATAGAAGGACTACATTTAAAACTTCCATCAATATATTCACCAATATTATCACCTAACGAGTCTTTAATAGTAGAACCACCAATATCAAAATTACCCCCAGGATTTAACGTAACTTCCCAATTGATAACTTTATTACTATCATCACCAGTAACACTATGCTTTTTTTCTGCCCAATTTTTCTTAGTATATTCTAATTTCTTATAAGAATTTTTTTCATTTGTTTGTGTATCACTCTTTACAGTTATATTATTTCCAACTTTAGAATTCCAATCATCCGGATTATATGCAAAAACATCTTTTTTTACTTTTACTTTATATTTAGCATATAAAACTTCTTTATCATTCATACTTCCAATTGTATATTGAAATTTATTAGTTTCTTTTAAATTATTTGTAACTGTACCAGTATAAGAAATTGTACAGGCTTCATCTGTGTAAAATTGAACATCTCCATCTAATGTCATATTTTCATCCATTTGATCAGTCACAACAACGTTTGTTTGTGGACCAGTTGCTGAAACCTTTAATTTAAATTCTGCAGAAAGATTATCCCCATCACTTATAACCTTTCCTCCTGTTTTTTCAATATCTACCTTATCGTTAGATTTATCACGATCCATATCAATGATAAATTGACCAACACCTGGTAAGTCTAGTTTTCCTTTTCCACCTTCATGATCATTTGTAAACGAATCATTAAGCGTTCCATTGATAATAAGTGAACCATATCTATTTGACTTACTAAAAAATAATTCACTTTGATCTCCTGCATTATATTTAACTGTAATTGTATTACCTTTCACCTCAAAATGTCCTACAGTTTCTGTACCATCTTTTAAATCTTTAACACCTTCCTCCATAATAATACCATCGGGTAATTGATAAACCATCGTATTATTATCTTTTGTTGGAAACTGATTATCAATAAATCCCCATACTAGTTTGATAGAAATTGTTGAACCATACGGTATTTTGTTTTCTATATTCGGCTGTAAAATATGGTCTCCAATTTTAATATAACTTCTATCAACTACATCACTTGGTAGATTTTTATCAATAAATTGAGATAAATCTACCGATTCTTCAGCAAATGCACTAAATACATTTGTTGAAACTGCTGTTACTATCATGGCTACCACCAATAATAGTGAAAACAACTTCTTCTTTCTATTCATTATTCTTCCTCCCAATTTTACAAAACTATAAAAAAATATTGACGATAAATGATAATTATAAAGAAAAAGCCGCAAGAAAAGACTAAGTACACATCATCTGCAACTCAGCCAACTTCCTTACGGTTCAGTTCTGTAGCTTTGCGTCACTATTTTTCAATAGTTTTGCCTTTAAAATATATAATTTTTATAAACTAATATTATCACATAATTTCAACAAAAAATATTCTTTACGACCAAAATATGCTTTTTTTCGACCGAAAAATTTTCAACATAATAAAAGGGACTTTTTTGATATAACTATATATCATAAAAAGTCCTTTATAACTATTAAATTTATCTTATTATTCAGCTGAAATAGCTTCTACTGGACAAGTTCCAACACATGCTTGACATCCAATGCATGTATCTTTGTCACATTCCATTTTTCCTTCGTCATCAAATGCTAAAGCTTCTACAGGACAAACACCAGCACATGCTCCACATCCGATACAAGTATCTTTATCTACGTTCATATTTAACTCTCCTTTTCCTTTTTTCCTATAATTAGTATAACACTTTCCACTTTTCAGTCAATACAAAGTCACTATTTTTCATAGCTTTGAATACAACAATTTTCGGGTAACCATGTCATTAATTCTTCATTTGTCATATCATGAAAATAACTATGAATGACACGCACGATACCTCCATGACAAACAACTAAAATGTTTTTATCAGGATATTTATTTTCAAGTTCTTCTAAAAAACTATACACACGATGGACTACTTGGAATAAAGATTCTCCGCCTGGATAATGGAGTCCATGATTTTGTTTATAATATTGAAATTCTTCATTATTAACAATTCCTTCAAATTTGCCAAAATTGATTTCTTGAATTCTAGAATCTATTTTAATTTCTAATTGATGATTTTCATTTATGATTTTTGCAGTTTCATGTGCTCTTTGAAGTGGTGAAGCAAAAATCATATCTAATGAAATATCTTTTAATTGTTCACTGGCCATTTTAGCTTGTTGCTTTCCTAAAGATGTTAATTCAACATCCGAAATGCCACAAACTTTATTATCAATGTTATAACCTGTTTGACCATGTCTTACTATATATAATTTCATTTTTTTATGTCCTTTATCTTCATTTTGTTTTATGTTATCATATTTTTGTCATTTAGAGAACAAATGAAAAAGGAGAAAATTACATATGGGTGGTATGTTTGGCGTTGTCAGTCGTAAAGACTGTGTCACTGATTTGTTTTTTGGTATTGATTATCATTCTCATTTAGGAACAAAAAAAGGTGGGATTGCAGTTTATGGAGAAAACGGTTTTAACCGTGCAATTCATAATATTTCAAATTCACCATTTAGAACTAAGTTTGAAAATGATATTAAAGAAATGTCTGGAAAAATGGGGATTGGTTGTATTTCAGACAATGAACCTCAACCTCTTTTAATCAATTGTCGTTTAGGTAGTTATGCAATTGTTTCTGTAGGTAGAGTTGCAAATATGGAAGAATTGATTCAAGATGCTTTTGATAATGGGCATACTCATTTTCTAGAGATGTCTGGGGGAGAAGTGAATCAAACTGAATTGATTGCTGCAATGATCAATCAAAAGGATACTTATGTTGATGGAATTATCAATGTTTTAAGAAAAGTAAAAGGTTCTATTTCTTTTATGTTGATGACAAAAGATGGTTTGTATTTAGTACGTGATAAATTAGGAAGAACTCCATTAAATATTGGTAAGGGGGAAAATGGATTCTGTGCTTCGTTTGAAAGTCATGCTTATATCAATTTAGGCTATTCTTTATATAAAGAATTAGGACCTGGTGAAGTTTGTTTTATGACCAGTGAAGAAGTGAAAACACTTGTAGAAGCCAATGATAAAATGAAAATTTGTTCATTTTTATGGGTATACTATGGTTATCCAACAAGTTGTTATGAAGGACGTAATGTTGAAGAAATGCGTTATGAATGTGGTCGTTTAATGGCTCAAAGAGATGATATTAAAGATATTGATCTTGTAGCAGGTGTTCCTGATAGTGGAATTGCCCATGCGATTGGTTATTCAAATGAATCACATATTCAATATGGAAGACCTTTTATTAAATACACACCTACGTGGCCACGTTCATTTATGCCACAAATTCAAGCGGATCGTAATTTAATTGCAAAAATGAAATTAATTCCAATTGCTAGCTTGATTAAAGGAAAATCATTATTATTAATTGATGATTCAATTGTTCGTGGAACACAACTAAGAGATACAACTGAATATTTATATAACTCTGGAGCAAGAGCAGTCCATATCAGACCTGCTTGTCCTCCAATTATGTATGGATGTCCTTACTTAAACTTTTCAAGAAGTACAAGTGATATGGATTTAATTACACGTCGTGTTATTAGAAAACGTGAAGGAGAAAATGATATCAATATGTTAGAAACATATAGTGATCCAGATACTCCTGAATATAATGCAATGGTAGAAGAAATCCGTAAAGAACTTAATTTTACTTCTTTACGTTTTAATCGTTTGGATGATATGCTTCAAGCTATTGGACTTGATAGTGATAAGATCTGTACTTATTGTTTTAATGGTAAAAAATAATACGGAAAGAAATTTTCGTATTTTTTTAAAATATATTTAATAGCTTTCTAAGGAGTGCTATAATATTGAAGAAAAAAAAAGGAGACTATTATGAAATATTTAATTGACCCAATGGATTTAAGTGTAGAAGAAATTGATGAACTAATTGATATTGCGAATGATATTATTAAAGATCGTACACGCTATCAAGATGTTTGTCGTCATAAAATTCTAGCTACACTCTTTTTTGAACCAAGTACACGTACAAGACTTTCTTTTGAATCAGCTATGTTATCACTTGGTGGAAGTGTTTTAGGTTTTTCAAGTGCAAGCAATACAAGCGCTTCTAAAGGTGAAAGTGTTAGTGATACTATTAGTGTTGTTTCAAGCTATTGCGATATTATTGCAATGCGTCATCCAAAAGAAGGAGCACCTCTTGTTGCTACAAGAAAAAGTACAGTACCTTTAATCAATGCTGGAGATGGTGGTCATAACCATCCAACGCAAACTTTAACTGATTTACTTACTATTTATAGAGAAAAAGGTAGACTAGATAATCTAACAATTGGTTTTTGTGGGGATTTAAAATTCGGACGTACAGTTCATTCTCTTACAAAAGCAATGTCACGTTATAAAAATATTAAATTCGTGTTTATTGCACCACCTGAACTTAAAATTCCTGAATATTTAAAACATGATTTATTAGATGCTAAGAATTTAGATTATAAAGAAGTTGAAACGATTGAAGAAGTTATTGAAGATTTAGATATTCTTTATATGACACGTGTTCAAAAAGAAAGATTCTTTAATGAACAAGACTATATTCGTTTAAAAGATACATATATTTTAGATTTAAAGAAATTAGAAAAATCAAAATCTGATTTAATCGTTATGCACCCATTACCCCGTGTTAATGAAATTGCTATTGAGGTTGATGATGATCCAAGAGCTAAGTATTTTGATCAAGTTCAAAACGGACGTTTTATGCGTATGGCACTTATTTTAAAAATGTTAGGATTGGAAAATGAGGTAGAAAGATAATGAAGATAGATAGTATTAAAAACGGGATTGTTTTAGATCATATTACTGCTGGTAAATCTTTAGAAGTTTATAAAGCACTAGGATTAGATAAATTAGATTGTAGCGTTGCTATTATTAAAAACGTTAAATCTAATAAAATGGGTAAAAAAGATATTTTAAAAATAGATGAAGAATTTGCATTAGATTTTGATGTTTTAGGATATTTAGATCCTAATATTACTGTTTGTATTATTAAAGATGGTAAACTTGTTGAAAAGAAAAAATTGCAACTTCCTCAAAAAATTATTAATGTAGAAAAATGTAAAAATCCTCGTTGTATTACTTCAACAGAACAAGGATTAGATCATGTTTTCTATTTAGCAAATAAAGATAAACGTATTTATCGTTGTCTTTATTGTGAAACAAAAGTTGAAAAAAAATAGAAGCTTTGCTTCTATTTCTATGCTGGAGTAGCTCCAATGGTAGAGCAACTGACTCGTAACCAGTAGGCTGTGGGTTCGAATCCCATCTCCAGCACCATTATTAAAATCAACAAGCGTTGATTTTTTTATTATAATAACAAACATCAAATATAAACCTTTTCTTCCCATTTCATCATGACATCTTTACCATGATGGGCTAAGCCTATATAAATCACTTTTCCTTTTAAATCATAATCATATCTTCTATCTTTGATTTGTTGAATAGCTTCATTTGATAATTTATCCAATGCTTTTTCAAAATCTTTTTTATCTTCTTTGAAATACTTAAATTCAATAATAAACGATGTTTTCTTTTCATCATGAGCCTGGATAATGAGATCACATCTTCCTTTACATTCTTCTCGATTATAAATAACTTTATAGTTATCTGATAGACATAAACACATTCCTAACATCATCATATGATAACTGTTTTCATTATTTAAATCATGATGGTTTGGAATCATTAATACATTTTGATAATTTTTGAAAAAATCATTTTTGTTTTCAGCAATCAAATTGTCAACAATGCGATCATATTATACATTGTTCATTCCTAGTTGATGTTCCATTAATCTTATAAATTATTTTCTTACCTCATAATTTGGTATCGCAATTCTAAACTTTTCTTTTTTTGGATCAATTGCTTTTACTACTGTTAAATATCCAGCACTTACAAACATCCCCTATAAGTTAGGTGTATTTGCCACTTCATAAAAGCTTGTTTGAAGGACAACTCTTGTTTCTAGATAGTTATTCTTTATAAGTTTTTCATATTGTTTTTTAAAATCGTAGTCTGCTTTTTATATAGCTTGTTTAAGCATTGTATTAGCACTCGTATTGACCCAATAAGGAACAAGTACTTTTCTTCTTGCATAATTTAAAATAGACCATGGATTATAGATTTCTTTATCTCCCATTTTATAGCCATCATACATTTCTTTGACTTCTTCATCTAATTCTAAATCATAATATTCTAACAGTTCTTTGGTTTATTCTATACTGAATCCAAAATATTCACTATAATCATTATCAATTACTGTATACACATCTAAATTATTTAAATCACTGAAAATATTTTCTTTAGCCACTCTTTGAATTCCTGTAAGCATCGCATATTTTAAGCTGGTTGATGTTTTAAGAGAATTATGAAGCAATCCTGCAAGTCCTCCTCTTACTTCATCATAGAACCCTCCTGTATGTGCTTCTACAAATGGTGTATCATATTCATCAATGAATACCATAACTTCTTTTCCATAATAATCTTCCATTATTTCCATCAAGAATGAAATTGCATCATCTATTCCCTTAAGATTATTCTTGTTATTATCAGCTAATACTTCATAAAGTCTTTCATGATTTGTTTTCTTAAATCCCTTAAGATTTTCAAATACAAAATCATATTTATCCCATTGATTTTGTATTTGTGTTCTTATCGTTGAAACAACTGTTTCTTTATCTCTTTTGGCATTCGCAAAAGAGATAAAGATTGTTAGATATTGATTGATTTCAGCTACATAAGGTGTTTCCATGATTTTTGTACCTTTAAAGATTTCTTTAGAGTCTTTGGTAATATCAAAGAATTCTGCCATCATTGACATATTGATGGTTTTTCCAAATCTTCTAGGACGAGTAATCAATGTTACATCTGTTCCTCTATCTAAGAACTCTTTGATCATCAAGGTCTTATCTACAAAATAATAATTTCCTTCTACAAGTCTTGAAAAACTTTTCGTTCTTATTGGTATTTTCTTCATTTCTATCACCCTTTCTTTACATATTATAAACTATTTTAGAGATGTTTACTGATGAATATAAATTCAATTTTTAATTTGATCTATATTGAATATTTCATAGTTATGATTTTTAGCTTATCTAAATCTAATGGAAAATGGTAGTTGATTAAGTATATAGGAAAACTAGAGTAGAAAAATCACGATAACAATAAAAATAAAGGAGGAAAATCAAGACTGATCATCAGCCTAATTTTCCTCCTAAAAAACATTAGATATTTTAGAGGGAATATTGATTTCACATCAATATCCCCTTAATAATTTAAAGTGATTTTTCTAAAACACGCGATTATTTAGAGCGCTATATAATCAATGTTATCTATTATTACTCAGCGATCACTTTTAGCAACTAGAATAACTATTTCCCATTTAAGACATCTTTAATTGCTTGTAGATTTTCTTTAACACTATCATCATTTGGAATCATATAATAAAGTTTGCTATCAGGCATGTAAGCTCCACCTGTTTGCATAACTCCTGTTCCGGTAAATTGTTTTTGTTTAAATGTCCATGAAGCATTATCATTTATTTGCATTTTGATTAAATCTGTAATATCACTAGATGCCATATTTGTTTCAAAACATCCTGATATAGCTTTTAAAACACTACTATAATTAGTAATAACTGCAGGTGACATCATCTTATTAAGCATAGCCATTAAAACATCTTGTTGATGTTTTACACGTACATTATCTCCATCAGCAAATGAATGTCTTTCCCTTGAATATGCTAAAGCTTCTTCACCATTCATTTGTTGAAGACCTAATTTATAGGAATAACCACCCGCACTAAAATCTTGATCAACATTAACAGTAATACCACCCAATGCATCAACCATTGTAACCAATGATGTAAAGTTAACTCTTGCATAGTAGTTGATATCTGTTCCTAAAAACTTAGCCATTGTTTTAACCGTATTTTCAGGTCCAGCAATACCTGAATGCGTTAACTTATCCTTTTTTTGCATATTCGCAAGAGTTACGTAGTAATCTCTTGGAATAGATGTTAATAAAATCTTCTTTGTATTTGGATTAACAGTAACGATCATATTAACATCTGATCTAGATACTGTTGTAATACTTCCATATGTATCAATACCACTGATATAAATAATAAATGGTGTATTTGTTACAGAAACTCTTGTTGAAAAGTCTTTGACTTTTGTTTCTATGTCACTTGTCCATATTTCTTTAACTTCATTTTGAAAATCTGGATGATTTTCTTCAAACATACCATTATATGCTGTATTAATTAATATAGCATTAACGGTATTATTATAAAGATCATCCCCTAGTTTTGAATATGTCATAGCAACATCAAAATTCAAGCTTGATTCTTTCTTTTTAGCTTCAGCAATAACTTGATTCATATCTTTTTCTTTATCATATTGTAAACAATATTCAATCGATTCATTTTGTAATTCAGATAAACTGTCTATTTTACTACTTTTTAATACAACAATTGCATAATGTGTAGATTTCGTATTAGAATTCGTAATATCATCTAATGTTGAATAACCTTTATTGATCATTACTGATCCAAATACCATTAATACACTTAATATTAAACTTAATACTTTTCCAATAATCTCTCTTGGTTTTGTTTTACGATGATGTTCTTTTTTATTAGGTTTCATTAATGCATAATTAATAAAACCTAATAAAACAAGTATCATCCCAACCATAACAGCATATGTTGTTGGTAAAATATTAAGCTTAAAAATAAAAAATAATAATACTACTGTTGTAATGACCTGTATTCCTAATATTACAGGCCAAGATATAATTTTCTTTATATTTTCCATAATTCATTTCCCTTTTATTTCTATGATGGTATTATTATACACATAAATAATTAAAAATTAAACCCTTTTATGATTCGTATACTTTGATATCAGCTAAAGCAATATTCCTCGCCATTATATTTCATAAATATTATCTTTTTAACAAGATTCCTTATTTTATGTTCAAAAATGATAAATCAGTTTTTATAATCGATTGAATCCATCAATATAAAATATGGGTTTAACAAGTTATCAACAACTTGTAATGTCATATTACTTGTTTCACCTGTTTCTTGGTTAAAGCTCGATGTACATGTATGGATTATTCCAAATTCATGTATATTGTAATCTTGATTAGGATTACAATGAATTAATGCAATTTCACCTGCAATATTCGAATATTTTTTAGAAAAAAAGCCCAATAAAGTTACTTGAATAACTTTATTTATTACATTTTTATAATTTTTATCAATACTAATAATATTATCTTCACTAAATACAATAAGTTCTTCTCCTACAAGAGCTGTAAACAGTAAACTACAAGCATTTTCTAATGATTTTCTTAATGCAAAGAGCATTAAAAAATGTGCTATCAGTAATTCTGATTTTTCAAAATCTATTGGTCTTTTCTTTAATATGATTTTTGCACAATTGGGTACCTTATCTAAGGGGCACCTATCCATTTCTTTCTCTAATGACATAAACATTTTTTGAATCTCAATTTGGTCAATTTTTTCAATAAACATATTAACAGCAGAGTTTTTTACTTTTTTATATAAATCAGAATTTTTAAAAGAATCTACTGCATTTTTATATAAATCCTTATTTAAATATCCATTTTCTTTGATTGGAGAAATTTGTTTATACTTACTATACGGATCTAGCACTTTTGCAATCTTAGGATAATTATTTCTCATATCCTCGGTACAAAGTTTTATAAGAGTATAAATTGTTGCATGCGCTTTTTCAAATACTTTAATATCTTCTTTTATTGGAGATTTTGCCATTGGAAATATATCTTTATACATATCAAAATTTTCATTTGCAAAAAGATAACCATAAAATTGATTATTTCCATGTTTTGCTATTTGATGAAAAAAAATATTACTTGGAATTTTTTCTTCAATATTTTCACACATAAACAACTTTTCAAGGGTTTCTTGAATAATATGTAGAGAATCATTCTTTTTTATTTCATTACATAATTTAAAAATTTCTGAACGAAAATCATTAATATTTTCTTTCTTCATGTTATTTCATCATTCTCCTTTTTTCTTCTATATCATATATTTCATTTCTAACTAATTCTTTTACATCATGTTCATTAACATGCTTTATTGTTTCATTTGTAGAATAACGTTGTGTAACATATGTAATATCATCATTATTTATAATATTTAAAACAATATTAGGTATTATTCTTCTAGAATAATATATGAATTTTTCAAATAATAATCGTTCTCCTGTTTCATCGTTCAATACAAATGGTCCCCATATTTCTGGATGATAACGACATAATGAACCCATGATAAAAAGTGCTGAGTACATATTAAACAGTTGCGGTAAAGTGATCAATTGTCCATTTTTTTCTATTCCAGCTTGTAAATATGGTTGCCCAGAAAATGAAATTTTCTTTATATTTTTTCCTGTCATCCTTTTTCTTAAAATCAAGTAATTTCGATTTGTTTCCTTTTCATATCCTGTTTGATAATCTAAATAATTTTTTTAAAATCCTCTACATTATTCAAAACATTCAAAATAGATTCCATTATTTCTTTTTTTGCATATATTTTCTCAATCAAGCCCGTAGATGTATTATATAAATCAAGTAATAAAGTATTTCCTATTTCTTTTTCATAACATTTCTTATAATCACGATCAATCTCAACAATAGCTGATAAAAATTCTTGCATTTTCCATTCACCGTATTTTGTTAAGTCCTTATCAAATCCAATAATTTTAGCAAATTGATGAATTCCTCCAAAATTATAGTCGTTAAAACGTACACTTGCTTCAGATATATAATTATCTATTGTTGTATGTAATGTAGCCATTCCATGATTTTTTATTTCTGGTCTAATACCTTTTTTTAGAGAACACAGTCCTAGAAGTAAATTAGTAGATCCATAATATAAAAGAAGTGGAGATATCTGTAAATTTACAGTTTTACTTGCTTTAAAATATTCATTCGCTTGTAAAAAAGAACCAATTATCGTATTAATTGTATCTTCACTTTTCACTAAATTATGTTCTTCTAAATATCTTTCTACATTTGCCTTATAAGAAAATTGCATGAGCTCTTGCCATAGATCATTTTCTGGATTTTCAGTAAAAATTTGTTTATTTGGCATATTTAATTTCCTCCATCAAATTTTTTAATAAAGAAAATAAATTTTTTCTTATTAATTTGCTTTTTTATAACTTTGAAAACGTTTTTTTAATTATTCTTATTATAAAATCAAATATACTATTCTTTTCCTTTATTTCATTGTTAATACTATTAATCCTACTTGACATATGATTCATTTTTTTATTTAAATTTTTAATTTCATCAAAAACATTATTATTCGAAGAAATCATATCGTCAATTTTTTGTTTACATTCATTATTTTCATTGGTGTTTTTTCTTGTTTGTTGAACCGAGCCTCCCATTCCAATAAGTGAAACACCAAATGCAATTATTGATAATCCATCAATAATTGCAGATAATTTTGCATTTATTAGCATTTCATTTAATCCTATAATACTAAACAATAAACCCGTTGCAAAAAATATACTTGGCAAGTATTCATTTATAAATATACAACAATTTAAAATTATTTTATTTTGTTTTTTGTTGTCTTCTTTTGAATATTGTTTACTAAACCAATATATAAAATAAACATATATTGAAATTATTAAAACAGTAGAAAATACTGGATGCATCCCAAAATTGATAACTAATTTATATTTATTCAAAATAAAAAAAATAATAAAACTTGATATAACAATTCCCATAGTATTCTTTCCTTTCATATAAAAAGTATAATAACATTTTTACAAAAATCCTCTTGTTGCCATTTACATTTTGTACAAAACAAATAGCTAACATTTTCATTATATAACCTGTGTTGTCTTTTTTCTATATATTGTTACCTAATGGACATTTTTAGCAACTAAAACAACTATTTACCATCTAAGACATCTTTATTTGCTTGCCCATTTTCTTTAAGTAAGTGCAAAATAAAAAGCTAAATAAAAATATAGCGTTCTAAGAACTGATATCTATATCAAATACATCAATTTCTTCATCTTTATAAAGTAATCTTTTAAAAGTACTTTAAATAATTCTAATTTACTATTATATTTAGGATAAAAGATATCATGAATACCTGATGCATTTTTTTTTGCTAATTGATCATTAGCTAAATTCGTTTGATCTGTTTCTACATGATTATCTTCATTTGTAATCGTAAAAACATCACATGGAACATGTAAACTAAATCTTATAACTAATAAAAATAAACATGCCATAAATTTTTATCTTTTCATTTTCACTTCTATATAGGAGTCAAAAATTAATACTCTTTAAACATATACCCGCTGTCTTCTTTACTTTCCCTTTAGCCTCATTATCTTTTATCTCGATAAAAAACACAAAAACATGCAACCGCTTATATTCATGTGTGAAAAATAGGTGTATCTTTTGTGGTGATACACCTAGAATATTCAATTTCATTCCAAAATCTCTTTGTTATTGCCATCAACACCTATTTTATACGTAATACCATTCTTCCTATAATAGATGTATTTATCTTCTACTTTTTCTATTTCATAATCAAAGGTATCCTCTCCATCTAAAACTACACGTTGTGAACCATCTTTTTTAGCTTTTATCAATTGATTAGTAATATAATAAATCCAACCATTGTCACCTATATCATTCATTACTATTTTTTCAAGCCCGCTTGCAGGATTACCTAATTCCATTTTAAAATTCTTATAATAAACCCATCCTTTTTTTATCTTATAATCAAAGTGACTACATTTTAAAATATCACTTGACACTTCATACGCTGCAATTATTTCATTAGACCCATCTAAATTCATTCTATGAAGAGCATGTCCTTCAATACCAACTCCTGTAGTATCAAAACAATAAACATAATAAATATATTTATCATCAACTATTTGAAAATCTTATAATTCTGTATCTAGTAATCTTTGGTTTTTTCCATCTGGTCTTGCAACATATAAATAACCATGTGATTGAACAGACAATGTCGAATCTAAATAATAAACACAATTTTTAGAAACCGTATAAGTATAACAAGCTTGTTCATTTACTTTTCTAGCAATATATGTACCATTTTTGTATCTATACAGAGCAGGATAGTATATTGGCTTATCAGCGTATTTACTTCCAATTGTATCCTCAGTATTGTATATAAAATACGTCCAATTCCCAACCTTCTTCTTCATTTTCATATCCACTTCAATTGGATAATTTTTTTTATTATTATCATCCATAAGGATGATATCTTTTTTATTAGTGGAAGAATTAAAAAAAATTGAAAAATCTGAATTACCTATTATGCAAAACAACACTATAAGTACAATTATTACTCTTTTTTTATTATTTTTAAAAAAATCATATATTTTCTTAACCCATTTCCATGATAATTCCAATGAATTAAAAAAATCACCAAATTTAATAACTATTAAAACAATGAAAATTACCCAAATAAAGACTTAGGCTTTATAGAAAAATTCTTATAAAATAAATCTAAAAAATCCATATTAGAAACTAATCTCTTCTAAATAAATCTCTTGTATATACTTTTTCTTCTACATCATCTAGACAACTATCATAGCGGTTCGCTATGATTGCTTGACTTAGTTCTTTAAATTTATTTAAGTCATTTACTACTTCACTTCCAAAGAATGTTGTTCCATCTTCTAATGTTGGTTCATAGACAATAACCTTAGCTCCTTTAGCTTTGATTCTTTTCATGACTCCTTGGATTGATGACTGTCTGAAGTTATCGCTGTTTGATTTCATTGTTAATCTATATACTCCAACAATTACTTCATTTTCTTTTTCTTGATTATATGAATCATTTGCTTCATACGCTCCTGCTTTTTCTAATACTTGATCTGCAATGAAATCTTTTCTTGTTCTATTACTTTCTACAATGGCTTCAATTAAGTTTTGTGGGACATCTGCATAGTTAGCTAATAATTGTTTTGTATCTTTTGGTAAACAATATCCCCCATATCCAAATGATGGATTATTGTAATGTGATCCAATTCTTGGATCTAGACATACTCCATTAATGATTTGTTGTGTACCTAATCCTTTTAGTTCTGCATAGGTATCTAATTCATTGAAAAAAGATACTCTTAATGCTAGATATGTATTAGCGAACAGTTTTACTGCTTCTGCTTCTGTAAATCCCATAAACAATGTATCAATATCTTCTTTGATGGCTCCTTCTTGTAATAGTGATGCAAATGTATGTGCTGCTTCTACAAGTCTTTCATCATTCATATCTGTTCCTACAATGATTCTTGAAGGATAAAGATTATCATACAATGCCTTTGATTCTCTTAAGAATTCAGGAGAGAAAATGATATTCTTGCTTCCTGTTTTTTCCCTGATGCTTTGTGTATATCCTACAGGTATTGTACTTTTAATGACCATAATGGCATTTGGATTGATTTCCATTACCTGTTCTATTACATTTTCTACTGCACTTGTATCAAAGAAGTTCTTCTTTGAATCATAGTTTGTTGGTGCAGCAATGATAACAAAAACAGCATCCTTATATGCATCTTCTGCATTTAAGGTTGCTGTTAGATTTAATTCTTTTTCTTTTAAATATTTTTCGATATATTCATCTTGAATAGGACTAATACGATTATTAATCTTATTCACCTTATCTTCTATGATATCCACAGCCATCACTTCGTGATGCTGTGCTAATAATGTAGCGATACTCAATCCTACATATCCTGTTCCTGCGACTGCTAGTTTCATTTTCTATTCATCTCCCTTAAATAATTGTTTAGTCTTCTTTTCAACGTTTGGAAGAATAAAATTATAATATCTTGATTTTAACATATCACTTAAATCATCTCTTTTAAAAATAATAGATTCAAAAAGATTACTTAAATTATTATTAGAGTATGCATCTAGATTATTTAAATTAATAACATATTCTTTCATTTGCGAATAATTAGCTACTTCATTCATTTTATTCTCATATGAAAAAGTATAAAAAGGAATAAAATTTTTAGAAGCTAAAACACAACCATGATATCTCATTGATACTACAAATAGACTTCTAGAAATTTCATAATCATATTCTTGAAATTTTGTTAATCTAGGAACTACTATATTTCTTTCATTAACTCCATTTTTTATTAGCAATTCTTTCATATAATTACAATATTTATATTCACTTTCTAAATTGAAATGAGGCAGTATTTTTATTTTTAAATTATTTTTTTTTATAATTTTGGAAATAATCGGCAATACTTTACTATTAAATTTTTCATCTATATTATTTTTTTTAAAATAAGGATGCCAATCATCAAAATGAGCAGGAATAAAACTAATATAACTACTTTTACTCATATTCTCTAATGGACTTAATAAAAAAGCACTATCAGTTCCTAGTGTACTTTCAATGCCTATACTATCCAAGTATAATTTAGATTTCTTTTCTCTTACATTTACATCTGATCTATTTAAAATATATTTTGCAATACTGTCAAATATTATACTTTTACTTGAATTAATAGTATTATAATGAAAAACTGGTATTTTTTTTTCTTTAACAACAATCAATAATCTTAATAGATATCGATAATCTTTATATATTCCTATACTTGCACCACATGGGGAAACAAAAATTATGTCAGAATTATTAATAATTCTAATCCATTCATTTAATTTTTTATTTTTTACTATTTTAGACCCAAACAAATAATAAGTAATTAAATTTTTTAAACCTACATTTTTTAAAGAAATATCTGGTTTATGTATAATTCTAGAATCAGTAATTGGTAAAATTGAATCAGATGCATAAAGAACAGTCACATTTTCTACTTCTTCATATTGTAGTATTCTGTTAAGCAATCCTGCTCCTGCTGCTTCATCTCCAAAATTGTGTCCTTGTTGATTTACAATTGTTATATTCATAATCTTCTATTTTTTCTCCTTAAAACATATATTTACTAACGATAGAATGAAATTTTTATTTATCATTAAAACAAAAATAATCAAAAAAACATTTATAATCATATATACAATATTAAAGTCAAAATATCTAATATAAAAATAAGAAAACATTAAAAATAATAATTGTATAATTAATGTTTTAAAATAAAATGTCTTTTTTACTATACTTTTTCTTTGGTTAAAATATCTAATAGTATAAAGAATTATATATGAAATCATTGTAGAAAATGATGCGGCAAATAATCCAATTTGTTTTATTAATAATAAATTAATTAAAATATTAAATATTGCTGAAATTGTTGTAGAAATGCCTACTATTTTATTTTTTCTATTTGAAAGTAACATATTTCCTAAATATTGTGATAAACAAAGAAATATGGTACCTGATAAAAGAGATGGAATATATTTCATACTAGCAATATAATCATGAGGTAAAAAAACACCATATACAATCGGTACAAACATTATTATTAAAAGCCCAACACAAGATAAAATTCGAAATAGTTCATTAAATAATTTATCATAAAAAATAATATCACTTTCCTCATTTTCTAAAAATGCCATTTGTTGAAAAGATAAATTAAATACAGAAAAAAAAGAAGTTAATAGTGTAGGGATTTTATAAGCCATAGCATATAATCCATTATATTTAACACCTAGAAACAAATTTATAATCAACCTATCTGATGCATTTGTAACCCACCATGAAATTCCATTAGGTATAAGTGGTAATGAATATGATAGCATTTTTTTTAAATTATAATCACCTTTATTAGTAATTCTAAAAATATCATATTTATAATATACAATGCCAATGCATATCAAAAAAGAGATTGAATATGCTAAAAGGACATATTTTATATTATGTTGAAAACATTTTAAAAATAATGGAGCTAGTACTAAAAAAGTAAAAGAATTAATAATATTACATATAGAATATAATTTAAGATTTTGTAAGCCTCTAACATATTCAATAGTAAAGTTAAAAATTATTTGTAATAATGTATAAATAAAAATATAAAATTTATACTGTGTATTAATAAAAATCAATATAACTATAAAAATAATAACATTTAATAATATTGACATTATGGATTTTAAATAATATTCATTTGCATTTTCTGGATTTTCTAATATCTTTCTATACATTGCTTGAGATAATTCCATAGTAATAAAAGGCAGTGCTAAACTAACATATGTCAAAATAACATCCAAACTACCATATTGTTTTGTTGATAAAAAATTTGCTAATACAAAAGCAATTATAAATGCTGCACCTTTAGAAACAATAGCTCCCATACCAATTATTAATGTATTTGTTGAAATGGTTTTTAATTTATTATTCAATATTTTATCCTCCATTCTTAATCATAATCATCTTTTCAACATAAAAAACAAAAATAGGGAATATCCAATAAAAAGTCATTCTTCCCATCCAAGTAAAAAATGAAAGTAATAATGTCATATTAAATATTAAATACATACACAAATTAAATAAAGAAAATTTCTGAAAAACTTTATTATATGTTTTTGAAACTACGAAAGAATAAAAAAATAATAATAATATACATCCAATATAACCAAAATCAGCAAAAAACATTCCTGGCAAAGTATAAACAGTAGAATCATCAAAACCTACATCTATATCTCCAAATGTTTCATAACTAAATCCAATAAACTTATATATTGGGCTAAATGTTTTGCTTCCATAACTATAATCAATTTCTTGATCCATTAAGGATTTAAATGCTAGACACGGTGTTACAAAATACGAAACTGTTTTAGCTACTATAACATTATCAATTCCCTCAATTGAACTATCTTGATTTTGATATCCTCTTTGCGTTCCTGTTACTATCAATGAAAGGATAATAAATACTATTACCAACACTATTAATCTTTTCTCTTTACGATTTATTTTGATTATATTTGAAAATATAAAAAAAATTCCTATTACAAATATTAAGTCAATAAAAAAAGCCATTTTTGATAATGTAAAAATAGCATGAAAAAAGGATAATATAATATTTATTAGTAAGTAGAAATATTTTTTTTCACAGAAACATAAAAATGCACTTATTATTAGTCCTAATTCAGCAAAATAATTTAAAATATTTGTGATTAATGCAAAAACTATTCCTATGTTATTTGAATAATTCAAATATGCAAACCTTAACCATTCAACATTACCAAATAACATATTAATTGATGCACCTAATCTATTAACAACATAAATATCATAAAATATTTGCATAATACGAAATAACAAACAAAAAATTATCATTTTTTTCATTTTACTTTTATTTGTTGAATAATACTTATGAATTTGTTTATATAAATCATCATTATTGTTTCTTTTCGAAAACATTAAAAAAAATAAATTCCCACTTATAAAAATTAAAATAACAAATATATTTGTTGCCATACTAAATTTTTTTGTTGAAATTAAAGCTGAATTAACTATAACAGTAATCCAAATCCAATTAAACAAAAGCAATGGTGAAAAATATGTATTTGTTTTTTTCTTTAAATATTTATATAAAAATACCATAAATATTATTAATATAATATTAATCAAAATTATCTTCATTTTTTTCCTTTCTATCAAGCAGATAAGCAAATCCATCATTAATACCTAAAAAAATCATTTTTAATTTTGTATATTTTTTCTGTTCAAATAATAATTTTATAAAATCTTTTACTAATGATTTTATAACTTTTATTATCACAACTCTATCCTTATAATCTTTTATCATAAATAATAGATTTCTTGTTCTGTAATAATATCGCATAGGTGATTGATGATAAATGCAGATTTCTCTTCCAAAAATCTTTCTCAACTCTATTTTTCCTATTTTATGTTCCATATCGATACCATTCAATATAACTATTTTATATCCGTTTACTTTTAGCCTTAAACAATATTCATTATCTACTTGATCTATAAAATAATCCTCTCTCATTTTTCCTATTTTATTAAATATATCTATATTAATCAAAGACCCAGAACTTATAGTTTCATCAACAAGTATTTCACTTTCATTAAATACAAATTTTTGCTTTTGTGTACCTATATCGTAATAATTAGTACTTATAATTCCTATATCATCAAGTTTTTCTTTTTTATCTAAATACTTTATATACTTATTACTTAATGAATATGTAATTATTGTATCTTGATCTAGTGTAATAGCCCATTTTAATCCAATAGAATTTAAATAATCTAATCCAATATTCTGAGCTTTGGCTATTCCTAAATTTTTACAATTTGGAATATATTTAAATTTTTTTCTATCTAAATTTTCAAACTTTTTATTTCTAAAATTTGAATTATCGACAATAACTATTTTTTCATAATTATTATCATTTGAAATATTATCTATCAACTTATCTGTTCTTATATCTGGGTTATAACATACAATTACAATTCCTATTTTCATAATTTTCTATACCTTTTATAATAATAAATAAACGAGTCCCTTAAGAAATTATATTCATTAATATTTGAAATACTCATTGAT
Source organism: [Clostridium] ammoniilyticum (assembly GCF_025566905.1). Taxonomy (NCBI): domain Bacteria; kingdom Bacillati; phylum Bacillota; class Erysipelotrichia; order Erysipelotrichales; family Coprobacillaceae; genus Faecalibacillus; species [Clostridium] ammoniilyticum. The sequence goes on from NZ_JAOQJR010000002.1 coordinate 52,645, forward strand.
CCGTCTTCAAAATGTCTTACTATAATATTTTTATCATACTTTATTTTTATATTGTTCTTTTTAGCAAATAATCCTAACAATGCCTCTTCATAAAATAAAAACATTTTATCATCAAATTTAAAATTGTAGTATTTTATAAAATTATAATTCAAGATTATACATGCACCATGACATGCATAGATATAATTATTATGATTTCTAAATAAATACTTTATAATCTTATTTATAAAAATACCCACATACAAAAACAATTTAATATCATGTTTATACCCTATATACATTAATTTTTCAGAAAATATATTTTCTTTCACCCAATATGGATTTTGCAATTTATTATTATTGGCAATTATTTGGGGAGCAATAATCATTTCAGAATCGCATAAATTTTCTATTCTTAATGTGCTAATAAACTCAACATCTGGATTACAAATAATAATATATTTATATTCATACATATTATTTGCATATTCTATTCCAACATTATTCCCATATCCATATCCTTTGTTATCAATCTGAATGTATACTAGTTTATTTTGAAAACAAATATTTTCTATATCTTTGGATACTTCATCTGAATATTTGGCATCTATAACAATAATTTTATAATTACACTTTACTTTAGATTTCGTATTAATAATAAAGTTTTGTAAATCATCTATATTTCTATAAACTAAAACCACAAAAACTATTTCAACATCAATTTTTCTCATCTCTATTCTCCTAAATATTTTTTTAAAGCATTTATTATAAATCTAAATGTATTCAAACAAACACGTAATTTATTTATTTCTTCATCTTGTGTTTGAATTTCCCAAATTTGTTTAATGCTTTTAAATTTATTTGATGATAATGAATTACTACTTATACGATATTTAACAAGTGCTTCATTAATGCCTCTAGCAATGCATCCATTTCTTAATAACATTAACCAAGTTGCATAATCTTGTCCACCTCGCCTTAAAGGCATTCTAAAGTCACCTAAAATAGTTCTATCGATAATAACTGACGATGTAGCTATTATTGTATTATGTAACAAATATTTGTAATCACACGTTTCTTTAATATTTCTTTTATTCTTTAAAAGATTGTCATTTTCATCAATCATTTCAATTGCCGTATATGAAAATGGACAATTTCTTTTCTTCATTAACTCAAGTTGTTTAGCAACCTTATTTGGATACCAAATATCATCACTATCTAAAAAAGCAACATATTGACCAGTTGCTAATTCTAATGCTTTATTTCTTGCTGCGCCTGCACCTTGATTTGTTTCTTGTAAAAAGTAAACAATTTCTGGATATTTTTGTATATACTCTTTAATAATATTAGCTGAGTCATCATTTGAACAATCATCAACTAAAACAATCTCTATGTCTTTGTATGTTTGAACAAGAATAGAATCTAATGTTTTTCTTAAATACTTTTCTGCATTATAAATTGGTATAATTACAGATACTTTTCCTTCTATAAATTTTCTATCCATAACTAACCTCTATTCATAAATTGGAGTTACCCATTGCTTAAATTCTTTATCTTTTCCTTGAACAGCATCTAAATATTTTAAATGTATATTTTTTGTAATATTTCCAGTATCACCATTTCCAATTGTATATCGATCAATACTTAAAACAGGGGTAATCTCCATCGCTGACCCACATAAAAAGGCTTCATCACATGTGTAAAGTTCTGTTCTATCTATTGATCTTTCAATAACTTTATATCCCATATGCTTTGCTAATTGAATCACAGTATCTCTTGTAATACTTTCTAGAACACTATCTGTAAGTTGTGGAGTAATAACTGTATTATCCTTAATCATAAAAAAGCATGATCCAGGTCCTTCTGCAACCTTTCCAACTTCATTTAAGAAAAGACAAGTATCATATCCATTTCTTAAAGCTTCTCTTTGTCCTACTCTACTATTAATATAATTAGCGCCACATTTAATTCTTGGTGAAAGAGTTTCATCACTAATTCTTCTCCAAGAAGTAATACAACAGTTTAACCCTTTTTTATTATATTCAGCACTTGTTCTTCCTCTAGGAATTGGTGCAACAAACATTTCTACTGGTCCCTCTGATCCCCATGATCCAAAGCCATCAACAAATAAAGTTTGTCTTACAGATAAATTTTCATCATATTCGTTTGCTTTAATGACATCTTTTAAGGCTTTTGTAAAATCTTCCTTTGTATATTTACAATCTAATTGTAACAATTTTGCTGATCTTAATAATCGATTATAATGATCATCTAAACGAAATGCATATAATTGATTTTCATCTTCATTCCAATAACATGGAATTCCTTCAAATACATTTAAACCAAATTGTGATGTTGGTGATAATACATTGATTTTTGCATCATTGACATTTAATATTTCACCTTTTAACCATATTCTTCTATTTTCTACATCATATTTCATTGCTTATCCTCCTCTAATCTGGTAAGTGTGCAATTCTAATAATTTCTTCTTCTGCTAATTTCGCAGCTTCGATATCATCTAAAGATTCATCTGCTTTATTTTCATAAATATTTTCTTTTTTAAACACTTTTATTACTGAGTCAAATAGAATCTTTATATCTAATATAATTCCATACTTTTTAAATCCATCCACATATTGATTATCATAGGTTACTTTTTCATCCCAAGAAATATCATTGCGACCCTTTACTTGAGCCAAACCAGTTAAGCCTGCTTTGACTTGAAACCTTTTTTTATACTTTTTATTTAATGTTTCAAAATCGCCCAATTCATAAGTAACGCATGGTCTGGGTCCTACGACAGACATATCTCCAAAAAATATATTAAACAATTGAGGTAATTCATCTAAACTACTCTTTCTTAAAAATTTTCCTACTTTTGTTACTCTTGGATCATCTTTATAATTAAATAATCCTGCACCCATTTTTTCAGCATCAACTATCATTGAGCGAAATTTATACATATGAAATACTTTTCCATTTGTTGTTCTTCTACCTTGTTTGAAGAAAATAGGTCCTTTAGAATCTTTTTTTATAGCAATAGCAATTATTATCCATAAAGGAATCAAAATAATAATTGCTATGCCTGATGATACAATATCAAACAGTCTCTTTAAAAATTTATTAATAGCTACCAAATCTATTTCCTCCTATAATTCAAACGTATGAAAAACATCTTCGAAATTTTCAGCACGTTTAATAACTTCTGTTTTACCTTCTGAAATATCTAATACAGCGAAATTAGGTAAAATAAACGGAGGTTTCATAACTAAGGAATACGATCCGCAATTACTAATAACAATCGCATCATTTATAGCTAATTTTCCATTAAAATTTCTATAAATAACATCAGACTCAATACATGTAAATCCGACAAAATCTAAATCTTTATATTCATCTTGCTCATTTGACATATTGATTATTTCTATAGGAGGATTAACACCAGTCATACTAATATTTTTTTGACTTCCTAATACTGTTGCAAATGATTTTCCTCTTATATTTTTTATTGTTTTAACTGTCCCAACGAATTTCATACAATCACCAACTAAAGCTGAACCTGGTTCTATAATTAATTCTGGTTGATTATCTTTATCAGAAAATCTTTCAGCAAATAATGTTGCTACTGCATTTGCATAATCTTGATAATTAGGAATATTAGATGTAAATTGTTCTTTCAAAGAATTTTCCATTTTCCCAAACAATCCACCACCAAGATCAATTCTTTGTGGGACAATGTTTAACCTGTCAATCAAATCTAACATTCCTTTTGCTTTTTCAGGCCAATATTCTAATTGTCTTTTAGCAAAATGGCATTGTAAATTGATTAGATATAAATTATCTCTTTCCCTAATTAAATCTAATACATCTTGAAATTCTTTACTCTCTACATCAAAACCAAATCGAGAAATAACACCATCTTGAACATCATAATTGCAACGAACACCAACATTAAATGTTACATCTTCATGCTTTTTTGATAATTCATAGATATATTTTCCTTCATCAATAGAATCAATATTAACTGTGCCACCAGCTAATAAAAAAGATTCTAGTTTTTCTTTATTTTTAATTGGACCATTCCAAATAATTCTATTTTCCTTAACCCCAATTCTCATAGCTAATGCAGCTTCCATTTCAGAAACAACTTCAGCATATCCACCTAATTCATTAACAATTTTACATAATCTAGGTGTATAATTTGTTTTATAAGAATATGCAATATTAAAATTAGAATAAATACTTGAAAAAGCATTTTTTAATTCAGTATAGTTACTTCTAAATTGTTTAGAATCTAACAAATAAAAAGCATCTCCGTATTCTTTTCTTAAATCACTTATAATTTGTTTGTTTAATTTCATTTTTATGCCTCCATTTGTTTAACGATTTTTTCTACACAATTGCTTAATTCATCTTTATTATTTTCAAAATCTTTTTTAGACATTTTCATTACTTTCTCTTCAAATAATCTTTGAGTTTTCATATTTTCTTTAAATATTTCTTTTACTTCATCAAGTGATGCTGTCTTATCTACATTACAGAAACTTCTTGAAAGAATTGCTCTAGATGAACCTAATCGATAATGTTCCATAATAATTTTTTCTGCTGGTAATGTTCCTTCTCCAAGTCTAGCAACACCACCAAAACCATACGGAATATTATAGTTTTTGATTTTATTACAAATCTTTTCTACTGTTCCATTGGCAAGCAATTCAAACATAAATTTTAAATGATAGCTTAAATGCAAATCATTCAATCCTATATGTATTTCATCAAATCCACCATTTTCTAATACTTCATCTAAACATTCCACAGCCTCTTTAGTTTCAAGAAGTAATGTTGTTTTAACACGTTTATCCACAATTGTTAAAAAATTTTTGACATCATCTAATGACTTCCACATCGGTAGCATAATAATATCTGCTCCAGCTTCAATTACTTTGTCTATTTCTTCTTTGCTACATGGATTTATTGGATTAACCCTTACTAGCATTTCAGATTTTGTTAATTTTGGCGATATTTTTTTTATATCATTGATAGAATGCTTTGATTTTACAGAATCAATATGTCCTTGTCTTTCTTGCTTCCCTAAAGTTTCTAAATCAATCCAAATTCTATCAACTCCATATTTTTCAGCAATCAATGCAACATCAACGCTATTTGTAATATACATTAATTTTAAAAACATGATATTATCCTTTCTAAATCACTTAAATTTTTGAATACTAATTTTAGTATTCAATTTTTATCAATTAAACTAAAAAAATAAAACATACCTTTTATGATTATGTTATTCAAAATTTTCTATATTAATTTTTTGTAATATTTCTGATAAATATGTAGAAGAAATACCATCTGTGTGTGGAAGAAATACAACATCTACACCTACATTTGAAAATTGATTAATCATATTATTGTACATATCACTTCCTTGCCAATCAGAGCCATGGAATAACACATTAAAATGTAACTGATTCCATGCTTCCATCTTATTCATACTTGTTTGAGGAACTACCTTATCTACACATTTCAATTCATTTACTATGGCAATACGTTCTTTAAAAGGGATTATAGGTGTTTTATTTTTATAACTTTTTACAACTTCGTCAGTACTTACACCAACAATTAAATAATCACATCGTCTTCTTGCATTTTTTAAAATATTCAAGTGTCCTATATGAAACATATCAAACACTTCTGTTGTATAACCAATCTTATACTTTTTATCACTCATAATTTTTTCCTTTCTTTTTCATATAAAAAAAGCATACGTTCTGTTATGATTTTGGTTGATATGTAGGCACAATATCTTTGATAAGGTGTCTGATATCATTTGTTTCGTCATAAGCTTCCTTCTTCAAATGAACAAGTTTTTCTAAGAAGACCTCTTCATCCATTTCTATTGGTTTTCCAATATGAATTAGATGGTTCAGTGTATCCTGTAAGCCTTCTTCTTTCATAAGAAGTTCTTCATACAACTTTTCTCTTGAAATATTTTTATATACTAAAAAAGGCATAACAAAGTTATACATAAAAAATGTATATAAAAAAGCACATTTCTGTGCTTTTTATGATTTACTAATAATTTCTAATCCTACTTGAACTCTTGTAAGCTTTCCAAGTAGTTCTACATCAACATAAGCAATACGTTTATGTCTGTCTATTTTTGTAATAAGTCCTTCTAAACCAACGAGAGGACCTTCATTAATAATGATTTTATCGTTTTCAATAATACCATTAGAAATATCAACAACATGATCTTTATTTGAAAATTTTGTTAGAAACATAGCTTCTTGTGGATAGATGGGATAGATTTCTTTTCCATCATTTCCAAGGAGTTTTGTAAGATATGGTACTTTTTTGAGTTGAGTATAAAGTTGTTCTACTTGATTGGTGATTATAAAGATATACCCTTTAAATAAAATATCATCAACAATATGCCATGTACCATGATACTTCTTTTTCTTTTTCGTGATTGGAATAAAACAATCAATTAAAATATCATGGTCTATATAGAATTGACATTTTTTAACAATTTCTTCTTCTTTTCCTGTTCTTACCTGAACTACATACCAATTATCAAACATAAAAAACCTCCATTTGAGTATGCTTCGCCTATCCAATAGATTTATTGGACTAATTTCTAATATATGAGATAAAGGAAACGAACGCGACAAAGCGACGATTCGTTTAACTTCTTTATCCTTTGTTTTTCACACCATGTGTTGTATTTTCATCATAATGGTAAGTATCTACCATATATTGAACATCTTTTCTAATATCACTATCTTCATCAAATGCACTTTGACGTAAATCTTCTAATTGATCAAAGAAATCATCAGGTAATTGAATTGGTTGTCCAATATGAATCATCTTATTAGGCGTTGTTTTCATTCCTTCTTCTTTCATCAACATTTCTTCATAAAGTTTTTCACCAGGTCTTAACCCAATAAATTCAATTTTAATATCTACATCTGGTTCTAAACCAGAAAGTTTAATTAAGTTTCTAGCCATATCTAAAATCTTAACCGGTTTTCCCATATCTAAAACAAAGATTTCTCCTCCTTTAGCATAGGCACCTGCTTGTAAGACAAGAGAGACAGCTTCAGGTATTGTCATAAAGTATCTGATGATATCTGGATGTGTAATGGTAATTGGTCCACCTTCTTTAATTTGTTTTTTAAATAAAGGAATAACGGATCCATTAGAACCTAATACGTTTCCAAAACGTACAGCAACAAATTCTGTTTTTGAAATCTTGTTATAAGATTGTACAACCATTTCACATAATCGTTTTGAAGCACCCATAATATTTGTCGGATTAACTGCTTTATCTGTAGATATCAAGATAAATTTCTTAACACCATATGTATGACTTGCTTTTACGACATTGTATGTACCAAAAACATTGTTTTTAATTGCTTCATGTGGCGCATCTTCCATTAATGGTACATGTTTATGTGCTGCTGCATGATAAACAATATCTGGATGGTAATAAGCAAATAAATCATTGATTTTAACAGCATCTCTTACGGAAGCAATCATGGTTTCAAGATTTAAGTTTGGATATTTATGTTGTAATTCTAATTGAATGTTATAAGCATTATTTTCATAAATATCTACAATAATCAATTGTTTTGGATTACTTGCAGCAATTTGTCGACAAAGTTCAGATCCAATAGATCCTCCTCCACCAGTAACCATAACTACTTTATCTTTTACATAACCCATAATTTCTTTTAAGTTTACTTGGACAGGATCTCTTCCAAGTAAATCTTGAACTTCAACATCTTTTAGTTTTTCTAAAGTAATTTCATCGTTCAAGAATTGATACATACCAGGTAATTTTTTTATTTTACATTTGGTTTCTTTACAAATATTTAAAATCTTAGATGTTTCTTTATCATCTATTGATGGTAAAGCTACATAGATTTCATCAATTTTATATTTTTCAACTTGTGTAAGGATTTCATTTCTTCCCCCCGCAATAGGAACATTGTGAATGCGTCTATTGTGTTTTGTTGCATCATCATCAATGAAACAAACAACTTTTTTATGAAGTTTTGTCGAAACAAGTGTTTCTCTTAAAATCTTTTCACCTGCTGAACCAGCACCAACAATCATGACTTTGCTTTCATTATCATCACTTCTACCAAATAAGTAATGTCTTGAAGCATAAAGACGAACAAACCGATAACCAAATCGACTTCCACCTATGAAAACAAGTAATAATAATAAATATAAAAATATTGTACTTATCGGCGGATGGACTGGAATGAGTAAACATAAAATACAGTATAAAATTGAACTGCATATTGAAGCAATAATAACATTTAATAATTCATTAATGGAAGCATAGCTCCATAAACTATCATAAAGCTTCATTATAATAAAGAAGAATAGACTTCCTATGAGTAAAATAGGTATAAAAAAATAAGTATATTTTAAAAAGCTTAATTCCATAGAACCGTCATATGCAATAAATGCTGATAAGAAGAAAGATAAAATAATACTTATTATATCTACTACTATCAAATATAGTCTTCTAAATAATAATTGACTCTTATTTTTGTACATATTTGTACCCCCCCCCCCTCAATTTTTAAAGTTGATACGACGTATTTTGGAGTTCATCTATAATCAAACGTATTATACCGTGATTTCTTAAATTATCAATAAATAATTACTGAGCGGTCGATTTTTATAACCAAGCGGTCAAATTTATGACTTTTCCTTTTCTTATATAGTAATACTTCTATAAAAAAATCTAATTCTGTTGATTTTTAAAGGCTTTTGTTAGATAATGAGCACCGACGTAGTATCTATAATTGTTTATAAAAATATGTATTAAAGGAGATTAAGTAATGGATAATCAAGAAATCCAAAATGAAGAGATTGAAATTAATTTAGCTGAATTGTTTCAAGTATTAAAAGAACATTTACATATCATTATTATTTCAACATTGATTTGTGCTATATTAGTGGGAGCTTTTACTATTTTCTTTGTTAGTAAAAAATATGAATCAACGGCTCGTATTTTCCCAAAACCAGAAGTTAACGAAGGAATCGTTGACTATTCACAAATTAACTCAAATAATTCGATGACTAAAAACTATGTAGCTTTACTTGGAGGAAACAATATTCAAAGTAAAGTTGCAAAAGAATTAAATTTAGAAGTAGAAGATATCAATAAATATGTATCCGTTTCAAATGAAACAGATACCCAAATTATTTCTATTTCAGCAACAACAACTGATCCACAACTCAGTAAAAAAATTGTTGATACAACCGTTGATGTCTTCACAAATGAAGTGAAAGAAACTTTAAATATCAACAATATTACAACAGTTGATGATGCAAAACTTCAAACATCACCTGTTTCACCAAGTGTTCCTAAAAATATAGTTATTGGTGGTTTAGTAGGTGCTATTTTAAGTATTGGTATTATCTTTATTAGATTCATGTTAGATAATCGTTTACATACTAAAGAAGACGTTGAAAAATATCTAGAAATTCCAAATCTTGGCGTTATTCCTTATTTTGAGGATTAGTTATGGCTTTTATTGATATACATGGTCACTATGCATGGGATATAGATGATGGAATGCCATCACTTGAAGATGCTAAAAAGGCTTTAGAAAAAGCTAAAAATAATCGTATTTCTACGATTGTCGCAACACCTCATGTTGTTTCTGGAAAACATACTTTAAAAGATTTAGAAATTATTAAAGATAGAATTCATGATTTAAAAGAGCTTGCTAGAGTTTATAATATTGAGGTTTTAGAAGGGTGTGAACTCTTCTTAAATCATGATTATCTAGAAGCACTTGAACAAAACATCTTTATACCTATTGAAAATACCCATTATTTACTTGTAGAATTTGATGTTAGAAAAGAATTAGGAAATGAAAATGAAGTAGAAGATCGTCTTTATGAAATTCAATATAAAGGATATACTCCCGTTATTGCTCATGTTGAAAGATACTTTAAAGATTCTTTAGATATCGAAAGAATTCAAGATTTTATAGATAATGGTTATCTTATTCAAGTTAATGCAACAAGCTTTTTGGGATATCATGGTAAACATGCTCAAAAGTTTGCTTATCAATTATTAAATCAAGGATTACTTCATGTAATTGCAACGGATACTCATCGTTGTGACGGACATCGTTCTCCTTGTTTACAAGAAGTCTTTGATTTACTTGTAAAGAAATATAGTTATGAAGATATTCATACATTAATGTATGAAAATCCTCTACATATCATCAACAATGAAGAAGTTGATCCTATTGAAGGAAAAACATCCTTCTTTAAAAAAATATTTAAAAGGAGATAATTATGGCAAAAAAAACGAGTAAAAGAAAAACATTAAATATTTTAGATAAAAATAAAAAACATAGCCAATTTGATTATACTGAAATCTTTCGTCATATTCGTACAAATATTGAATTTTCTACAGTAGACAAAGACATTAAATCAATTTGTATTACTTCATCACAAGCTAATGAAGCAAAAACAACACTATCTATTAACCTTGCTTATATTTTTGCAACAAAATATAATAGAGTTTTATTAATTGATTGTGATTTAAGAAAAAATACTTTACATAAATATATGGGATTATCAAACAAACATGGTTTAACAGATGCTTTACTTGAATATCGTCAAACTAAAAAATTAAATGTTGAATACTTCCAAAGTGTAAAAGATCCTTCTTTTGCAGGTACTATGGCTGTTTTAACAAGTGGGATTCATATTCCTAATCCTTCTGAATTATTAGGATCACATGTATTTAAAGATTATATTAATGAATTAAAGAAATCCTTTGATTTCATTATTATTGACTGTGCTCCTATTGGAATGATATCTGATGCCATTCCTGTAGGAAATGCCGTTGACGGGACTATTTTTGCTATTTCTTCACAAGATACTAATAAAAAAGATGCTGCAAATTGTGTAAAACTACTTCAAAGAAATAATGTAAACGTTTTAGGAAGTGTTTTAACAAAAGCAAAATCTATATCTGGTAGTCATTACTACTATTACTAATATGAAAAAAGTTACTTTTTCTATTACTGTTGTTGTTTTACTTGCTATGATTGTTGGTTTAATTGGTTATGACCGTTTTTCAACAAGTCAAAACGCTAAAAAATACCAATCAGAAGAAAAAACAACAACTACAACAAAAGAAGAAACAACAAAAACAAAAACAAAAAAAGAAAAAAATAGTCAACGTATTTATTGTATTGGTGATAGCTTTACCTTGGGAAGTGAATTTGCTAGTTACCCACTTAATTTAGAATCACTTACAAATAGTGAAATTATTAAATTCGGTGGAAACCAAGATACAACTTTTGATTTATCTATTCGTGTAGGAAGAACAAAGATTTTCGCTAATAATATCACCATCCCTGGTGATAAAGAAGCTGTAGACCTTACTTTCTATAATGAAAAAGGTGAACAAGTAGAAGCTTTAAAAAATAGTGGATCAAACTTCGATGAAGTTACCATTCAAGGTATTAAAGGAACTTTAGCTTACGATTCATCTCGTAATATTCATACATTTACAAGAGACAAATCTGGAAAAGCTGTTACCCTAACAGCTCCTGCACAAATCGAAGCAACACTTCCTGAATTTAATGAAAATGATATCGTTATTATCTTTTCTGGAAACTATGATAAACAAAACAACCAAGATGTTTATCGTACAATCACTTATCAAAGAGCTATTTTAAACCAAATTAAAACACAAAAATATATTGTTGTATCAATGACATCAAAAAGACAAAACAACCTTGTAAGAGACGATAATAACATCTTAAAAGAAGAACATAAAGATCACTTCTTAGACTTTAGAACTTATCTTCTTACAAATGGCTTAAAAGATGCAAATATTACAGCTACTGAAGAAGATCAAAAAGATCTTACAAATAGCTATATCCCATCAAGTCTTCTAAAAGAAGACAAATTCGCAGGTAATGATACATTCAATCAATTACTTGCAAACCAAGTCTATCAAAAATTACAAGAACTACACTATATCAAATAGAAAATAAAAGCTCTAGTCTCCCTGAACCCTTATAACGAGAGGTTACTACTAAAGCTTAGTTAACAACTTGTGTACTCATTAAGTACACTTTTATATTATGCTCATTCTTATAGCTCGATATTATCAAAGAAATAATTCTTCATATATTCATCTTTTATTCCAACAAATCTTGGACAATCTGTCCAATGATTTTTAGTTTACAACAATATATAATTTAACTAATTAAAATTATATTAAACATAAGGAAATGAATAATTTATGAAATTAGACCTATAGGAATTGAAAACTTTAAAGAAATGATTGATAAAAATGCTTATTATGTAGATAAAACAAATCTTATTGAAAATGTATTAAACGAACAGAATGTCTTTTTTACAAGACCTCGAAGATTTGGAAAGACTCTTAATATGTCGATGCTTTATTATTTCTTTTCTATTAAAGAAAAGGAGAATGCCTATTTATTTAATGGATTAAACATTTCTAAAAATAAAAAAGCTATAAAACATCAAAATCAATATCCAACACTTTTCATTACTTTAAAAGATATGAAAAATAGTTCCTATGAAAAACAAATGAATCGCTTTAAAGAAATTATTTGTTTGTGTGCTAAAAACTTTCTTGATAGTGATGAATTACTTGATTCTGAAAAGAAACTTTTTCAAAAATATGTAGATAATGAAACCGAAGATAATGAATTAGAAAGAGAAATCTTTAATATTTCATATTTTCTTTATAAACATTATCATCAAAAAGTCATCATTCTTATTGATGAATATGATGTTCCTTTACAAGCTGCTTATCAATATAACTACTATGATGAAATGGTAGAATTCCTAAGAAGTGTCTTTTCTTCAGCACTTAAAACCAATGATGCTTTAGAAAAAGGAATCATGGCAGGTTGTCTTCGTATTTCTAAAGAAAGTATCTTCACCGGTTTAAATAATTTTAAAGCCTATTCTATTCTTTATAAATCAAAAAATGAGTATTTTGGCTTTACAAAAAAAGAAATCTTACAATTATTAAAAGATTATAATCTAACAGATTATGTAGATGAAGTTAAAGAATGGTATGATGGTTATTTATTTGGAAACATCGAAATCTATAATCCTTGGAGTACACTTATGTATGTTGATTGTAAATTAAATAGCTCAGATAACAAACCTATTTCCTTCTGGGCAAATACCAGTGGAAATGATCTTGTTGTCAACTATATTCAAAATGGCAGTGATGAACTTCATGAAGAATTTGAACAACTCATTCAAGGAAAGTCTTTAACGAAATATGTCAAACCTGAACTTACTTATCGAGAAATGGATAATATTAATAATATCTATAGTTTTCTTTTACTTACAGGATATTTAAAGATAAAAGAAGATTTAGGAGAAAATAAGTATAAACTGATTATTCCCAATAAAGAAGTCTATGAAATCTATAAACAAACATTCATGTCTTATTTTGAAGACTATACTTTTGTAAGAAAAGAAAATCTTTATCAAAGTCTTGTTAAAGGAGACGTTGATCAAGCAAATGAAATACTAGGAGATATCTTATCTAGAAGTATTAGTTACTTTGATAATGAAGAATCTTTTTATCATGGTTTTCTATTAGGACTCTTTAGTGGTAAAAAGATCAAATCAAATCGAGAAGCGGTGCATGGAAGATTTGATTTATGTATCTTTCCTAAACAAATCTTTCAGACAGCACTAATCTTAGAATGTAAACATTCTAAGAGCGTTAAAGATTTAATAAGTGATGCAAGTGAAGGAGCCCAACAAATCATTGATAATAAATATGAAGAAGAAATTATCAATGAGGGATATCTTCATGTAAAAGGATATGGCATATCCTTTTATAAGAAATACTGTTATATTGTAAAAGTGCAAGCTTAAGCCTGCACTTTTATTTATTATGTAAAGATATTTCATTAATTACCTGTTTATATGTTTTTCCTTGTCGATCAACAAATAAAACAGAACCATCATCTAATAGCTTTTGAAAACAAACTTCTCCATAATCACCATATTCTACCCATTGATCTTTTAAATAAGAAATACTATTAGCGTATTCTAAAACCTTATGAAACTGATTTGTTTGATATAAATTATAATAAATCAACATAAATGTTTTCAGTCCAATAGCAAGTTTAGATATTTTATACTCTTTATGAGTAATTTGTTTCATTGATTGAAAATCTTCATTATTAACATTCAATCCTATTCCTACAATGACTCCTTTTAAATCAGGATCTAAAATCGTTTCTACTAAAATACCACAAATCTTTTTTCCATCGACATAAATGTCATTAGGCCATTTAATAGTTGCTTTAATACGATAACGATCAAGTAAACCAACCACACTACACGAAGCTAATTGTGTCATTTTCCAAGCATCTTCTATTTTATGAAAATCTTTAAATAAAAAACTCATAATCAAATTCTCATTTGCATGACTTTCCCAAACATGACCATTTCTACCTCTACCTTTTGTTTGATATTTGGCAGTGACACATGTTTGCATAGGTAAATTTTGATATTCTCTTTTTAAATAATCATTTGTTGAATCAACTTCTTCTAGCTCTATCAGTTTCATAGTTTCACCTCTTTATCATGATAAAATAAAAAAAATTGCAATTCAAGATTATTGAATTGCAAATGTAAGTTCAGCTTTGCAAACAACTTTACCATTTACTTTTGCAATAGCTTCACCAATTCCTACGGGTCCTTTTTGTTTAGTAAGAACACATTCCATTTCTAAAACATCCCCTGGTGTTACTTGTCCTTTAAAACGACAATTTTTAATACCACCAAAGAAAGCAATTTTTCCTTTATTTTCTTCTTTTGATAAAATAGCAATACATCCTACTTGTGCCAAAGCTTCAACAATCAAAACTCCTGGCATGACATGATGACTTGGAAAATGTCCACAAAAATGCATTTCATTAACACTGACACATTTGATTCCTTTAGCATACTCACCTGGTTTATAATCTGTAATTCGATCTACTAAAGCAAAAGGATAACGATGAGGATTGATTTCTTGTATTTGATTACTATTAAGTTCCATTACTCTTCTCCATATTTCTTAAAAATAATTGAGGCATTATGCCCTCCAAAACCTAATGAATTTGACATTACATAATTTAATACTTGTTTTCTTCCATGATTTGCGACAATATCTAAATCGCATTCTTCATCAAAATTTTGATAATTAATAGTTGCTGGAATAAAGTTATCTTCTAATGCTTTAACACATAAAACACCTTCAATTCCACCAGCAGCTCCTAAACAATGACCTGTATTTCCTTTTGTTGAAGATACAGCTACTTTATGAGCATGATTTTTAAAAGCTTTTTTGATTGCAGCTGTTTCTAACTTATCATTCATCGGTGTTGATGTTCCATGAGCATTAATATAATCAATTTGATTAGCTTCAAGAGAAGCATCTTGAAGTGCATTGATCATGGCTTTAGCACCTCCAATACCTTCAGGAGCTGGAGCTGTCATATGATAAGCATCACAACTAACACCATAACCTACCATTTCACAATAAATATGTGCCCCTCTTGCTTTAGCATGTTCAAGTTCTTCTAAAACAAGCATTCCTGCTCCTTCGCCCATGACAAAACCATTTCTTTCTTTATCAAAAGGAATGGAGGCACGTTTGGGATCATGTGATTCACTTAAAGCTTTCATTGATGTAAAACCACCAATACCAAGAGGTGTAATGCTTGCTTCGCAACCTCCAGCAATGGTTACATCTAAATAACCATCACGAATATTTCTAAAGGCATCACCAATAGCATTTGTTCCTCCCGCACAAGCTGTTACAGGACATGTAGCAAGTCCTTGTGCTTTAAAGGCAATGGCAATTTGACCAGCTGCTAAATTAACAATGGTCATAGGAATAAAGTATGGAGAAACACGATCAAATCCTTTCTTTAAACCACGTTGATGATTTTCTTCAATAGATCCTAATCCTCCAATACCACTTGATACTACTACCCCAAAACGATCATGATTTATAGAATCTATCTCTAATTTAGAATCTTTGATAGCTTCTTTAGCTGCAATCAGTCCATATTGAATAAATTTATCCATTTTACGAACATCTTTTTTATCTAAATATTCAGTAGCTTCAAAGTTCTTTAATTCACCTGCTACTTTTACCTTCATATTTGAAGTATCAAATGATTGAATCAAATCAATCCCACATTGATGATTTAAAATACCCTTCCATGTATCATTTACATTATTTCCAATAGGTGTTAAAGCACCTATTCCTGTTACGACAACTCTTCTTTTCATATGCTTCTCCTTTACATAGCCATGCCACCATCAACATGCAATGTTTGTCCAGTAATGTACTTTGCTTCATCACTTGCTAGAAAAACAACTGCATTTGCAATATCTTGAACACTTCCAAATGCTCCTAAAGGAATTTGACTTTTCATTTGTTCTTTAATATCATCACTTAAAACATCTGTCATTGCTGTTTGAATAAAACCTGGTGCTACTGCATTAACAGTAATACCACGACTTCCAACCTCTCTAGCAAGAGACATTGTCATTCCAATAATTCCTGATTTACTAGCAGCATAATTGACTTGTCCAGCATTTCCCATAACGCCTACAACAGATGACATAGAAACAATACGTCCATATTTTTGTTTCATCATTAATTTTGTCGCATGTTTCATACAATTCCATGTTCCTTTTAAATTGACATCAATAACTGCATCAAAATCATTTTCTTTCATGCGTAACATTAAGCCATCTTTTGTAATTCCTGCATTATTAATTAAAATATCCAATCTTCCATATTCATTTTTAATTGTTTTAAACATCTCTAATGTTTCATCATAACTTGCTACATTTGCAGGTAAGATTTCACATTTTCCTCCAAGACTTTCAATTTCACTTTTTGTCATTTGAGCAATTTCTTGATTATTCCCTAAATCTATATAATTAATTAAAACAAAAGCACCATTTAAAGCTAATGTTTTAGCAATTTCTTTACCAATACCTTGTCCTCCACCTGTAACAAGAGCAATTTTATTTTCTAATCTCATTTTATTCTCCCTTCAAAGCTTTCACTGTTTTTTTCAATGATTCCATATCTTCTATTTGATAAAGCTGAATACTTCGATCTATCTTTCTAACAAAACCACTTAATACCTTTCCTGGTCCTACTTCAATGATCGTATCAACACCTTGATCTATCATATAGCGAATACTTTTTTCAAAGTAAACAGGTGACATCACTTGCTTTTCTAAAATTTCTGGTATTGATTGATATTCGATTTCATGACCTAAAGTATTAAAAATAACAGGTATTTTCATTTCATGAAAAGTTTCTTTTTTAAATCTTTCTTTTAAAGCAAGTGACGCTTCTTTTAATAAAGACGTATGAAAAGGTCCACTCGTATTTAAAGCAATCACTCTTCTCGCTTTATTTTCTAAAGCTAATTCTTTAACTTTTTCCACAGCCTTCTTTTCACCAGCAACAACAAGTTGACCAGGACAATTATAATTAGAAATAGAAACAACCCCTAATGAACTTGCTTGATGACACAAATCTTGTAAAAGTTCTTCCTTCATTCCTAAAACGGCAATCATTTCACTTTCAATTTCTGATACTGCTTCTTGCATGACTTTTCCTCTAAAACGCGCAAGATCAATCACTTGTTGTCTTTTAAAAACACCTGCACAATATAATGCTGAATATTCCCCTAAAGAAAGACCTGCTGTATAATCAGGCACAATTCCATGTTCTTTTAATAAATCTGTAATGATTGTTGCAACCATCACCATACATGGTTGGGTATATGGTGTATAAGATAGTTTTTCAAGTGGTCCATTAAAACATAATTCCTTTAAATCTTCATTTTGATCAAAGATTT
Organism: [Clostridium] ammoniilyticum; assembly: GCF_025566905.1. Classification (NCBI taxonomy): domain Bacteria; kingdom Bacillati; phylum Bacillota; class Erysipelotrichia; order Erysipelotrichales; family Coprobacillaceae; genus Faecalibacillus; species [Clostridium] ammoniilyticum. Next base: position 70,575 of record NZ_JAOQJR010000002.1, read on the forward strand.
CACGAGGATAAAATGATTTTCCCATTCCCACAACTTGACTTCCTTGACCAGCATAAATAATTCCTAATTTCATTTGTCATCCTCCATTAATTCATGAATCACTTCATCAACATGCATCAAATGATCTTGCCTATAACCATGAGCTCCTGTAAAAATAAGACCATCCTCTAAATTTCCTTTAACTGCTTCTATTAAAGCTCTTGAAATACAATAAGGTGTATTTTTAACATCACAAGGAATTAAACATTGATAACATTTTTTAACAGGTATTTTTTCTTTCTTGGTTTTTTTAACAAAACTATTTTGCATTGCTCTTCCTGGCATTCCAACAGGAGAAGAAACAAAACCAATATCTTCCTTTCTAGCTTTTAAGAAGGCTTCTTTATATTTGATAGAAGCATCACATTCATAAGTTGTAATAAAGCGTGTTGCTACTTGAATACCATCGACACCTAGATCAAAGAAATGCTTAACATCACTTCTTTGACTGATTCCTCCTGCTACAAAAATAGGAATGTTCAATTTATTATTTTCTACAATTTCTTCAACATCTTTAAAAATTTCTTCTAAACTTTGGCATGTTTGATTTTCTAAATCTTCTTTTTTAAACCCTAAATGTCCACCTGCTTGACTTCCTTCAATAACAATAAAATCTGGTGTACGTTGATATTTTTTGAGCCAATGTTTTATGATTACCTTACAGGCTTTACCACTTGAAACAATTGGAGCAATTAAAACATCATGATCTTTTACCAATTCTGGTAAACGTAAAGGAAGTCCAGCTCCTGAAATAATAGCATCAACTTTACTCTCTAATGCTGCATTGATCAATTCATCATAATCTTTTAAAGCAACCATCGCATTGATGGCTACTAAACCTTTTCCTTGAGAAAGCTTTTGTGCTTTTAAAATTTCTTTTTTTAAAGCACGAATATTAGCTTGACGATGATTACTTTCAAAATCATCTTCCTTGTAACCTGGATGCGCTGTAGAAATAACCCCCATCGCTCCACACTTAGCAACATGCCCTGCCAAACTTCCTAGAGAAACACCAACTCCCATTCCTCCTTGAATTAAAGGAACAGTTAAGCTTTTTTGATTGATTTCTAACATTTTAAATCTCCAAATTTGAATAAGTTTCTTGTAACTCACTCATCATTTCTTCTAAAATTTGTTTAACGGGTTTAATTTCATGAATCATTCCTGCAACTTGTCCTGCCATCAAAGAACCTTCATCAACATTTCCCTCAAAAACAGCTTTTTTTAATGAACCTAAAGTATATTTTTCAAGTTCCATCATATCTGCTCCTGCTTTTTCTTTTTGAATATAAGCTTTTGCCATTTTATTTTTTAAGATTCTTACTGGTGTTCCATTAATTCTTCCTGTAACAGTTGTCGAAGTATCTTTTGCCTTTAAAATTGCTTGTTTATAATTTTCATGAATTGGACATTCTTTACTTGCGAGTAAAACTGTTCCAATTTGTACACCACAAGCACCTAAGGCATAAGCTGCTAACATTTGCTTGCCACTGGCAATCCCTCCTGCAGCAATAACAGGAATAGAAACATTACTTACAACTTGAGGAACAAGCGCCATAGTCGTTGCTTCACCAATATGTCCTCCTGCTTCACAACCTTCAACAATTAAACCATCCACACCTGCACGTTCTAATCTTTTAGCAAGAGCCACACTAGGAACAACAGGTAAAACTTTAATTCCTGCTTCTTTCCACATTTTTATATATACACCTGGATTTCCAGCACCAGTTGTCACAACTGGGACATGTTCATCAATAACGATTTGTGCCATTTCTTTGGCATCTGGATTGAGTAACATAATATTGACACCAAAAGGTTGATTTGTTAATTTTTTACATGCTTGAATTTCTGCTTTTAACATTTTAGCATTCATTCCTCCAGCTCCAATCAAACCCAAACCTCCTGCATTAGAAACACTCGCAGCAAAGGCACCGGTAGCAATATTGGCCATTCCTCCTTGAATAATAGGATATTTAATATTTAATAACTCATTTAATTTCATTTTGTTCTCCTTACCATTCCATTAAAATTGCACCCCAAGTAAGTCCTCCACCAAAGCCAACGAGAATGATTTTCATTCCTTTTTGAAGTAACCCTTGTTCATTCATCTTCGCTAAAGCTAATGGAATACTCGCTGCTGAGGTGTTTCCATATTCTTGTAAGTTCATATAAAACTTTTCACTTGAACATTGATATTTTTTATAAACATGTTTAATAATTCTTTCATTTGCTTGATGACAAATCACGTAATCAATATCATTTAATGTCATTTTTGCTTGGTTTAAGACATGATCAATACTTAAAGGAATTGCTTTAATAGCAAATTTAAAAACATCTTGACCTTTCATTTTTAAATAATCATTTCTTTTAGAAAATAGTACTTCTTCATTTCCATCACTATCTAAATAACTATAAAAAAGCTTTTGACTTTTTTTAATCAACGTAGCGGCTGCACCATCTCCAAATAAAATACACGTATTACGATCTTGATAATCTACAATAGAGCTTAATTGTTCACTTCCAATAACAAGTCCATATTGATTTTCTTCTAACAAGCTTTGAGCAACTTTTAAAGCGTAAACATAACCACTACAAGCAACATTAATATCAAAACACATCATTGATTGATGATTTAAACCTAAAGCTTTTTGTACAAGACAGGCATTACTTGGCGTATTATTTTCTGGTGTCATCGTAGCTACAATAATTAAAGCAAGTTGACTTAAATCTTGATTTTGAGTTGCTTTTTTAGCAGCTTCAATAGCTAGAAAGGCACTTGATTTATCTGAAAGATGTCTTTTTAAAATACCCGTTCGTGAAACGATCCATTCATTAGATGTTTCTACCATTTGTTCAAGTTGTTGATTATCTAAAGTCTTTTCAATTTTGGCATAACCTGTAGAAACAATTTCAATTCCATTCATCTTTTTCTCCTTTAAAATACTTGTCCTATCTTTCTATATTTTTCATAACGTTTATTAATCAATTGAGATGTTGATAACTTTTGTAATTCTTTAAGATTTGTATTTAAATATTCTTTTATTTGTCGATAAACTTCATAACTTTCAACAGTAGCCCCTTTTAAATCTTCATCTATGATATGATCAATAATATGACGCTCATAAAGATCTTTAGCTGTTAATTTCATTAAGCTTGCAGCCTCTGCAACACGCTTTCCTTCTTGATCTTTCCACAAAATAGAAGCAAATCCTTCAGGAGATAAAATCGAATAAACACTATTTTCTAACATGACTAAGCGATCACTTACACTTAAAGCCAAAGCTCCTCCAGAACCTCCCTCACCAATAACAATAGTAATAATAGGAACTTTTAAAAGAGACATTTCTAAAAGATTTCGAGCAATTGCTTCTCCAATTCCATGCATTTCTGCTTCCATTCCTGGATAAGCTCCTGGAGTATCGACAAAAGCAATAATAGGACGTTTAAATTTTTCTGCCTGTTTCATTAAGCGCATTGCCTTTCGATAGCCTTCTGGTGAAGACATTCCAAAATTACATTTTAAATTATCTTCTAAAGTTTTTCCTTTTAAATGACCAATAATTGTTACAGGTTGTTGATTAAATAAACCAATACCTCCAACAATTGAACCATCATCTTTTGCTAAACGATCTCCATGTAATTCAATAAAATCATCAAAGAGATGATTGATATAATCTTTAATATTTGGTCGTGTACTTTTTCTAGCAAGATAAACATGATCATAAGGTGAAAGATGTTGATAATATTCTTCTTGTTTTTTGATTTGACTTTCGATTTCTTTTTTTCTCTCTTGATTGCAATCAAGAAGTTCTTTTTGTAACTTTTCAATTTCTTTTTCTACTTGACTTAAAGACATCTTTATGCCCCCTTACCATGCATTTTTAAAATTCTAATAAGTGTTGAACGCATTTCTTGACGTTTCACAATTAAATCAACAAATCCTTGTTCTTCCATAAATTCTGTTGTTTGAAAGTTTTCCGGTAATTTTTGTTTAAGCGTACTTTCAATGACACGTCTTCCTGCAAATCCAATCAATGCTTGAGGTTCACCAATAATAATATCTCCTAAGCTTGCAAATGAAGCTGTTACTCCTCCTGTTGTTGGATGGGTAATATAGGAAATATAAAGTAAACCTGCTTGATGATGTCTAGCAAGAGCTGCGGAGGTTTTTGTCATTTGCATTAAGGAATAAATTCCTTCTTGCATTCTAGCGCCTCCTGAAGCTGTAAAAATAATGAGTGGATACTTTCTTTTGGTTGCATGTTCAATAGCTTTCGTGATTTTATCACCTACAATAGAAGACATACTACCCATTAAAAAACGTGAATCCATCACACAAGTAATCACCTTTGTCCCATTTATTTTTCCACTTGCTACAACAACAGCTTCATTTAAACCTGTTTTTTGTTGTAGAATTTCTAATTTTTCATCGTATCCGGGAAATTCTAAAGGATTTACTCTTTGTGTACTTTTATAGAGTTCTTTATATTTCCCTTGATCATAAATCATTTCTAATCTTTCATAAGCAGTAATCTTTAAATGATTTCCACAGTGAGGACAAACTGACATATTTTTTTTAAGTTTACTTGTAAGAATCAATTCTTTACACTTTGGACATTTTGTATAAAGTCCTTCAGGAACTTCTTTTCTTTCATTTTCTCTTTTTTTTCTTAATGACTTAAATAAATGAAGTTTTTCTTTTCTTTCCTTAAATAACTGTTCCATCATCTTTCATTCACCAACTCATCTAAATGTTTTTCAATAAAACTTGTATCAAAATTTCCTTTGACATAATCACTTTCATGTAAAATCAAATACTGTAATTCTTGATTCGTATCAATACCATCAATCACTAATTCACTTAAGACCCTACGCATTTTACGAATTGTTTCAATACGATTTCTTCCATGAACGATTACCTTAGCAATCATTGAGTCATAATGAGAAGACACTTGATAACCTTGATATAAAGTTGTATCAATACGTACCCCAAAACCTCCTGGAATATGTAAACTACTAACAATCCCTGGTGAAGGTCTAAAACCTTCTTGAGGATTTTCAGCATTGATACGACATTCAAGGGCATGTCCCTTTAATTCAATATCACTTTGTTTATAATTCAATTTTAAATGTGCAGCTATTCTAATTTGTTCACGAACCAAATCAACCCCCGTTACCATCTCTGTTACTGGATGTTCAACTTGAATACGCGTATTCATCTCAATAAAATAATATTTTCCATCCGGTGCTAAAACAAATTCAATCGTTCCTGCATTAACATATCCTACTTTTTTAGCTGCTTTGATAGCATCATTTCCCATCTTTTCTCGAAGCTCTTGACTTAAAGCTTTACTTGGAGATTCTTCCATCATCTTTTGGTTTCTTCTTTGAATTGAACAATCTCTTTCTCCTAAATGAATAACATTACCAAAATGATCAGCTAAAATTTGAAATTCAATATGTTTAGGATTTAAAATCAATTTTTCCATATACATATCATCATCACCAAAACAAGCCTTTGCCTCCGCTTTAGCTGTTAAATAAGCATTTTCAAAATCTTCTTCCTTAAAACATTTTCTCATACCTCTTCCACCACCACCGGCAGAAGCTTTAATTAAAACCGGATAACCAATCTTTCTAGCAATTTCTTTTCCTTGACTGACAGATTCAACACTGCCATCACTTCCAGGAACAACTGGAACTCCTGCTTCAATCATCATTTGTCGAGCAACGCTTTTATTCCCCATTTGATCAATCACATCACCACTTGGACCAATAAAAGTCATACCACATTTTTCAACAAGTCTGGCAAACGTCGAATTTTCAGATAAATAACCAAATCCAGGATGAATTGCATCACACCCTGATAAAGTAGCTACTGATAAAATATTTTCCATATTTAAATAACTCTCACTACTTTTAGCAGGTCCAATACAGTAAGCTTCATCTGCTAATTGAACATGTAAAGAAGTGGCATCTGCTGAAGAATAAACAGCAACGGCTTCAATTCCCATTTCTTTACAACAACGAATAATTCTAACGGCTATTTCACCGCGATTAGCAATCAATATCTTTTTAAACATTTTCTTCAATAACCATTAAAGCTTGATCATATTCTACAAGCGCTTCATTTTCTACAAGAATTGATGTAACCGTTCCATCACATGGTGCCTTAATTTCATTCATCACCTTCATTGCTTCAATAATACAAATAATATCTCCTTTTTTAACTGTCTTTCCAACAGTAACATACGGATCACTTTCAGGTGAACTTGCACCATAGAAAACACCTACAATTGGTGATTTTACAGGTGTACCTGTAGACTCTTTGGTATTAACTTCTGCAACCATTTTATTTTCTTTTTCTAATGGTTTTACATATTCAACTTTTTCACTTTCTTTTTCTAATTCTATTTTTAAATCATCTATTTCTACTTTCATTTTAGTGACATTTGATTGATCAAACTCACTCATAATTTGTTTAATGAAATCTAATTTCATAGCATTCTCCTTTGTTTGAAGTTCAAAGCATATAGTAAAATAATAAGCTTTGAATTTCAAAGCTTATTATAAAATATATAGTCGCCTCAGCGACACCTCTTTACTATTTGTTTGCTTCAATATAATCTACGATATCTTTAACAGTTTTCATGTTAGAAGCAACTTCATCTGGAATTTCTACTTCAAATTCTTCTTCAATTTGCATAATTAATTCAACAGCATCTAAAGAATCAGCTTCTAAATCATCTTTTAAATTTGCTTCCATTGTAACTTGACTTTCATCACAACTTAATGAATCAACAATGATCTCTTTTACTTTTTCAAAATCCATTTTACTTTCCTCCTTGAATACGGTTTGTATTATACACGAAGAACATAAAAAGTAAATACTTTGAAGTTCAAATTTATTTATTTTTTTAATTTTCTTTGATTTTATCAACATTTTTTATTTAAAATATTTTTTTAAATAGGATAAATAATTGATTTTATCCTCTTATTCTTTATGAAATACCCACTTTGTTTGTGCACTATAACTAAGTAAAAATAACAGTAAATCCCCTACTGGTTTCGCAAGTTTTTCTGACATGATATTAAAAATCGATGCCACATAAACAAATAAAGTAGATAAAATTGTAATAATAACTGTTAGAATCAAAAAACGAATAGCTGTCTGTCTATTGTTTGTTTTTCCTTTAAAAACATATTTTTTATTAACTACATAATTAACAATTGTAGAAATAACTCTAGCGATAAGACTTGCTAGAGCAATACGCCAAAAATCACTTGTCATCCATATTTTTAAAACATCTAATAAAATCCACGCTAATAAAACATCTATTATAGAACTAATAATAGAGGAAGATACAAAGCGAATAAGATGTAAGAAGATAACATAAATAATTTGAGAAGTTTTATTTTTTGGATGAAAAGCTTCTTGTGATAATTTTTTGACCTTGATTTCTTCTATATCATGTTGATTTTGTACTTGATCTATTAAAGCTTGTACTTCATAACAGTTTTCATCAACTTCTAGCATTTCATCTAAATAAGATATTGAAAAGCCAAACAATTCACTGTCGACATTGATAAATTTTTGATTATAAATAAGTGAAAATAATTGAGATAAAATCTTTTTCCCTTGATGATGCACAAAATAGAATTTAGATGCATCCTCATTAATTGATTGACTCATTTGATCAACTAATTTTAAATCATATTCATTTTCTAAAATAAGAATTCCTTTTTTATCCTTTAAGTGTTCTTTAACATACTGATATCCTTTTTTTAAAGCATAGCCTTTTCCTTTAAAATGTGGATAATTAATGATTTTACAATCATAGACCATCCTTTCAAAAACAGCATGATAATTTTCATCAGAGCCATCATTAATTACAACAACATCATAATTTTTTTCTTTTAACTTTTTAACATAGTTTATAATCCTCTCCCTAGGATTATAAACTGGTATTAAAATAACCATTTTACTAAACATATTCATCCCTCATCATATTTATGATACATGAATGTGTTTTAAAGTACAAACTTATGAGAAAAAATTATTCTTAATTTTTCTTAATAATTAATTTATGAGTTTCTAGTTATTTACTATTTTTTATGCTAAACTACTTTTGTTTAAAAGGGAGAGAGTTTATGAATTTTAAAAAGAATTATAAAGGAATGTTATTATGTTTGATTATTGCCATTCCTTGTTGGTTTTTAGGAAAGAAGTTTCCTATTGTAGGTGGTCCTGTCTTTGGAATTATTCTTGGAATGATCATTACTTTATTTATTAAAGATAAAAACGAATTACAATCAGGCATCACTTTTACATCAAAAAAAATCTTACAGTATGCGGTTATCTTGTTAGGATTTGGAATGAATTTATCGGTCGTGTTACAAACAGGAAAACAATCTTTACCAATCATTCTAGCTACTATTTCTACATCTTTAATTGTCGCTTACCTGTTACATAAAATCATGCATATTCCAAGTAAGATTTCTACTCTAATTGGTGTTGGTTCTTCTATTTGTGGTGGTTCAGCCATTGCGGCTACAGCACCTGTTATTGAAGCCAGTGATGAAGAAGTAGCTCAAAGTATTTCTGTTATCTTTTTATTTAATATGATTGCTGCTTTATTATTTCCTACACTTGGAACACTGTTAGGTTTTTCTACAAAAAGCGGTGAAGCTTTTGGAATCTTTGCTGGTACTGCTATTAATGATACATCTTCTGTAACAGCAGCAGCTTCTACGTGGGATTCAATGTACCATCTACAAAGTGCTACTTTAGATAAAGCCGTAACTGTTAAACTTACAAGAACACTTGCAATCATTCCGATTACTTTGGTTTTATCTTTTTTTAAGTTAAGAAAGAATAAAGATGGTCAAAAAATTAATTTAAAGAAAGTTTTTCCATTTTTTATCATTTATTTTGTGTTAGCTTCTATTATTACAACAGTTGCTATTAAAATGGGAGTCTCTGCTGATTTCTTTACACCCTTTAAAGAATTAAGTAAATTCTTTATTGTTCTAGCAATGGTGGCTATTGGTTTAAATACAAATGTTATTAAATTGATTAAAAATGGTGGTAAACCAATTATTTTAGGTTTTATTTGTTGGATATGTATTGCTTGTATGAGTTTATTCATGCAACATCTTCTTGAAATATGGTAAAAAGCTCTTAGGAGCTTTTTTGTTAAGTTAATGTTAAGTTTATTTACTTCACATTAAGAAAGTGTTAATCTACTTACGGATTGTGAGGAATATATATATGGAACTATCGAATATTTTTTCAATGTTAGGTGGTTTAGCGCTTTTCCTTTATGGAATGAATATGATGTCTAATGGATTAGAGCTTGCTGCCGGAAATAAAATGAAATCTATTTTAGAAAAATTAACTTCTAATCGTATTTTAGGAGTTTTAGTTGGAGCTTTAGTTACAGCTGTTATTCAATCTTCTTCAGCGACAACTGTCATGGTCGTTGGATTTGTTAACTCTGGATTGATGTCTTTAACAAGTGCTGTTTGGGTAATTATGGGAGCCAATATTGGAACAACAATTACAGGTCAATTGATTGCTATCAATATTACTGCACTTGCTCCATTATTTGCTTTTATTGGAGTTGCCATGATTGTTTTCTTTAAAAGCAAGAAATTAGATGCTATTGGTACGGTTATTGGTGGTTTAGGTATTTTATTTATTGGAATGGAAACAATGTCAAAGGCTATGGTGCCACTTAGAACAATGCCTGAATTTGTAGGATTGATTTCTAAGTTCCAAAATCCACTTATTGGTATTATCGTAGGGGCTTTATTTACTGCACTTATTCAAAGTTCATCAGCATCTGTCGGTATTTTACAAGCTTTAGCTAAAAGTGGTGTTATGACTTTATCATCATCTATTTATGTATTATTTGGTCAAAATATTGGAACTTGTATTACTTCTGTTCTTGCTTCTATTGGAACAAGTAAGAATGCTAAAAGAACAACAATTATTCATTTATCTTTCAATATTATCGGAACTGTTATTTTTGTAACGATTAGTTTATTATTCCCATTTGCTCATTTAATTGAAAGTATTACACCAAATAACGTAGCTGCTCAAATAGCTAATGTACATACAATATTTAATATCACAACAACTTTATTATTACTTCCAATTGGGACTAAATTGGTTGATCTAGCAACTAAGATTTTACCTGAAGATAAAGAAGAAAGCGAACATATGTCTCTTAAATATTTAGATTTCAGTATTTTTGAAAATGATTTTCATATTGGAACAAGTGCTATCGCTAATACTCAATTATTTAATGAAACTCAACATATGTTAAATGTAGCGAATCATAATGTTAAAAGAGCATTTGAACTTTTAAATCATTTTGATCAAGAAAAATACGAACGTCTTCTAAAAGATGAAAACTATATTAATTATTTAAATCAACAAATTATTGATTTTACAACTGCAGCTATTTCAAACGAGTTCCCTACAGAAGGTTCTCAAACAATTATATTATTTTTAAAACTATCTTCTGATTTAGAAAGAATTGGTGATCATGCAATCAATATTGCTAACAGAGCTCAAAGATTAGCAGAAGATGATACCCATTTTTCTCAAGATGCTTTAAAAGAAATAAGTATTATGGAAAGTTTATGTAATAATATTTTAGATGAATTAATTATTTTAGATTATGATGAATTTAAAAATATTGTCGATAAAGTAGATATCATGGAAGATAATATTGATAAAACACAACATCAATTCGCAGTTAATCAACTTATTCGTTTAAAAGAAAAGAAATGTTCAACTGAAAACAGTATTATTTACACAAAAATCTTAACTGATTTTGAAAGAATTGGTGATCATGGTTTAAATATTGCTGAAAGCTTATATCATATTCGTAAAATCATGAAACAAATGAAAATGATTAAACCAGAAATAGAAGAAGCATAAAAAAATAGGTTATAGCGATTTGATTCGTTATAACCTATTTTCATTAATGAATAATTTTTAAAACATCTTCTTCACTATTGATGTTAAAGATATTTAATGTAAGAACATTTAATTTTTCTAGCGATGTTGTTGTGAGTCTTTCTTCTAAAGGACTTGATATAGTTCCTAGTTTTACTTTAAGTTGTTCTTTTAATGTTTTTTCAATTCCTATAGCCTCTCCTTTTTCAATTCCTTGATTTTCAAATCTTTGAAATAATTGATCCATTGCCTTGCACATATTGATTTCATCTCCTTCTGGTAAATCTTCTTCTTTAATGTCCGTATGTATCAAGATGGATGCCATCTTATAATTTTCTACACTAATCATACGGTTTGTCCTTAACTTTTCATAGTCTCCTTCAAGCATGCTTTGACTGATCTCTACCACTTCTTTTAATCGTTTACTTTTAAGGATTTGAGGATCCATTTTTTTTAGTTCTAAGACTGGTAGTTTCCAGTCATTGATATACTCTTCCATCTCAGGTGGTACTTTCAAGCTTTCTTTTAAAGATTTTGGATAGGTCCATTCCTTATCTCTCGTATAAAAGACAAATGTTCCTACAGGATATACTTCTTTTCCTCTTTCTACCTGATTGATATAAAGCTGGGCATCATAGTTGAGTATACGAATAATCATATTCTTATCCAAAGTACTTTGATGCTCTACACCAATGATCATATACTCTCCATTGATACTTGCTTTTCTGACGATATCTCGATATCTTTTCGTTTCCATTGGTAATGCTTCTTTACCTATCAATGTTGAAACATCATTTTCCTGTGAGATCAGATTTTCTGGTTTGATGACCTGTCTTCCATGAAAATAGAGAGCATTGCATAGATCTGCAAAACATTCCCCGTCTCTTAATAACTGTTTACAGGTTGTATCACTTGCATTTCTTATTTGACTCATTTTTTTACCTCCTTACATGAGTGTTTTATAGTTAGTAATCATCGCTTTTTCATATCTTTTTTAATATTGATGTAAGGAGCTTCCTGATTTAATTGTATCATATGCTTAAAGATAATTCGTCTCATATTTGTTTCACATTTGTCTCATTTCTATTATCATTTTATCTTCTTTTTTCCTTCTTTCAATGGATAAATAGTCCAAAAAAAAGATGCCTTCGCTAAAGCATCTAATTGTATGGAAGAGTAATAATTAAAACAAATGTTTCTGGTAAATCTTGGATAAACAATTGTCCGTGATGTGTTTCTATAATTTTTTGAACACTTTTTAAACCAATTTTATTACTTTCAATTTTTTGTAAATCTCTTTTCTTTTCATTTTCAAAAACAATTTTTATTTTACCTTGTTTAATACTAATTTCTAAATAAATAGGTTTATCTTTTTTAGCATATTTCAATATATTTGAACAAATATTATTGATCATTCTTTTCATCATTGATAAATCTAATTGTAAATCAACTGAGCATATATCAATTTCTTTTTCAATCCTAAATCCTTCTAATTCTAAATATTCAAGATTTTCTTGAAGATAATATATAAATTGTTCACTTTGAATCGTTTCTAATTGAGGCAATAAATCTTGTTCAAAAACAAGTGCATATTCAAATGTTTTATTTGATAAATCTTTAATTTGTTCTGTTTTTTCAATACATCCTTTTAAATAATGATCCATTTGTTTTTCATCTTTATAACAATGTAAGCTTAAAATATCCAAATAACCTCTTAGCGTAGTAAGCGGTGTTCTTAAATCATGTGATAAAGAAGTAATTAATTCTTGATGAGCTTCTTTAATTTTTGATTCATTTTGATAATTTGAATCTAAGGTTGTTCTTAAAATATCAACTTCACGTGCCAATATAGATAATTCGTCATGACTCTTGATTGTCATTGGATGATTTAAATCTCCTTGTGACATATTTAATACTTCTTCTTTTAAAATATTAATATATTTCACTTTTTTTCTAATAAAAATAAATGTAGGTAAAAAGAAAACTAATAAACTAACAAATAAAGCACAATAAAAATAATACTTTATATATTTTAATAAATGCATAGAACTAACATAAACAATTCCCTCACCATCTTTAAATGTTATTGTTTCTCTAAAAAAATTATTAAATGCGTATTGTTCGAAATCACTTTTTAAAATATACAAAGGTGTAAATCCTACCGGCTCATCAAGAATTTTTCCAAGACTACCATCAATGTATAATTCTTTTTCATTACAAAGAAGAATATTCGTATAATCATCATGCTTCTTTAAAAGCTTTTTCAATTCCTTTTTATCATTTTTATCTTTTGAATAAATAGAAATATTTTTTGCTTCTTCTTTAAAACCTTTTATAAACGTCTTTTCATTAAAAGGTTTTTCAACGGTTTCAATGAAAGTATAGAAATCTGTTACATTGTTTCTAAAAAAGGCATAACATAAGATGGCTAAAATAGCCGAAGAAAGAAGTAATAAAACGATTTTCATTGATAAACTCAAATTTCTTTTAGTCAATATAATACCCCTTTCCCCATACTGTTTTAATAATACGTGGATTTTGTGGATCATCTTCTATCTTCTTTCTTAAATTTCGAATATGTACCATAATCGTATTATTCGCCCCATAATAATAATTTTCATGCCAAATAGCTTCAAATAGTTGACTTGCAGAAATAACTTGTTTTCTATTTAGTAACAAATAATCTAAAATTTCATATTCTAAATCTGTCAAAGAAAGTTTTTTTCCATTCAACTTAACTTCTTTATGTTCTTGATTGACTTCTAAGTTTTCAATAATCGATATTTTTCTTATTGAAGAAATCTCTTTTTCCTTTCCTTGATAAACATGATATCTCCTTAATAAAGCTTTTACTCTTGCATTGAGTTCATTATAAGAAAAAGGTTTGGTTAAATAATCATCCCCACCACTCGAAAAACCTAATGTTTTATCACTTTCTTGACCTTTAGCCGTTAAAAATAAAATAGGAGCATTAGTTTTTTCTCTCATTAATAAACACGCTTGATAGCCATTCATTTCAGGCATCATGACATCTAAAATAATAAGATCTATCTCATCATCTAATAACTCTAGCGCTTCTTTTCCATCTTTGGCTTCAATGATTTGATACCCTTCATTTGTAAGTAAAACATGAACAACTTCTCTAATGTCTTCATGATCATCAACGATCATTATTTTTTCTTTCATAAACTTCTCCAATCCTTTGCCTTGACCCAGTTTTCGTGGTTCATCATATGATCTAGATGTTCCATTACTTTTTTTTGTGATGCATATTTTTGTATTAACTGCATTTTCTTATCATAATTTTTTTGCTTTATCTTCTTTAATGCATGAGGAACATGCTTCTTTTTATAATATTTTCCAAAATAATATAAATTTTGATTTGTTGCTTCTATACTAACTATTTGTGATGTTAACCGATGATGAATATGTCCATATTCTCCTAATGGATTATGAGTTACAACCATCGCCCATGCTTTCTTATTTAAAATATAGGTAATATCTTTTTTTATTTTTTGTTTAACATGTAACCACTTGTCTCTTTGACCATTTGTTTTATCTGGATAGTCAAACATTAATCCTTGATTATGTGTCTCTTTCATAATCTTCATAAATTCTTTTTTTCTTTTTGCATTATTTCCATTTGTTAAACAAACAACTAAATAATGTCCCTTCAATAAATGACTTCCACCCCAAATTGTTTCATCATCTGGATGTGCAACGATCATTAATTTCTGACATTGTTTTAAATCTATTTGATTAATTTCTTTTTGATGTAAACATTTAGAATCATCTATTAAAAAACATCCTAAAACAACCATTATACAAATAACGATAATACTTTTCTTCATTTCTATCACCTATTATACCTTATCACTTATTTCTTAATAATAATTCATAAGAATTCTTAAGACTTTCTAAAGCCTCCTTTTACGTAGACTTTATTTGTTTATGATTTCTTTAGAATTGATTAAGGGAATTATTAAGAATGACTTGCTAGAATGAATAGCGAGGTAAAAAAGATGAAGAAAAAAGATTATTTATATATGTTGGTTTTAACTATTATACCATTATTTATGGTCTTCATAGTAAAAAGTCAACATCTCTTATTTGGAAATTCAATTGATTGGTTTAACCAGCATGTCACTCTTGCTGATGCTTTAAGACATGCAATTAGAAGTGAAGGAACAATTTTTCCTACTTATCTTTCAAATTTAATGTCAGGTGTTAATATTTATCATTTTTCTTATTATGGTACTTTAAGGTTTGATGTTTTATTAGGTGCTTTATTGATTCATGTAAAGATGGTCAATATTATCATTTTCTATCAAGTATTTTTAATGATTTTAACACTGATTACTTGTTATTTATTTTTAAGAAATCATCTTAAAAATCGTTATCTATGTTTTTTGATGAGTTTATTCACTTTACTTTCAGCTTTATTTTTTCAATTTCATAAACAAATCATGTTTGTAAATTATATGCCTTTTTTATTTTTAATGTTACGTAGTATTGATCGTTATTTTATAAGTCAAAATATAACAAGTATTGTTATCTGGGGAAGTTGTATTGTATTACATAGTTATTTTTATTGTGTTGGGTGTTTTATTGTTTGTTTTATTTATTTTATGCTTCATTGTTATCGTTATAAAAACTATAAAAAACATTTTTTACATTTAATTGCTGCTTATCTTCTTATTGTTTTATTGACAGCTATTTATACAATTCCAACATTATTTGTAATTGCTGGTGGAAATAAAAGTGTGAATGCAACCAACTATCTTAGTTTATTGATTCCGACTTTTTCACTAAAGGGACTTCTTTATAATAACTATGGCTGTGGTCTCACTTATATGTTCTGGGTTTTAATTGTCTTTGGATTATTTAAAGAAAAGACACGTACTCTATCAATTATTTTAATGATTTCTATGTTATGCCCTATCGTCAGTTTGATTATGAATGGGTTTTTATATGCTAGAAGTAAAATACTGATTGTTTTTTTACCTTTGGTTATTTTACAAGCAGGTCTTGTATTAGAAAATAATCATTTTAAGATCAATAAGTATATGCTATTTCTCTTTGTTTTTCCATTATTTTTTATACAAAGATCTGAACTTGTTTTTCTTGATTTAATTATTAGTTTGATCATTCTTTATTTTTCAAAAACAAATAAAAAAAGATGTTTTATTTATCTTTTAGTCCCACTATTCGTTGTTTATTACAATAATCCTACAACCAGTTTTCTACCAAATAAACAATATAAAAAATACGCAAATCAAGAAGTAGAAACATTGATTCAAAGAAATTTTATAAATACTTTAGTTAATATGAATGAAATTCATCAAAATATGAATCAAACTTATCAAAATCAAGTAACCCGTCTTTCAGGTTATACATCAACAAATCATCATCTTTATAATTCATTTTTATTTGATACTTTAAAGATTCCTATTTCTTTAAATAATCGTGTTGGACAAATAGATCAAAATAATCTTTTCTATTTAAAGATATTATCCGTTGATTCAATTATCTCAAAAAAGAAAATCGATGGTTATCAAGAAATTGATGCTATTAAAGATTTAAAACTTTATCAAAGTCAAGATATTATGCCTATTGCTTATGCAACAAATAAACTCTATAGCCAAAATCAGTTTCATCAACTGCAATATCCTTATACCTTGGATATTCTTTATAAGAATGCCATTGTAAAAAATGGAAATAGTACAGATCAAAGTCAATTTATCAAAGAAGACATGGGTTTAAAGAGTTCATATCAAATTCAACAAAAGAAAAATAAAAAAATCACTCTTACTCTTCAAAGAAAGACTAAAAATCAAATCATTGTTATTGAAGGCGATATTAAAAATTACAAACCACATCAAAGTGTCTCTATTACAATCAATGGGATTAAAAATAAATTATCTAGAAGTAATTCACCTTATTATAATCAACATACACATTTTACTTATTTATTATCTGGTGAAAATATTAAAACTTTATCTATTTCTTTATCTAAAGGACATTATGATCTTAAAAATATTAAAACTTATTCTTTAAATAAAGAAGTTATTGAAAATAGAAATAAAGAAGTAGATTCTTTAAATATTCAAAAAGGAAAAGATGTTTTAAAAGGATCAATTAATGTTAAAAATGATGGTTATTTTATAACTCGTATTCCTTATGATCGTGGTTATACAATTTATATCGATGGTAAAGTTGTAAAGAGTGAAATTGTAAATGAAGCGTTTTTAGGATGTCCTATTAATCAAGGAAAACATAAAATTCAAATAAAATTTACCCCTACTGGATATCGTTTAGGTTTTATTCTATCTTACTTTGGATTTATGGTGATTTTTATAAATTATATTATTGAAAGGAGACGAAAAAATGAAGGATGATACAAAAGAAATAGTGAGTTATGTTTTTGTAGGTGGGATGACAACTCTCGTAAATTATGTTGTTTATTTCATTTTGTTAAAAATACATAGTCATTGGTTAATCGCTAATAGTATGTCTTGGATTTTTGCAGTTTTGTTTGCTTATTATACAAATAAAAGATATGTGTTTAAAAGTACAAATAATATAAAAAAAGAATTTATATCTTTTATCTTATTAAGATTTATGACGTTATTGATTGAAAATATATGTCTTTATCTTTTAATTGATTTATTAAATCTTCAACCAATGATCTCTAAAGTATGCGTCAGTTTTATTACGATTCTATCAAATTATATTTTATGTAAATTTAAAATTTTTAAAGAAGAAGGTGTTTGTCATGGATAAAATAAGCGTTATTGTTCCTTGTTTTAATGAAGAAGATGTTTTACCACTCTTTTATAAAGAAGTGACTCATGTTTTAGAAAGTATTGAAAATATTGATTATGAAATACTTTTTATCAATGATGGTAGTCATGATCATAGTGAAGATATTTTAAAATTACTAGCTCATAAAAATCCTCATTGTTTCTATTATTCTTTTTCTCGTAATTTTGGAAAAGAAGCCGCTATGTATGCAGGACTTGAAAATGCTAGTGGAGATTATGTTGTTATTATGGATGCAGATTTACAACATCCTCCTTATTTATTAAAAGAAATGTATAACTCATTAAAATATGAAGAATATGATTGTTGTGCCGGTAAACGTATTGATCGTACTGGTGAAGGAAAATTAAGAAACTTTTTATCTCATAGTTTTTATAAAGTGATTCAAAAACTTACAAAAATGGATATGGATGATGGTGCTGGTGATTTTAGAATGATGACTCGACAAATGGTCAATGCTATTTTAGAACTTAAAGAATATAATCGTTACATGAAAGGATTATTTTCTTTTGTAGGATTTAATACAAAATGGCTTGAATTTCATAATGTTGAACGTCCTGTTGGTAAAAGTAAATGGAATTTTGCTAGTTTATTTTCCTATGCATTTAAAGGCATTTTCTCATTTTCATCAACACCTATTACGATTGCAGGAGTCATTGGTGGTATTTTAATAGGTATTTCTTGTATTGTTTCTTTATACTCTGTTTTTGTTCATCCTGTTTCCTATCTTACAAGTTTAGTTTTATTTTTAAGTGGTTTGCAACTTATCTTTGTTTCTATCTTAGGTCAATATTGTTCATCATGTTACTTTGAAACGAAACAAAGACCTATTTACATTATTAAAAATACAAATAATATTCATAAAAAAATGGGATAAATGAAAAAGGATTGTTATTCAATCCTTTTTTCATCATAATCTTTAATATTCAACTCTTGAAAAGATAAACAACTTTCTTCTTTTGTTAAGCGTACCGTTTTTCCATAATTATTGATTTTTAATAAATATTTTCATTTTTTTAATTCATTCCACAATAAAAAGAAAAGGATTGTTTATATGAACAATCCTAATCTTAAATTCTATAATCTAATTATTTTTAACGATTATATTTTCTTTTTCTTAAAACCATAATTCCTAAACCAGCCACTAGAAGCATAGCCATCATTGTTATAATTGGTGTGCTATCTCCTGTTTTTGTTGATTTAACAACTTGACCAGTAATTGTTTGTTTTCCATTATTTGAAGAAGATGGTTGATTATTAGATGAAGAATCATTTGGTTTTGATGGTGTTGTATCACCAGGTTTAGATGGTTCAATATCTATTTTTACTTTCTTTACAATAACTTCTCTTGTAAATTCAACTTCATTACCAAGAGCATCAATTACTTTATAAACAATTTGGTAAGTTCCAGCTTTACTTGTATCAACATCATTACTTACAACTGTAAGTTTATCTGTAATATCTGTACCATCAACATCATAAGCTTTAACACCAGTTAATGGATCAAATTTATCACCAACATTAAATTCTTTAGAATCAATTACAAGTTTTGCTTTTTCAACAACTGTAATTGTAAATGTTTTACTTGCTGCATTACCAGCTTCGTCTTTTACAGTTACTATAATTGTATAAGTTCCTGCTTGATGACAATCATAATCACCGCTAATTGTTAATTTATCTGATAAATCACCATCAACATCATCTATTGCTTTTAATGCTAATAAATCTTTGATGTCTGTATCATCATCTACATAAATAATCGCATCATTACCACTAATTTCTGGAGCTGTAACATCTTGTTTTCCTTTAAATGTTAATTCAACATGACGATAATTGAAACCATCAATGTCATCATAAATACGAATAAATTGTTTACCAGCGTCTAGTTTTACTTCAATTGTATCACTGTCTTGATAGTTAGACCATCCACCAGTATTTTTTAAAGTAACTTCTCCTAATGGAGTAGTTGTATTACCATCAACTTTCATAATAATAGCTTTTGTATCACTACCACAATTATGACTATAGTTAATCTTTAAATCATATACTCCAGCGGTTTTAACATCAACATAATAATCTTGATAAGTACCTGCTGAACCAAATCCAATATTTTTAGTTGAAGAACCTTCAATTGCCCAACCAATTTCTTTAGAACCATCAATAACTTGATCAGCCTTAATTGTTGTTACTTCATTTTTTACATCTTTAACTTCTACTGCATCTGTTAATTTTTTGATTTGTAAATTTGTTAATTCAAAGCTTGGATTATTTACTTCAAGTCTTAAAGTTTGTTTACCAGCTTTTAAGTTTAACATTTGTGCATAACCTTGAGTATTTCCCCAATATTTACCAAAAGAAACACTACCTAAATTATCTGTTGCTAATCCTAAACCACCACTTAATTTCAAACCATTCGTAACAGCTTCATCATCTTTAACTTTATAAGTTAAAACATAGTTTCCTTCTTCTTCTACATTTAAGAAGAAATCTAAATAATCTCCTTTAGCACCATTTACTAAAGTACCTTTTTTACGATAAGCATCATTTTCACTTAATTTAACAGCTTCATCTTTTACATCAATACTATCTGGTAAACGATCTGTTTTTAATAATTTAATATTTGAAACTAAATCTAAATCACCATCACTATAGCCACTAGGTTTAACAGTAATTGTTCCTGCAAGATCATCATAATTTGTATTTGTACGTTCTAATGTAACAGTTGCTGTTGTACCATCTTTGCTTACTTCAACTTTGCTTACTTTAACATATTGTGCAATTTCTTCACTTAATGTTAAATCACTTGCTTTTATTTCTTGATTAAATTTACCACCTGTAATCTTTAAATCAAATGTATCGCTATCAAAATCAAGATTACCAATATCTTCTAAGCTTTCTTCATCATTAACTGCTTCAATGATTGTTTGATTGCTTAATGAGTAATCTTTATCTCCTACTTCTTTAGCATTGATTTCAACAGTTAAAGTACGATTACTATCGTAATCTACAACTTCTTGTCCTTTTAAAGTAATTGTTGCTTCTGTATCACTTACTCTATCTAAATCAAAATCAATTCCTTGAGGTAAATCAATTTTCCAATTATCTTTATTTAATCGTTCATTAAATTTACCATCTTTTAAATGAACAATAATCTTTTGTCCATCTAATTTCCCTTCTTTTAATGAATCGTTTTCTAATTGAATATATGATCCAAATGATAATGATTTTAAATTAAATCCACCATTATTTTTAGGAACAAACATAATTTTATGACTACCTTCTGATAAATCAATAGCAACTGTTCCTTTTTTATAAGTACTAAAGCTTCCTGTTGTTTCTAAAGTACTTGATGTTGTTAAAACATCATCTACATAAATATCAAATTCCGCATCTTTTTCAGCTTTAGCGTATTCAAGTTTCATCTTATAATTATCTGCTTTTTGAACATTGACGGTATATTCTAATTTATCATTATCATCAAAGAAACCAACATTTTCGTTATTTTCAGCAATAATATTTTCACCATAGCTATAATCTAATGCATTAATATACCCTGGTACATTTAAAACATCTTTTGCTTTAGTAAATGTTAAAGCACCAATATCCATATCCCCTTGTGGTAAGGATAATGTAAGTCTTTGTACGCCGGCATTTAATTTTACTTGGACTTGAACATTTCTTGTTGTACTCCATGCATTCCAATCTTTAGACCAAGTATCAAAACGTTTAGTGACTGTACGTCCTACTTCTTGATTATCTACTTTTAAAACAATTTGTTTATTGTCAATATTACTATCAACTGATGGTCCACTTGTTGGTCCAATAGCGTGAGGAATTGAAACATTATAAAGACCTGCTTCTTTAACATCAATTAAATAATCTGCCCAAGCGCCATCTTGAACGTTTCCAAATCCAGAACCATCATCTTTAACTTTTAATTTATCATAATTAACTGCATCGGTTGCTTTTAATACACCTGGAATTTCATTTCCTTTGACTTCAGCAATAGAACCATCCCAAATATAAGTTGCTACATTACCAGCAGGTAAAACAGCATTAAATTGTGTGCCATTCATCATCACTTTAAATTTTTGATCAGAGCCACTACGATTTGTAACAATCATGACAATTTTCCCTGTTTCAGGGTCTTTAAAAGCGACATTTGTAACAGTTGAACTACTTCCATTATTTGTATCAATACGAACATATCCTGGTTTTACATATTTAGTAAATTGAGACATGATATATACTTCAGGTGTTGCCCAATATCTTTGAGGGTTATTGGCATCTTGTACAAATAATGTTGGATCAGGTGTTCCTACCCAATGATGAGTCCCAACATTACTATCTAACATTGTTACCCAACTATTATAACTTTCAGAACCATTTCTTAACCAAGTAATAATATCATTAGCACCACTTGTTCCCCAAACAGATCTTTCAGTTAAGTTCATACTTAATTTGTCTTTGTAATTATCATAGAAAGATCCCATTGTTGAAGCATTTCCTCCATATGGATGGAAGGCAATACCATCAATATTATAATCATCTCCAGCTTCTTTAAAGAAATCTTTCATAAAATTATCGGCACCATCAAAGTTATGATCAAAAGCCCATAGTTTAACAGCTTTTTCTTGATCATTTAAAATTGTACTTTGAGCTAATTCTGCTTTAATAGCTTTAGCAAGTTTAGCTTCTTGTGTTCCTGTCATAGCACAACTTGGATAGTTGATTTCAAGTAATGGTTCATTTTGGAGAGTCATAGCATAAATTGGAATACCTTGTTTTTTATACTCTTCTACATAACGCACCATATATTTAGCTAAATCATTAATATAAGCATCATTTAATTTTCCACCTTTTAATAATAAATCATTATTTTCATATGATTTACTACTAGAAGTTGCTGTTTTCATCCATCCTGGTGGTGTCCAAGAAGACGCAAAGAATTTAAGATTATTTTCTACTCCTAATTCTTTAGCAATCGTTAACATTTCATTAAGAACTTTAATAACACCATAATCTTGATCTTTTTGAATACTAAATCCTTTACCAGTTACATTATTCCAATCTGGTTTTCCATCTAATTCTTTACCAGTTCCATCATAATAAGTATAGAAATCTTGAGCTGTAAAATCAGATGTTCCAATTGTAACCCTAATTAAAGACATTCCCATACCATTAACTGGATCTAATAATCTTCTTAAAAATGCTTGTCGATTTTCATCAGTCATCTTTAATAAATTATGAATTGTTGCTTCTTCAATAGAAGTTCCCATTCCTAAAACACTTTGATATGTTTTTTGATCATTAACAATAATTGTTGTTTGCTTAGAATCATCTGCTACACGTAGATCTAAAGCATCTTTTGTTGCATTTTTATTAGAAATTTCAAATTCACCTTTATACCATGACATGCTTTGTGAATTTTCTGAAGAGGACATACTTACTTCAACAGCACCTTCTTGTAACATAGCACCTGTCCCAACATTCGTCACTTCTTCTGGAACAACTGGTCCTACATAATCACCAGCTTTTTCAAATGTATAATAATCAAAGTTGAAATCTTTATCACGTGCTACAAGTTTAAGTTCATGAACACCTGCTTTTAAACTTACTAAAGCGTTCATTTCTTGAGCAGTAAATGTTGTCCAACTACCTGTTGAAACAATAGATGTATTCTTCTTTTCTAAAACTAATTCATCATCTAAATATAATTCAAATGCCCCTTCAATTGTTGATTCATATTGACGAGCTGCTTGAACAGTTAACTTATATGCTGCTTTTTCAGGTACTTTTATTTTATAAGCCATATAACGCCCATCTTGTAAATATCCAACAGTTGTACCATTATTTTCTAATTGAATACTACTATGTGCATCAATAAAGTCTTCTGCTTCTAATTTTCCATTTGTTTTTTCTAAATCTACAACATTTGGATCATCTGGTGATGTAACATCACCTGTTTTTTGTGATTTCTTTAAACCATATCCTACAGGATATAAAACTTTACTTGTATCTGTATATTTACTTGTAATATCTTGAGGATACCAAGTCCATGTAATTGGATTTGTTCCTACAAAATCTTTATTGCCTAATAATACATCGGCAACTCCATCACCTTCACTACCTGGAAGCCAAGCATTGACAATTCCTTTAATATGACTATCATTTACGTAATCGGCAATGGCAATTGGACGTCCTGTTGTTAAAACTAAAATAATTGGTGTATCAGGATGACTATTTTCAATTTGTTTAATTGTACTGATATCACTTGCTGGTAATTTTAATTGACTCGCACTTCTATCTCCATTGCTTTCAGCATATGGATCTTCTCCGACAACCACAATTGCTGCATCCACTTTTGAAGTAGAATCTGCATATACGCCATTAGCACTATAATTAATCGTACCACCTTTTTTATCCATAGCTGCCTTTAAACCACTGAAAATCGTTGTACCCTTTGTCGTATTTCCAGTTGATCCTTGCCATGTAATTGTCCAACCACCACATTGTTTACCAATGTCATCGCCAGCACTTCCTGCAACCATTAAATTATCCATATTTTCTAATGCTTGCATCATTGTTTGTCCATCTTTTACTGTATCATTTTTTAATAAGACTAAAGATTCACTTACAGCTTGTCTTGCAAGTGTACGGTGTTCTTGTCCACCAAATAATGCTTGTGCATCTTTATTAGCGTATGCTTTTGAAGAATCATCTAAGAGTCCAATATTTTCTTTTGCTGTTAAAATACGTGCAACAGCATCATTTAAACGTTCTTCACTAATTTTATCTTCATTAACGGCTTCTACTAAAGCATTATATAAATTTTTCCAACGAGGTGTATCACCATCTTGTTCAGCAACCATTAACATATCAACCCCGGCATTGATACAAGTAATGGCTTTATCTTTATAAGATGATTGATTTTCAATTTGATCTAAACCATTATAATCACTAATAATAATACCTTCAAAACCAAGTTTTTCTTTTAATAATGTTGTAAGAACATCTTTATTCCCATGACATTTCTTACCATTAATACTATTATAAGAAACCATAATTGATTGAACACCTTGATCAATGGCTTTTTTATATGGAGTAAGAATTTCTTTAACAATTTTATTATCCATATTCGCATTGATTAAGTCATTATAATCCCTTTCACTCAATTCAACATTGCCTTGGTTTGTTCCATTTGTTGTTAAACCTTCACCTAAATAATGTTTAGCAGTTGAAAGAGTTGAACCATCTTTTTCAATTCCTTTAATATAAGCATTTCCTAAAGAGGTAACACGTTCAACATCATCACCAAAGGTTTCATAAGTACGTCCCCAACGTTCATTATGTAGAACCCCTAATGTTGGTGTAAATGTCCAATTAGCTCCCATTGCTCTTACTTCACTGGCTGTTGCACTCCCAATATTTTCAACTAATTGTTGATCATTGGCTGCTGCTAAACCAATATTATGAGGATAGATTGTTGCACCATATAAATTATTATTTCCATGAACAGCATCTATTCCATAAAGCAATGGAATACCTCCACTATTAATAACTGCTTGTTGATAACTATTTGCTGAATCTACCCAATTGTTCAATTGATTTCCGGTTGATGGTGCAGCCCCACCACCACTTAAAATTGAACCAATTTTATATTCAGCCACTTCTTCTGGTGTAATCCAGCGGGTATCCGCTTGAATCATTTGTGCAACTTTATCAGTTGAGCTCATATTATCAATTATATTTTGAACCCTTTGTGATATTGTTGACTTTGCATCGACTCTAATAGTTGAGGCTACAACCATTAAAGCCACTAATACTACTTTCAATATCCTTTTCATCATATTCCCTCCAAATTCATTGGTACAAATTCATTATATGCCTACATTCACACAAAGTAAAGCGCTTTCATATAAAAAGAATAGAATCTTTAGAATTCATACCAACAATTATATAATCGTGTTGTGAAATAAAAACATTATGATATAATGAGCTTTGGGTGGTTATATGTTAAAATATGAAATGATTGTTAATGATCTTCAAAAAAGAATAATGAACGAAGAATTCGAAGAAAATCACAAATTACCTACTGAAGAAAAATTAATTGAAGAATATAAAGTAAGTCGTAATACGATTCGTAATGCAATTAAAATATTAATTAATTTAGGAATTGTTTATTCAGTTCAGGGGAATGGGATGTTTGTTCGTGCGCCTAAAAAAAAGGGTACAGTTTATTTAAATTCAACACGTGGCGTGACAATGGATAATCCTGGTAATAAAATTATTAATAAGTTATTAGACATTCAAGTCATTGAAGCTGATGAAAAGTTAAGTCAACAAATGAATTGTAAGATTGGAACGCCTGTTTATTATTTAAAAAGATTACGTATTGTTGATGGTATTCCTTATGCTTTAGAAAGAACTTATTATAATAAAGATATTGTTCCTTATTTAGGCAAAGAGATAGCTGAAGGATCTATTTTTAGATATTTAAAAGATGATTTAAAATTATCTTTTGGCTTTGCTGATAAATATTTAACAGCTATTAAATTAAGTAAAGAAGATGCAAAGTTATTAAATCTTAATGAAAATGATCCTGCTATTATGATCAATGATAATATTCATTTGTCTAATGGACTTTTGTTCAATACTTCAAATATTATTTACAATTATCAAACAACTAATTTTTATAGTGTTGCACAGTAATTAATAATAAATAAAAAAATCACAACCTAATGTGATTTTTTCTTTGCTTTCATACGTGCCTTACATTCATACATATTTTTATCTGCTTGATTCAATAATAACTTTAAATTTGTTTCTCGACTATGCGTAGAAAGTGCATAACCAAAGGCAAAATCAATGAATATTTGTTTACTAAATTCATTATAACATCTTGCTTCGTTTTGTACTTGTAAAATAATATCTTCTACGTCTTGTTGAGTAACATCATTTAATAAAGCAATAAATTCATCTCCTCCATATCTTCCAACAAAATATTTTTCAGGAATAGAAGTACGGATAATATGTGCAAAATTCATAATTAATGTATCACCAGCAAGATGTCCTAAAGAATCATTAACTACTTTTAAATCATTCAAATCAAAAACAATAATTGCGGTCGGTTCATCAAAGTGATCATAGTGAGCAATCAATTCTTCTACACGACTTCTATTAGGCAAACCTGTATGCAAATCAATATATGCTTTTTTATTAAGTTCTCTATTTTTCTTCATTAAAACAACTGCTGATACAGATTCCTTGATCATCATTAGAATAACTAAAGCAATTACAAAAATCAATGCTTTCTCTATTTGATCTAATCTTGTCGCACATTTTTGAGAATAATCTTCAGCAGCTGTAACTGTTTCATCTGCTAAATAAAAATATTCTTCACTCATTTTAATAATATTTGTTTGTTGATATCCCTTTTCTCTTACTAAACTAATTTCATCTTTTAAAGATAACCAAGAAGTATGTAATTCCGTTAATTTCTTTTGATAATGTTGATCATTTAATGTTGTCAGTTGATACTTTCCACCACCATTTGTCAATCCATAAAAAATATCATCTAAATATTTAATTAAAACATCATTTTCATTTCCTGATATTTCTAATTTAATTTCTCTTTGTGTGGCCCCTCTAATAATTCCTGCATAATTAATAACACGTGCATTTCCTTGAATCTTTTTAACATCACTCATCATAAAAATCGTTAAAGTAATTAAAACAATGAGTAATATTCCCTGGGCAATTTTTTCTCCTAAATTTCTTCTTTGTTCTTTTTTCATTTACTTCATCTCTTTCCCTTAATACTATAACAAATTTATAGCTTATTCGCTATTAAAAAAGAAGAAACATATAGTCTCTTCTATAAGTCATATAACTTTGCTTTTGCAAGTATTAATACATATAAAAAATCTCTAGCTGCTTCCTTGGTTTCAAATTTTTGTCTTGTTTGACTGATATAATTTACAGCTTCTGTCCATTCTTCTAAAGAATAATCATCCAATGAAAATAATAAAATTCTTCTTGCTTGTTTACAGGTAAAATCAATACTCTTATATAAATCTGAAATATACGTTTTTTTTGTAACAATTCTAATTCTTTCTAATAGTTCTAATTTTTTTTCCATAATACTATCTCCAATTTTAACTGAAAATTTAAAACTATATCAAAGCGTGATGGCACTTTGATATAGTTTGGGAAGAAGATATAAAAATATCTAAAAGTTGATGTGTTACACATCACAGTATTAATATACGCTATATCTTAAAATAAGCAAAGCGTTTTCATCTACTCTGTTACATGTTACATCTAATGTAACAGCATAAAAAATATATAAAAAGTGAGGTTCCCCTCACCTTTTATATTAAGCTTTTTGTTTCTTTAAGAAATATAATCCTAACATTGATAATAAACAAATAATAACATATAACATAATATTTGTTTGATCTCCAGTTAACACTTTTATTAACTTATGAATAGGTGAATCATTTTTTGTTGTTGTAATAACTGGTACATACGTATTTGTAATATCTAATCCATCGATTGATGTTGTATAACTATTAACGTAATCTTCACTTACAGTATAAACAACTTCTTTTCCATCTTTATATTTTGCAAGTTCACCAAAATCATATTTCCATTGTTGATTTTCTGTAACATCTTTAGCTGCTACTTCAATACCATCAGCATATAAACGAACTTTAATAGATGTTGGTCTTTTTTTTGCTTGATTATCATGATCTTCCCATGTTTTCGTACCTTTAAGATGTACTGTTTCTATAGCATGACTATTTGTGATAATATAACCAGCTTCTTGATTACCAATAATACCTACTTTATAGTCTTTAACACTATCTTCTTGTACAGTATAAGTGATTTTTTGACCATTTTGATAACTATCTAAATCATCAAATGAACTTGTCCATTGATTTTCTTCATTTAATTCAACTGTTTTTCCAGTATCTTCATCATTTGCATATAAATGAATAATGATATAGTCAGGACGTTTTCCGTCTTGATTATCATGATCATTCCATACCTTTGATACTTTTACATTTGTTTTTTCAATTTCATGAGTATTTGTAATATTGTAGCCATCAATATCTGTTGTATATCCAGCTACTTCATCTTCACTTACTGTATAAGTAATTTCTTGACCTTTGTTATATTTTGGTAAATCTTTAAAACTATATTTCCAATCATCTTCTGCTGTTACTGTTTTATGTTTGATTTCTTGACCATCAGCATATAAACGTACTGTAATATCATCTAAACGTTTTCCATCTTGATTATTTTGATCTTTCCATGTTTTAGTACCACTTACATTAACTGTTGCTGATTGATGAGTATTTTTAATATTAAATCCATCAATACTTGTTGTATATCCAATAACTTTATCTTCTTTTACTGTATATTTAATTTCTTTTCCATCTTTGTATTTAGGTAAATTTCCAAAATCATATTTCCAACTTTGTTCACTTGTTACATCTTGTTCAGCTATTTCATCTCCGTCAGCTAATAAATGAACTTTAATTGATTGAGGACGAAGACCATCTTGATTATCATCATCAATCCATGTTTTAATACCACTTATAGAAACTTCTTCAGGTGTGTAATGATTTGTAATATTATATCCATTGATATCTGTTGTATATTTATCAACATCATCTTCAAAAATTGAATATTTAATTTCTTTTGTCATAGCATCATCATATTGAGGTAAATTATCAAAATGATATTTCCAATGATCATCTGCCGTTACGGTTTTACTAGCAACAACTTCATTGTTATCATCTAAAACTTTTACCGTAATTGAATTTGGTCGTTTTCTATCTTGGTTATTATGATCATCCCAAGTCTTTTGTCCTTCAATAATAATAGATGGTACTGTTAAACCTAAGTTTTGATCTGGTAAATTATAAGAATATTCATTTTTACTTACCATTTCTTCTTTAGAAGGCATTGTAATATCAAGAATGGATCCTGAATTTAATGTATCATCATTCTTGTCAACATTTTCTTTTTTTACTTTAGAACTTTCTTCTACTTCACCTATATCAGATTTAGTAACACCATAATGACTGATATCTTTTTTACCTGATTCAAAGACAACTTTAAATTCACCTTCTGGTAAACCAACAAATTTATAATGTCCATTTTCATCAGTTTCAATTGTTGTTGGATATGTCTTTTTAACTACTTGACCATTTTCTTCAACATATTCTTCATAGGCTTCAAAAGGTTCATAGTTATCACCGTTTTTCTTAAGAATTGTAACTTTTACTTTTCCAACTCTTGTTTCACCATTTTCCAATTTACCATCTTTATCATGATCGACCCAAACAGTTCCTTCTAAAGAACGTTTAACAATATCTACTTTTGCTTTAGATGGAAGTTCATGACCATCATATAAAGTTGATAAAATATTAGCTAAATGATCGTGTTCAGCAGCAATGGCATCATATTCTAATTGAATAGAAACTGATTTATTAATGTCTAACTTAGCATCTTTATAAGCAATGGCTGTTGGCCAAGAACCAATTAAACCATCTCCTGTAAATGAAATGATATCTCCATTTTCATTTACGGTCATTGTCGCTTGTTTCCAACCATTTTCTTCATTAATTACTTTAGATGGAATAAGTGCAGCTGTTTTTCCTTTATAAGCTTCATTGTTTGTATACCATAGTTCTATGTCATTTGTGTCTCCAAGAGCTTTAGCGTTAAGAGAAATTGTTGAAAGTTTATATTCACCTTTCATAATCGTATCACCAATACCATCTTGTGGCATTGTATCTATAGCACATAAGTGATCAATAGGAGAAGAACTTGTATTTGTAATTAATAAATTAAAGTTTCCTAAATCATTTAACTCTAATAATGGTTTCCCTGTTTTTGTAAGATAAAATGATTTATCTTTTAAAATAGAAATTGATGTTGATGCTGTATTTTCATTATCAGATGTAAATGGTCGTTTATCTTCATCTGTATAAATACTAACAGATGTTTTTAATGTTTCATTATTTGCAACATCGTTTTCTGGATAAACTTCATCTCCAATTTTACATGAATAATGTAAATCTGGTAAAGCACCATTTTGTAAAGCAACTTTGAGAATTGTCCATTTTAAAGTTGTTGTGCCATCAGCATTATGATTTATTTCTGGTGTAATCACTTGTCCATTTTTTACAATTCCTTGATTAGGAAATTTCGATTGATATTGACCACCCCAATAAGCACTTCCTTCAATATAAGTAAGTCCTTTAGGAAGTGTATCTTCAAAATAGACAGTTGTTGTATCTTTTTCAGGTTCAACATTATTCCAATATTTTAATGAACCATTAATTACATAATCAACATAGCGTTGTTTATTGCTGACACTAAATTTTTGCAATGGATTTCCATTGTCACCCAATTGTGCTACTTTTTTTACAACTTTTGCTTCATAAGGAACAATATAAAGTCCATCAGCAGAAGTTACACTAAATTGATGTGATTGATCATTATCATAAACACCATTTGTATAATTGGGAACAGTATAAACATCTCGATGATCCATTGTTACTGGACTATGACTTACACCTTTTACAAATGATTTAGCAACTTTTGCATCTTTATTTTGACTTTTTACCCATTTACTCCAATCTTCTCTTGTTAAGTCATCTTCATTTGTTTTATTTGAGCTTTTTAAAACTTCTGATGTTTTATCTGCAAAATCTTTTTCAGTCCAACTATTTGTAACAGCCGTAATCATATAAACTTGATCTGTTTTAACTTTTGGATCAATATCTGCATTAAATTGAGCAATCAATCCTAAATTGGCAATTCCTGTATTACATCCTCTATATTGAACTAGAACACCATCACATCCTTCTTTTGGTGCTTCTTCATAAAATTTAAAATCACTCATTTTAGCAGTTTTCATCGTTTCATTATCTAAACCATTTTTATCATTTTGATAAACGGCATATAAGATTTTACAATCATATCCTTTATCCGTAATAGCATTACTAAATGAAACATTTTTTAATGCACTTTTATTAAATAAAACAAATTGATTGATTGCTACTGGGATATCTTCTAATAAATCTCCTGCTCCAGCATTATTTTCATCATAACTAATTGTAAAGGCAACATTTGTAGCTCCAGCTGGTGCGATATCACCATCTCCCCATTTTTGACCATTGGTATATTCTGCAGTCCAATTACCTCTTTTAGAATAATAAATTTGATGTTCTCTTTTACCTGGCTGACTAATTTCCCATGTATTTGATTGAACATTATCTGTTTTAGGATCAGCTAAAGTTAATGTTTCAATTGATGATTCAACTCCTGTAGTTGATATAGCCTTCATATGGTCAACTTTAGCAGAAACGTTGATTGTTCCACTACCAAAAACATCTTCTAATTTTTTTCCATCTTTATTTTTATATGGATAAATGACTTTAAATTGGAATGCTGAGAAGACACCTTCTCTAATAGCATTTAAATTTTCCCAATACGATGCTTTTGAAGCATTTTCTTTAGGAAATTTATTTTTATCTATTTTATAATCTTTCACAGTTACATGCAGTGTTGTTCCCTCTTGTTCAAAAGAATAGTCCCCACTATCATAACAATGTCTTTTCTTATCTTTATCACTATACGCAAATGTTTCATTCGTATAAGGAATATCTGAAACAGCTGCTCCACCATTTTTATTAGCATTTACATAATAAAGTAATGGTTCAAAGCCTTTAGAAACAACATCTTGAGTACTTTCACTATTTTTAAGGCTATAATTTGATAAATCTATATCAAACGTAAATGGTTTTGAACTATCTGGAAATTCTACACCTTTTATTCCATTTCCTGGTTTTCTAATTTCTAAAGCAACACCATAAATTTCTTCATATCCTGTTACTTTATTATTTTTATATCCTTTCGCATTTTCTGGAAAATAGGTTGTATCACTTGTATTATTTTGATTAAAATCATAAACATCTTTTGTTTTATTTTTATCACCTTTTTTTGCTAAAACAATGTTATACATAGGTGCTGTTGTGACAATAACAGGTTCAATATTGTCTACAGTTGTCGAATTATTTTCATCATCTAACCATAATTTAATTTCTGGTTTTATTTTATATCCTTGTGTTTTATTTCCAACATAAAGAGAAAAAGCTTGTTCCACAGCTCCTGCTGAATAATCTTCAGGAACATTATAAGTTAAAATATAAACCTTTTTTCCATCTTTTTTAATTGGTGTTGGAATTTGATCAATAAAGTTCGAATTTGAAATTGAAAGTTCGTCATCATCTGGTAAAGTAATTTGATAATAAAGTTTATGTCCTTCTCCACCTAAAGCTGGTAAAGATGTTTTAACATTATACGTAATTGAATCAAATGAACGAATAATATCATTTGCTACGGAATTATCATATCCTTTATTTTCACCAGTTTCTTTATTCCAACAAAGTTCATCTAAATCTCCAGTTCCATTATCAGTAACTCCCGTGATAATTCCTGTACCCCAAATAGAACCATTATTTGTAGCCAGTGATGCTGAGATTTGAGCATCTTGAGTTACAACACTTTTTGTATCTTTACTTTCTTGTGCTTGAACTTGAGATTTATCATCTTTCATTTCTAATGTGTTATTTGTTTGTACGTCAGCTTGTACATCATCAACATTTACAACCTCTGCAGAGGCTTGGGTCGTTGTCTCATCAGCAAATACCCCTACTTGAAATGTTGCTATGCTAATACATAGACACATGATCAAACAAATAATAAATCTTAATTTCTTTAACCCTTTCTTCATTTTTATAATTCCTCCCTAAAAAAAATACCAATTGCAAAATACTTATTTTTTTGCAACTGGCTGGCATTTAAAAGCCCCTATAGCTTTGCGTCATAACCTTTCGATTACTTTGCCTATGAACTTCATGTATAATATAAAATAACCGTCAAAAAAAATGAATAGTATTCATTTTCCTTGTTACAGGTTACATTGTTTGTCACAAAAAAAGAGGATTTTCAAAATCCTCAATGTATTACTACATAAATATATTTAAGCTACTTTGTAGAAGGTGTTAAAAATGTAAATAATTAAGCTTGTTTAATTTTTGTTAAATAAATGTAACCTAAACATGATGTAAGTAACATCATAAGATAAGGTATAACATTTGTTTGATCTCCTGTAGCAATACTTTCTGTATTATTTTCTTTTTGTGTATTTGTGTTTTGTATAGTTTGTATTTGATTATCTTTGTTTTCTATAGGTTGTTGATTTTTTAAATCATCTTCAATATACAAATCATCAACAATTCGTGTTTCATCAATAGATCCATCTAAATGCAAAAGTGTATACCCTTGTGGATTACCACAATCATTACGATAAATATTTCCTAAATCAGTAAGTGTACCTAGTTGATTTAAATTATCTGTATCTGTTGTATTATAAAAAAGTGCACTTGAACCTGCTTGAAACTGTGTGGCATCAAAACTAAACCACGCATATCTTTCTACAAAAGGTAATTCATCTAACCCTTGGATGTCATCAAAACCATTAATAACATAATCCATAAATTCTTGTACAGCTTCATTATGCTCATTTTGATTTCCATCATATGGATGCCAATATTCATTAGAATCCCATGCAGCAACTGCAAATTCAGTAATCCAAATAGGTTTTTGATAATGATCATAGACTTCTGTAATATAATTTAAGAAATTTTGTGCTGCTACTTTTGGTGTATAACCATCTTCAGCATTTTCTAAGCCAATATATCCTGGATAATTATGAATCGCAATAAAATCATCTTTTGTGTTTAATTGATTCCAATAATTTTCAAACCAACCATTTTCTTTAACGGCGGATTCACTTACTGCTGGAGAACCCACTCTTAAACCACTTGAATGAAAAACATCATTATAATCAGCTGCTAAATCTACAGACATATTTGCCTCTTGGTCATAATCTGGTTCATTAAAACTTAAAACTTTATCATACCCCTCATCTTTAATATTCTTTAAACGTTCACTGACATTTCCTACATCATTCCATATCATTGGAACAAATTCTAAATTACTATTTGCACTATCTTGATCATCATATGCTTCTTCTGACCAGTTATAATACCAAGAAACCCCCATATTTTGTGTATATCTTAAAGAATTTGTTTCATCTTCTTCATAAAAGCCCATTCCTTTTTTAGAAACATAGAATGTACGTTCGCTTACATTGATTTCATCCTCATTTTCTAAAACAGCAACAACTCTTACTGTATGACTTGAAACTTTTGTTGTATAAATAGATGTTTGTGTTGTATTTGCATCAACACTTTTAATAAATTCTCCATCAAAGTAAAGATCATATCGTTTAACAGAATCATTCAGTGGATTCCATGTAATCTTGATATCTCCTGCAGCTACTAATTGTCCTTTTTGTGGCGATTGCAACGCTGTTGTTTTCCACGTATCATAAGGATTTTCTTGAGCTTTTACAGTTGATATACAAGGTGAAAGGAGGAGGGTTGCACTTAAAAGTGCAACGCCTAATTTCTTAAATCCCTTCATTATTAATTTCCCTTATTCTTTCTTTGAAGGGCAATATAACCACCAGCTGCAGCCATCGCTAATAATGCATAAGGTACAACAATCATATCATCACCTGTTTTTACTTTAGAATGTTTCTTTGTTGATGAAGTTTTATTTGTATGACCTTTTCCAGTACTTGGTTTTGTACTTTGACCTTGATCATTAGGTTTTTGATTTGGTTGATCATTATTTCCAGAAACTGTTTTTAAACTATTAACTGCATTTTGTAATGAAGCTAAAGCTTGATCAACTTCATCTTGAGTTGCATCTTCATTTTGTAAAACATCTTGTGCATTCTTTAAGGCATCTTTAAATGCTTTCCATGAATCTGCTGTATAATCTGTTTCTTTTAAATCTTTTTTATCTGTATAAAGTTTATTTAATTCGTCTTTGCTTACTTTTACTACTAATGCATCTTGCGCTTTTTGTAATTTTTCAACAGCTTGATCTACATCTTTTTGTGTAGCATATTTTAATCCATCTGTTGTTAAAACTTCTGCTGCTTCATTATAAACAGTTTCATAAGCTTGATAGCTATCATCTGTATAAGTATTAGCATCCTTTTTATTTTTAACTAAAGCTTTTAAAGCATCTAAATCTAAATCATCATCTCCTAATTGTTTGATATCTGTAATTGTATCAACACCAATATATTTACCTTTTTGATCATTAGTATTTTGTTTTCCAACAATAGCAGTACCATTTTGATAGCTTAATAAGAATTTTCTAGACCATCCTTCTCCACCAATACCACTGCTTACACCAGAGCCAACACCATTAATAATATGATTGAATTTTTGTAAAGCACCATCTTCATTAGCAAATGTTTGAAGACATGCATTTTCAATTAAAACATCTTTACTATTTGGTACTTCAATCGCATTATCCATTTGAATTGAAACTGTTTTACCATCACCTAAAGTACCTGGTTGACCATTTTCTCCTAAAGTCCCACCAGTATAAATAAATACATTATAAATTCCTAATCCAACAGCATAATGTTTTTTCACATTATTAGCAACTTTATAAGCTGCATATCCATTAACTGAGCCATTATGAGACATCCATGTTTCTTGTGAAATTGGATCATAACATTTTTCATTTTGATAGAAATATGTTGAACCATTTTCACCATTCCATAAAGTATCATATTGATTGAAATGTTCATTGAATAATGCATAACATGTTACGTTATCACCATTAACTGTTAATCCATGATTTGAAACATTACCATCCCAAGCAACACCAGTTCCATGGTCTGCACGCCAAATCCAGAAATGATCACATAAAACATCATTACTATTAATTTCTAAAGCATCATCTGCTGTTGTTAAAGTATCTGTTGTACCACCTACACGGAAGAATAAATCTTGTAAAATAGTTGGGTTATTTCCATGATCTTTATCAGATTTTTTATTTCCAACTTTTAATAAATATTTCGAATGACTACCTGCATCAAAAATTAACCCTGCTACTCTTACACCATCAACATCATCAACTAACATAGCTGCTTCATCATTATCAGGAATAATAGAAGTCATTCCACTACCTAATAAGATTGTGTTTGCTTTTGTTACATGAATAGTTTCTTCTGCATGATATGTTCCAGGTGTAAAGTAAATATTTTTACCTTCATCTAAAGCTTTATTAATATCACTTGCACTATCTGTAGGTTTAGCAATATAGAATTCATCTAATGAAATAGATTTACCTGCACCCATTCCATCGTTATCTTTTCCATCACCCCAACTAATACCTTTTGTATTTTTTTGAACTGCAGGAACAAATACTTTGTATTCACCATCGTCATCTAAATATAAGAATGGTTTTTCAGCTAATTCTTTTGTTTTTTCAATATTTGTGAAGACTTGTTGTCCTCCATCACTGGCTGGAATATTCCAGTTTGAAGCACCTTGTTTACTTAATAATTCTTCACCAGTTGTACCATCAGCTTGTGGTAAATTACTTGCTTCAACACCTTGGAAGAAGTTATTTAATGTTGTTCCATAAGCATTACCTGCTAGTTTACTATTTCTTGTATAGAATTGTTGTCCAGAGAATGTACCAGCACTTAATTGATTTCCATTATCATTAAATGAAGCATTGATCCATGAATCAGCAACATATCCACCACTTGCCCATCCATAGTTCCAATCATATGCAATTGGTCTTTCTGAATAAATTCTTCTAAGTGGTGCTGCTTGAGCAACTGCCCAATTTAATTGATCTGGACGATAAGAACCATATCCTGCTTTTCCTTGTTCATTTCCAGTGTTATAAACTGAAATATTTTCAGCTGATCTCCAGAAGTTACAAGTAGCATTATCACCATTTCCACCTAAAGCACCTGCAGGTAGATAAGCAGGAATAGCAATATTATTTAATTTAACATCTGTTGGTAATTTTCCTAAACCACTCAATGTTGTATAGAAACCTAAATACATACATGATGTATCTGTATAATCTCCTTTTTTAAAGTAAACTTGGTATTGTTTTCCTTTAAATTGGGCATCATTTGTATAGTCATTTTGTTGATCAAATAAGTTCTTTAACAATTCATCAATTTTTTGAGTATCATCATCTGGTGAGAAAATAAATGTATTTCTACCAAATGTTTCTGTTTCTAATGAAACATATTCAGATTCATCTGCTTCATCAGCATTTTTAAAGTCTTCATCTCCAAAGTTTCCATTGTTTAAAGCAACTACTTTATAGTAGTTATTGTATTTATTTTTTTCATCTACTGCTTTTACTTTTGCAGAGTTTGTTTTAACAACAGCAACTTCTTTATAATCACCAAACATGCTTGTTGCACCTAAGATACGATAATGAGTCGCATTTTTAGCTTTATTGAATTCAACTGTAAATTCATTATCAGATTGTTTTAATTTTAATCCTGAAACAGTTTCAGGTTTTTCACCAATTCGTGTTGGTGCAGTAATTGTATCTGTTTCATAAATTGGATTATCTACTAACTCTAAGTTTCCATTACCACTAATGAATTTTAAATAGAATTCATATTTAGTACCAGCTTTTAAATTTTCTACAGTATAATGATCTGTATTTGTAATAGACGCAACTTTTTTAAATACTTCTTCGTTAGAAGCTTTTGCATAAACTTCAATATCAGTATATAAATTGATAGGTTTTGTCCATTTTAAATCAATTGTTGTTTGTGTTCTAGAACTTTTATCATAAGATAAATCAGTTACTTCACTTAATTCTTGACTTGTATGAATGATGAATCTTTCATTATCAGGAATTTCTTCTGTTGCTTCACATCCTGCTTCTAAGATATTATCATCATTAACTTTGACATAAGTTCCCTTAGCGGCATCTCTTAAAGCAAATTGTCCATTACCAAGAGGTTCAATAGCGATAGATTCCCAACCACCATTTTTACCAATAGAACCAACGGCTGGTGTGGCACCATCAACCCATTTAGCTGATGCAATTTGATATCCAGGTTTACTTACTGATTGAAAAGCAACAACATCTTTAATACCATCTCCATTTGTCCCAAAGCTCACATTAAATTTTTCAGCATCTGTAATATTTTCTTTGTCACCTGTTACATAAATTGGTGCATAATCTTCATCACTTTGATCTTTAAATGTGACTAATTTACCTGTTGAAACACTTTCAATATAAGTTGTATTATCAATGATTGCTGGATTTTCAACAATTGTAAATTCAGTAGCTTGACTTACATCATCTCCTAATTTACGAATTTCACCTTGATCATTAACAGTTAAATAATAACCTCTTGTCATATCTCTAATCGTACCAATACTATCACCTGTTTTTGTAATAATATAAGAACATTGTTTTAAATCATCATCATTTTTATCTCTTTGATTTGGATCAGCAAAAATAAAATCATTACCTTCAGAACGAATAGGATAATATTTTCCATCTACTTCATATCCAATTTTTACTTTTACCTCACCTTTAGAAGCATCTGCTCCACTTTGATCTTCTAATGGAGTAATTTTTAAAAGTGAATTTGATAAAACTTTTCCAGATTTTGAATAATCTCCATCTGCTTTAGTATCATTATTTCCCCAATTTATATTATGAATATAAATTGCTTTATTATTTGTATTTGAAATCAATGCATATGTGTTTTCTTCTTTGAACGTAAATACATC
The DNA here is from genome assembly GCF_025566905.1 of [Clostridium] ammoniilyticum. Classification (NCBI taxonomy): domain Bacteria; kingdom Bacillati; phylum Bacillota; class Erysipelotrichia; order Erysipelotrichales; family Coprobacillaceae; genus Faecalibacillus; species [Clostridium] ammoniilyticum. The sequence continues at coordinate 110,151 of NZ_JAOQJR010000002.1, forward strand.
TTTCACTGCTTCTACAGAAGCAACACCCATTACTGAAAACGTCATTGCGAGTGTAAGTATAGAAGCAAGCAATTTCTTTATCCGTTTCATATTTTTCTCCCTTCTTAATACATTCATTTTGTGATATCTATAGAAAGTTGGCCATGCTTTCTATAGTCATGCACTTTAAATGAATGCATTTCTATCACACAAAATAAAATAGCATAAGAGTCTTAAAATAGATAACGCTTTCAGTAATTGTGTAACAGGTTACATTCTTTGTCACAAAACTTACTTTTCGTCATAAATAAAAAAAGTGCTCATTATGAGCACTTTTTAGAATTATTCTATTTCTTTATTTTTTATTGCTTGAAGTTTTCTTCCAATACGTTCAATAATGTAAACGACTGGAACCTGTGAAGAAATATTCTTTGTATTTGGTAAAATCAATTTTTTAATAAAATATGGAATTGTTAAATCTGACATTCTGCCAATCGTACTATTTGTATCATTTACAATTGAAATAATTCTTGATTGTACCCCTCGATAAAGTCTTAACTGATCAATAACTTCTTTTGTTTCTCCACTATTTGAAAAAGCTACTAATAAACATTTTTCAAAACGATCAGTAGGTGCAGGATAAAAAGGATCATCAATATATTGGCTATAATAGCCCATATTAGAAAAAAATCTTGCAGCATATTTAGCCATAATACCACTTTGACCAATTCCAAGACAAACAATAAAATTACTATCAACAATATAATTTACAGCTTGTTCAATATTATCATGAAATTCTTTTCCTTTAGAGTATTCAAAAAATTGATTCAACATTGTGATTTCGTCATCAATTTCTGGCATTTTATTGACTTCATTAAACCTTTTTAACTCTATTTTAAATTCAACAAAACCATCGCAATCTAGTTTATGGCAGAAACGAGTAATCGTTGCTGTTGATACATGACTTTCACTGGCAAGTTCTCTTATATTCATTTTAAGAACTTGATTTATATTTTTTATAATATAATTATAAACAATTAATTCTGTATCATTAAGTTTTGAAATTTGTTCATATGTAAAAATCATAATTTTCACCCTTCCTTGAAAATATATTTTATCATAAACTACTCTATTTTTCATTTCTAATATAGAAAATAATTCATATAGTTTTTAAGCATCATAGATAATAGCTTTGAAGTATTAGACAAATCATTTATTCTTTTTATAATAAAGATAGAGGTGATAGAAATGGAATATACTACATTAGGAAATACTGATATTAAAGTTTCTAAAGTATGTTTAGGATGTATGAGCTTTGGTAAAGCTGGAACATTACATGATTGGACTTTAGATGAAAAACAAACAGAAGAAATGGTCAAACATGCTCTTGATCTAGGAATTAACTTTTTTGATACATCTAATAATTATTCTAAAGGAACAAGTGAAGAATATTTAGGAAAAGCTTTTAAAAACTTAGGAGTTAAAAGAGAAGATGTTATAATTGCATCCAAAGTTTATTTTAATGAAGGCAGACTTTCTAAAGAAGCAATTTTTAGAGAAATCGATGGTACTTTAAAACGTTTAGGAACTGATTATTTAGACTTATATATTATTCATCGTTTTGACTATGACACACCAATAGAAGAAACAATGGAAGCTTTACATGAGCTTGTTAAATGCGGTAAAGTACGTGCTATTGGTGCATCAGCAATGTATGGTTATCAATTCCATAATATGCAAATTGTTGCTAGAGACAATCAATGGACACCATTTTCTACAATGGAAAATCATTATAATTTACTTTATCGTGAAGATGAAAAAGAATTGATTCCTATTTGTAAACAAATGAATGTTTCTTTAATGCCTTATAGTCCTTTAGCTGGAGGACATCTTGCTAGAAATACGTGGGAATCTCAAACATTAAGAGGGCAAACTGACCGTGTAGTACATGGCAAATATGATCAAATGGAAAAACAAGATATGGAAATCGTTAAAAGAGTGGATGAACTCTCTAAAAAATATCATTGTAAAATGTCACAAATCGCTCTTGCTTGGCAATGGGCTAAAGGTATTTCTTCCCCAATTATTGGAGCAACCAAAATGTCTTATATTGATGATGCCGTTGATGCCTTAAATATCAAACTTACAAACGAAGATCTTGCTTACCTTGAAGAAAGGTATGTCCCTCATCCAATTGTAGGTGCTATCAATGAAAACCCACCACAAGGTGTAATGTTATTAAATAAAAAATAATTTGTTTATACAAAAGAACCTGTTTGAAATAATTAATTCAAACAGGCTCTTTTTAATGGATGATTTTTAAAACGTCATCTTCGTTTGTGATATCAAAAATTGAAAGTGTTAATGTATTAAGTTTTTCAATTGAACTATTTTGTATTGCTTGTTCGAGTTGATTTGATACATTTCCTAATTTTACTTTCAATAATGATAATACAGTTTTCTTTTCTCGTTTTTCGCCTTCTTTCCATTCCTTCACACATATCGATTTCATCTCCTTCTGGTAAGTCTCTAATTAAATCTAAACTTCCTGTAATGATGGCTGCATAAATAAAGTTATCTCTATTCATCTTTATTCTTCGGTGTAATCCTTCATAGTTTCCTTTATACATCTCTTGGATGGCTTCTTGTTTGTTCATCCTTGATCTTACTGGTATCTATTTCTTTGACATCGACAACTTTGATTTTCCAATCATTAACATATTCTTTTAACTCTTCTGGTATATCAAAATAATCACTTAGTTTTAAAGGGGCATTCCATTTTTTATCTGTTTTAAATACTCCGTCATTTCATAGATTCCACATCGAATCACCATTTCTTGATTGATCGTACTTTGATGTTCAACTCCAAAAAAACAATAAACACCATGGATATCACCTCTAACGATGATATCTCTTCTTCTTTTTTTATCTTCTGCACTCTTTGTATCATTGATTATTACAGCACTATCATTTTCAAAATGTATTAAGAAAGTAAATATCATTATTGAAGAAGGAACGACAGGCACTATCGGGTGTTAATTTATTTGTTAGTATCAATTATTATTACCTGCTTTCTTTTTGATTTGAGGTAACTTATCTAGATTTGTTACAAATAAATTGTAGCCTATGTCCTTCTCTATTTCGTCTCAAATTTGTTTCATATTTGTCTCAGTTTTATCTCAAATTTAATTCACAAATATTTCTTTTCTGTTATTATTATATACTTTCTTTTCTTTTAATTCATTGGACGGATTGTCCAAAAAAAGAAGTCACAATGACTTCTTAAAAATTTCATATTAACTTGCATACTATTTTACGTTATTTTTTAATTTTGTAAAAATAAATAATAACAATGTTCCTACAACTGTTGATAAAACAATTAACGCTAAATAATATAATGGATTATTGACCATCCATATTAAGAATAATCCTCCATGAGGAGAAGTAATTGAACATTCAAAATACATTGATAATGCTCCTGCAAGACCTGCTGCTAAACAACATGCTGGTAAAATGACAGTTGATTCTTGTTGAATAAATGGAATAGCTCCTTCAGATATAAAAGATATACCATTAATATAATTCATTAATGCATCTTTTCGATTAGAAAATCTATTTTTAGATAATGTTGCTGTTAAAGCAATTATAAATGGTGGAATCATTCCTCCAGCCATGACTGCAGCCATTGGATAATAATCATAACTTATAAGCATTCCTATTCCAAAAACATAGGCTGTTTTATTAATAGGACCACCATTATCAATAGCCATCATCATTCCTAAAACAAATCCAAATAAGATTTTTGTTGACATTTGAGATTCAACAAGTGAAACATATTGTAAAATATAGCTATGTGCTATATACAAATAACCATTTAAATAAATCATCACAAATAAAACAATAACAGTTGATAAAACAGGATGGAATAATGATGCTTCTATTCCTTTTAAACATTGTGGTAAATAAGAAAATAATTTCTTTAAAATCAATGAAACAAATCCTGCTAAAAAACCAGCAACAATTCCTGCAAGCAAAGAAGTTGAATTAGCAGAAATTGATGACATTGAAATTCCTTGACAAACAATTAATCCACCAGCAAAACCTGAAACCATTGCAGGTCGATCTGCAATACTATCAGCAATATAGGCTGATACAATTGGAATAATCATGATTGTTATTAATTGTTGAACATAATTTATAAGTGTCAATGATTGATTTGATAATACCTGATCTTTAACAAGATATAAAATACCATATAGAACTCCACTTGCAACAAGGAATGGTAAAGCATGTGAAATACCATTCATTAAATGTTTGTAAAATAAACGTATGATATTTTGTTTTTCTTTTTTAGTATCATGATGATATATTTCACCATCGCCATTATTTGCTTTTTGAACAAGCTCTTCAGCTTTCGAAATCCCATCTCTTACAGGAACTTGAATTACTTTTTTCGCTTCAAATCTTTGCATTTCTACTTTTTTATCAGCAGCTACTATAATACAAGTACAATGATCAATATCATCTTGTGTTAATTGATTTTTAACCCCTTCTTGCCCATTAGTTTCTACTTTAATAGAAATATTTAATTTTTCTCCCGCTTGTTCTAAAGCTTTAGCCGCCATAAAAGTATGAGCAATTCCTGTAGGACACGCAGTTACTGCTAAAACAGCAGGATGAACAATTTCTTTCACTTCTTCTTTTTTATTTTCCTTAGCATCTATTAATTGTAAAAATTCTTCTTTAGAAGATGCATTAATTAAAGCATTTCTAAAATCTTCTTCCATTAATAAAGTAGATAACTGTGCAAGAGCTTGTAAATGAGCACCTCCCGAATCTTTAGGAGCACCAATCATAAAAAATAAATAAGTAGGTTGTCCATCAAGAGATTTAAAATCTAATCCTTCTTTAACAACCATTGCAGATAATCCTGCTGTTTTCACACCTTCACTTTGTCCATGAGGAATAGCAACACCATCACCAATTCCTGTTGTACTTTGCGCTTCTCTATTTAAAACACTTTCTTTATAAATTTCTTTATCATTTAATTTTCCACTTTGATCTAATAAATCAACCAGATGATTGATTGCTTCTTCTTTATTAGAAACTTGTGGATTTAAATCTATCGAATTTATATCTAATAATTCTGTAATTCTCATTTCTAACAACCTTTCTTTTTTTGTCTATCATAAAGCAAAAAAGTTGTTCAATCAAGAACAACTTAATCATACTGACATAACTTATAAATATCTTTGATGCAAGTTCCTACATCTGCTGGTTTATGTGCATCACTCGCTGTAATAATATCCACATGATGTTCTTTAAAAATATCCAACAATTCTTTAGACAAACCTTTATCAGGATGATGATAACGATAATAACACCCTGTATTACATTCCCCTTTAACATGATGTTCTACTAATAATTCAGCAAGTTCATGATAAGTTGGTTTTAAATCATAAGTTGGATAATAACCAAACATTTTAATTGTATCAGGATGAGCTAATTGCGTAAATAAATCGCTTTTAACTAAATCAAAAATCAATTCATAATAACGATGATAAATATCATCTACATTATATTTTTCCCAAAGTAGTTCTTTAGACCAAGGCATATCATATAAAAGTCCATCAATAGAATGAATAGCTCCTACTAAAAAATCAAATTGATAGGGTTCTAAAATACGTCTTATTTCTTCTTTATATTCAGGAACATAACATACTTCTAATCCAAATAAAACTTCTATTGGAAGTTCTTCCGCTTTTACCTCATTAATTAAACGCACATAACTAGAAAGTGTATCTTTAAATTTCATTTTCTTATTAGCAAGCCATTCTCTTTGTTGATCACTGGCTTCTTTAACATCTTGATAAATAACTTCAAATTCTTTAAAACGATGTGTATGATCTAAAATTTGAATACGATCAAATCCTTGTTTATAAGCTTCATTAATAAATTCCATTACATATTCTTTAGTAAGTGGTCCGTTTTCTAAATGCATATGTCCATCTACTAGCATAGGCAATCCTCCATTCATGTTGTATACAATTATAGACTCTTTAATAAAAAAAACAATCTATTTAATAAAACATCTTGTTACAAAAAAAGTAACAAAAACAGTAGATTATTTCCTCTCTATATTTTACTAATATTTGACTATTAAATTTATCATTAGATTTAAAATTTAAATTAGTAGCATATAAATATTTTAGTATACTTGGTATTTGTTAAGAAAGGTCGTTCAGTTTTGAATAGTGTCGTTAGGTATTTAAAATTGAAAACAGCGAAAAAGCCTTTAAGCATCAACTTAAAGACTTTTTCTATTTCTCTATTAATTTTCTTTTTTTCTTACAAATACCATCACAAACATACTGCTTACTAGTAGCATCATTAATCCTATAATATTTGCATTATCTCCCGTTTTAGCTTTCGTTGTTTGTTTTGTATTTGATTTATTTATTGAAGTAGTTACCGTTGTTTTTAATTCTTTTTTATCTTTATAGATAATTGCATAGTCACTGAACTTATCTGTTTCAAATGTTAAGCTGTTTGTCTTTTCATCATATTTTGTTTCTAAGATATCTACTTTTCCATTATGACTTCTTGCGATATAGTATTCTCTTTTAGTTTTACTATCTTTATTGATTAGTTCTTCTGGAACTTTGATTGTTACTTTCATGACTTTTGAAAGTTCATGTATACTTTCATTTGTTCCATTAACTATTTTATTTAAAGTAATATTTAAGTATTTTCCTACTTTATATCCTTTTGTATTTGTTTCAATAAGTTCATTTGTTTGTGCTTCTTTTACTTCTAATACGATTTCTATTTTCTTACCTTCTGCTACTTCACTTAATTCATTTGCTGTTATTTTTTTATTTTCAATAAGGAGATCTATAACTTCATCTCTACTTATTTCTACATCTCCTGTTGTTTTAACAGTAAATGATCCTGTTCCTATCTTGTCATTTTCTTTTGGTAAGATTGCATAGCTATATTCAAAGGATCCTGTATGGTTATTTCCTTTAGCTTTGATTGTTAGAACATGTTTTCCTTCTTTCGTTGCTTGATTATCTAATACTTCATAATCTTCTTTATTTAATACTTTTCCATTGACTAAAACTTGTTCTACTTCTTGTGTTTGTTTTTCTCCTGTATATTTTAAGACATTTCCTAATACAACTGTTCCTTTATCAATCGATAATGGATTAATTGTATATGTTCCATCTTTAAAAGTAATATCATAATTTGGATTTGATCCTTCTTTTTGACTTACTTTTATCTTATATGTTCCTACATCTTCTCCTTCTTCTCTTGTAAGAATAATTCCTGTTAATTTATCATTACCAATAAGTTTATCATTTACATATGTAAATTCAGAGTCTTCATCTCCATATGTCTTTGATGCATCATTTACAGTAACTGTAATCTTTTTAGCTTTAACAGTAAGATTTATTTCTTTAGATATTTTTTTATAATTCTTACTTTCTTTTTGACTTACTGTAATGATGACTTTACCTGCGCCTTTGATAACTACATTACCTTCACTATCTACTGTAGCTACTTTTTCATCGCTACTTGCATATTCAATAGCTGATTCATTATCTTTACTTTGAGCATGAATTGTAAATGCTTCATCACCATAAGTCTTTTCAACATCTTTTTGATCAACTGTTAATTCATGATTGATTTTATTAACAGTTAATGTTACTTCTTTACTATCACTATCATAGTTATGATCAACTCCTAATGTAACTTTTAATTTTGTTGTACCAGCATTATGAATTGTTACATTACCTTGATCATCTACTGTAGCTACATCCTCATTACTACTTGAATAAGATAATTTTCCATTACCTTTATGAGATACTTCTAATTTAAATCCTTGATCACCATATTTTTTATCATTCACTTCTTTTACTTCTAATCCAGCATCTGCACCCTTTACTACAAATTCAGCTGTATTTGTACCAGTTAAATTATAGTTTTTGTCATTGATACTTGCTGTAACAGTATATTTACCTGCATGACTAGGAACTTTTGTTCCATTAACTTCTGTTCCATCATACCCTGTTCCTGTGTAAGTTAATATTACTTCTGGATGATCGCCATTTTCTACATCATTTAACTTAGCTGTAGCACCTGTAATTTTTTCACCATAAGTACCACCATTAGGTGTTATTGTAACAGTTATATCTTTTGGTTTAATTGTATAACTTGTTGTGACATCTTCAGGTAACTTATAATTTTGATTACTTACTTTTGTAGCTGTAGCTTCATAAGTGCCTGCATTTTTGTGTTGATTTCCATCAACAGTAATTTCACATTTATCACCATCTGCTAAGTTATTAACTGTAGCTGTTGGTAATTGTTCTTTACCGTTGTAAGTTAATTCTTTATTCCAGTTTAAATCAATTGTTCTAGGATTGATTTTATTTGTGATTTCTTGTACATCTACACCTTTAAAGTTTTTATTTCCTTCTACTTTGTAGTAAACTGTATATCCTTTGGCAGCTTTCCCTGTTGGAATTGATGTTGACCAGTTTTTATTGTCTAAAGAATATTTTACTGTTCCTCCATTAGTAGATGCTGCATTTACTAATTCTTGTTCACTTCCATTATATGTTAGTGTTTTTGTTGTTGGTTTCGTAACAACTGGTGTTGCTTGGGTAATATTGAATTTTACTGTTGTATCAATAGTACCGTCTTCCCATCTATAATTTGTAGGATCTTTTAAAGTCAATTGAACATCATATTCATTTACATCAATACCACCATTATTTTCTTTAACTGTGTATAAACCATTTTCTGAAATATTTGCAGTTAATGTTTGTCCTGTATATACTTTGCTTTCTACTGTTGGTTTTTTTACTTTTTTCCAGTTAACTGTAATATTATTTAATGTTGTTTTATTTCCTGATTTATCTGTTACTTCGATTGTATATGTTCCTTTTTTGGGAACTAATGTATAACTACCATTAGTAGGTTCAACTGTTTGTCCATCTACTTTTACTGTATCTAAATTATTATCAGTTACTGTAAATGTTTGTGTTTTCGTATATGTTTGATTGTTTTCTACACCTGATACTTGTGGTGCAATCGTATCAATTACGATACCATCTGTTGAAACATATTTAATATTTCCTGCTTTATCTGTTACCTTGGCATAAATAACATAATTACTATCTTCACTAAATGTAACAGATGTTCCTTCTTTCCAATCTACTGCTTGTAATTGCTTCTCTGTTAGTGATTCTTCACTACCTGATTTATCAACATAATAATAGTATTTATTAACTCCACTACCTTCATCTGTAGCTGTAATTTCTGCTTTTTGTGTTTCTTTAAAGAATAAACCGAATGTAATTTTATTTAAAATACTTTTCCATGTTTTATTGGATACCTTTATTTCTGTATCAGGTGCTGTTATATCAGCTACTCCTTCAACTGTAATATTTGTATTTTTTTGAATATTATTTATTGTATATTGATTATTGTTATCTAATTGAACTGTTTCGCCATTGACCTTAACAGCGAAATTTTTTGTTTTTGAATAGCCTTTATTCAAGGTAAATGTAAGAGTACTTGATTCATTATAATCAACAACTGTATTACTAACACTTAAAGTATATCCAACTTGACTAGCTGGAACTTTTACTTTGATTTCTTGTCCATTGGCTACATATACTTCTTTTTCAGATGATGCATAATAATTATTACTATCTTTATATCTTACATAATACTTACCAGTAGATAATCCTTCTACAGTATCTCCAGTAATACTACGCCATTCATTTTCACCATCTTTTCTATATTCCATTGATGAATCAACATTATTTAATTTACCATCTGTTCCACCTTTATATGTTGTTCCTGTGGCTGTTACAGATGTTGGTGCTTCTCTTTGGGCTTTGACAATTTCGAATGTAACTGTATTTTGTACAGGTAATTTATAATTTGAATCACTCAATTCAGTTGCAGTTGCAGTATATGTACCTACTTCAGTTTGTTCACCAGAAACAGTCACGTTACATTTGTCATCTCCAACTGTATTAGTAACAGTTGCTGTTGGAACATGTGGTTTACCATCATATGGAATTTCAAGTGTATTTGTTCCATCTAGTTTCCATGATAAAGTTGCTGTTCTTTGGGTAATAGTAATAAATTTTTGAGGAGACGATCCAGACTTATAAAGATCAGATCCCGAATTATATATACTTAAATAATATTTTCCTACGTCTGGATATTCTTTATTGACCTTAACATTTGTATCACGATCATAATATTTATATGAATATTGACAATTATCTAACATACTTTCAGGGACAAGTTCTGGTTGTTCTCCATATTCCCATGTGTATTTAACAATGCTAGGTGGAGTAGGTTTTGCTTTTAATACAGTAAATTTAAGTGATTTTGTTGTTAAACGCAAATAATGATTTGTTTCAGAAACTACTCCTCTAATAAAATAAGTACCAGGTTTTAGACTATTTAACTCAGCTAATAGCTTATCTGAACTTATTGGTTTATATGTACTGTCGTCATCATCACATTTCTTGTATTCATAAGAAACAACTGCATTTGAATCTACATAATTTGGATCCATAAGATGACCATACCCATCATTGACTTTTACATATGGACCAAATTCTGATTGATATCCTTGATAAGTATATTCACAATTATCTTGTTCTTTCCAGTTCTTATCTTTGAAATATATTTTATTTGTATAATATTCTGCTTTCGTAATTGTGAATTCTCCAAAAACTGAAACTTGATTCATTGTTAGAGTTACTGAATAATCTCCTGGTTCTGTTGGTCTTTGTGATAATTGTTGTCCATTTTGATAATATGTTAATTGGTATGAATCTCCTGATATTGGAAAACTAGAGGTATTATTACCAGCGGCATTTTCAACCCAAGCATTGTCTCCTTTCTTATACCCTCCATCTTTTGTTTTTAATACTATTTTCGCTGTTGTAGTATCTGGATCCTGATAATCACATTCACTCTTTCTATCTTCTTCACTACAATAACCTTTTATTGTTTTTCCACTTTCATCGCTGTTATCAAGTACATAGTTCCATTTGTGAACATGTTTTGCTAAATAAATATATTGACCTTCTTCGTCATATCTAAGATCAACTCTGTATAATTTATCACTATTTCTTACAAATTTTATTTTATTCAAATCATCTCTACTTACTCCTCTTGGAGATATTCTGTGTTTTTTTCCATCATTTATGTTATAATCAATATCAATTGTAATAGCATTTCCATTATATTCTGAAAGATCAATGGTACCATTACTACCAAGTTGAACATCTGTTCCACAATTTTCAAACGTGACATTTTTAAGTTTAAGTACTGCCTCTTTAAGTTCTGTCCCTTTATTGTAAATACCAATACGATTTGCTTTAATTGTGGCATCATTAACATTCAAAACTCCCTCTATAGAGTTAAGTCCAACTTTATCAGATACAATCGTTCCACCACTACCATTGATTGTCATTGTTCCTGAATTTTCAACAAATCCGCATAGACTGTAAACATCATTTCCACTATAAGTAAATGTATGACCATTCATATTAATAGTTACATCAGTATTCCTGTCAGCCCTAATAAAATCGAACCTTCCATTTTTTTCAGGATTATTAATAACATCGCCTAATATATTTAAAGCTATCGTTCCTATTTTAGAGCTATTATATTGTACACAAACTTTTGTACCTGCATTTTCCCATGTAGAATATTTCTTAGTATAATACGTACCTCCAGGTAAATTATATGTTCCTGGTGTACTTGTATAATACGTACTTCCATCACTTGAAATATTAGTATCTGCCGCAAATACATTTACAGGCACTTGTGTAAAGACCATCATAAATGTAAGTACGCTTGCTATTATTTTCTTAATTTTTATCTTCATAACTTTCTTTTCCTCCCCTTATTAAAAATTATTATGTTTAAAACTACTTATTTATTTGTTAATAAAAAACCTCCCTTGTCTATTCATATTTTACTATTTATGATACTTTATTTTTTCATTTGTCGCGAAATGTCGTTTTTAGGGTGTGAAATGCAAAAAGACCTCTTTCGAGATCTCCTAATAAATAATTTTTAATATTTTAAAAGAAGTCCACTAGGGACTTCTAAGTAGTCTATTTTCTCCATTGAGATGGAGCAAATAATAATAACATTGGGAATATTTCAAGTCGTCCTGCTAACATATCAAAAGATAAAACAAATTTTGATACATCCGATAATGATGAGAAATTTCCTACTGGACCAACAACATTCATTCCTGGACCAACGTTATTTAAACACGTTGCTACAGCTGAAAAAGCACTTGTAATTGATTTAATTCAACTCCATTTAAACGACTATGATTTTCCACAAAGAATTCAGCAAGCTCAACTTTTCCTCTTGAAAAAGTATCCACTTTAACAGCTGAAGGAAAAGATAAAACACGACAAATTTCACTTGCTGCTTCAAGTTCAGGATTAACGATCATTGAAAAACCTAATTGATTTCTCATAAAATCACGTTGTGATGAATAATCAGGATTTCTAACACGTGCAATAGTGTGTCTTGTTCCCATTTTTTTAGCCATTAATCCTGCTAAAATATTTAATTCATCTGAAGTAGTTACACAAATAATAAGGTTAGCATCTTCTGCTCCTGCTTCCATTAATATATCCTATGAACTACCATTACCTACAACACCTATAACATCATATTGGTTTACAACTTATTCTACTTTAGTTGCATTTTGATCAACAACAATAATATCATGATCTTCATTTGACATATGTTTAATAAGTGTTTTTCCGACTTTACCGGCTCCCAAAACAATGATTTTCATAAAAAATGAAACTCCTTAATACAGATAGATATTTTTACCCTTTTTCTTTAATTACTCAACCTATTTTGCATTAACCAAACTAAATATCAATGAAAAAATTATTTTTATACAGTATAATAAAAAACTCCACTATATCGTGGAATTTTCATTATTTTTCAACTGCATTATTTACAATAATACGGCTTGCTTGCATACGAGATAAATCTCTTTTGAATCCTTCTAAATCAATTTTTTCTAATACTTGTTCTTTAGTCATTTGATTAGCTTGTCCAACCATATTTAATTGTTCATCTAAAACTTCTTCTGTAACAACAATATTTTCAACAGCAATAATTTCATCAATTAAAGCTTCTAATTTAGCTTGTTGAGTAGCAGATGGTTTCATTTGTTCTCTTAATTTTTCTTCATCCATACCTGTCATTTGTAAGTATTGATCTAATTGAATTCCTTGAGCCATCATTTGATTCGCCATATAAGACATTTGTCTATCTAATGCCTCATCAATTGCATCATCATCTAATTCAACTTCACTATCTGCCATGAAAGCATCAAAAATTGTATTTTCTTTTTGTGCTTCATATTGTTGATCATGTTGTTGTTGTAAACCTTCATTAATATAAGCTTTTAAATCTTCAACTGTTTTAATTTCAGGTACACCTAAACCTTCAACAAAATCATCATTTAATTCAGCTTCTTTTTTTACAGATAATTTTTTAACTGTTACTTTGAAAACAACATCTTGTCCAGCTAAATCTTCGGCTTGATAATTTTCTGGGAAAGTTAAGTTTAAATCTCTTGTTTCATTAACTTTCATACCAATCATTTGTTCTTCAAACCCTGGAATAAATGATCCTGAACCAATTTCTAAATCATAATCATTTCCTGTTCCACCTTCAAAAGCAACATCATCTTTTAAACCAACAAAATCGATTGTAGCGATATCACCGTTTTCAACAGTATCTCCATCTTTTTCTTCTGTTTGACTTGATTGAGCTAAAATCATTTGAATTTGTTGTTCAACTTCTTCATTAGATACAGGTACTTTTTCTACTTTAAATTCAATTCCTTTATAGTTACCTAATTTAATTACTTTACTCATTTATCTATTTCCTTTCATTATATGCCTGTTTATTCTATCATAAAGAAAACTTATTGTCTTTATTTAATCTTAATATCCTTAATATTATTTAAAGTAATTGTTGAATATCCTGACATATCTGTTTCGGTTGTAATATTTTCATGATTTAAATAATCTTCAACATTTAATTCAATAATACGATCATCATCTAAAACCAATTTACATCTTGACATACGATCTAATGAAAGTGGGACATTAACAATTTCATCATCTTCTTCAATTCCTAGATCTCTCATAATCGTTTCAACTTCTTCTTGTGCGTTATAATCATCACCCATGACCTTCTTCGCAATTTCCATTGGTTTTAATGGTAAATGTTCCATTACTAAATCAATCATTTCTTTTTTGACCATAGCTGTAGGATCACCTTCAAAAACATTATATTCACTATCGACTTTTTTAACGACTTTATTAACAATACTCATTTTTTGTTTATCTGTTAATTTAGGTTCACCTTTAATATATTGTTCATTAAGATAATAGCCTGGTTTTCCATCTATTTGAAATCTTTTTTCAATTAAAGAAACTGTGTTTTTATCAACATTGATAATAATTGCTTCTTCAACAGCTGAAGTTTTAGGTGGAAGACTTTGTCTATTAACAAATTTAATAAATCTTTTACCATCTACTTCTTCCACAATAGAAATAGGTGTCACTTTATAATTTAATTTCATGATGAGAATCATCTTTTCTCCATCTACTTTACATTCAACAAACATTAAATTACTATTAGGCATTTCTTCTACATATTTGCTGACAGCAAATAGATCTTGAGCAATCTTTTTAGATTCAACAATAAATTGTTCATCATCAATGATCATATTTCTAGCTGCTTGTAATAAATGATGTTCACTTCCTACAACGAGTTCTTTAATGGTTGTATTCGTTAAACATTTTTCTATTTTTTTATCATAATATTCAGTTGTTCCCTCTATTAAATCAATAAATTGATCAGAGTAAATAATTTGACTATGTTCCATATCGAGCATATGAATTAATATCTTATCTATAATTGTTGTATTCATCTTTATCACCGAATGTAGTATATCATAATTTTTTATTTTAATATATAATGGATGTGGTGAAGTCTATGAAAATTATAATTGCTGATGCAAAAAGTTTAAAAGAAAAGCATTTTCCTATTGAAAAACAAACACCATTGTTTTTTAATAAAGCAGAATCTTTAAGAAAACAATTAAAAGAATTAGATATTAATCAAATTCATGATTTGATGAAGATTTCTTTTAAACAATCTTCATTAATTTATGATTATTTTCATAATGAGGAAACTTTTGCAGCCATAAATTTATTTAATGGCGTTGTTTTTAAACAGCTTGATTTAAAGAATTATCAAAAAGAAGAATGGGATTATTTAGATAAGCATTTACTAATTAATTCTCCACTTTATGGAATTTTACGTTATAATGATGCTGTAAATTACCATCGTTTAGAAATGAAACATAAATTAAATGAAATAAATTTATATCAATATTGGTATAAAGAACTAAATGATTATTTAAAAAATGAAGATGTTATTCTTTCTTTAAGTACGAAAGAATATGAAAAAATGTTTGATCTTCCAATCATTCAACTTGATTTTGTGATAAGAAATGGGCATACTTTTAAACGAAATGCCGTGTATTTAAAAAAAGCAAGAGGAATGATACTCAATTATTTGATTGAACATCATATTGAAGATATTGAACAAATAAAAGAAATTGTGATCGATGATTATCATTTTAGTGAAGATGATTCAAATGATGATCATTGGGTTTTTATAAAAAATGAAAAAATGAAATACATCAAAAAATAGGAGGTTATTTATCATGTATAAAGTTGGTGTTTTAGGCGCAGGTACATGGGGGATGGCTGTCGCAAGAGTGTTATGCAATCGTCATCATTCAGTGATGGTTTGGTCGGCTTTACCTCAAGAAATTGAATATATTCAAAAAAACAGAACACATCCAAAATTACCTGAATTAGAAATTCCTGATGATATGGAATTTACAACAGATATTAAAGAAGTATGTAATAGCGAGTATTTAGTGGTTGCTGTTCCTTCCATTTTTATGAGAAGTACAATGGAAACAGCTAAAGATTATATTAAAGAGCAAATCTTAATCGATCTTGCTAAAGGGGTTGAAAAAGATAGTCTTTATACAATGTCTGAAATTATTCGAGATGTTTTAGGAAATCAAGCAAAAATCGTAGCTCTATCAGGTCCAACCCATGCTGAAGAAGTTGTAAGAGATATGCCTTCAACCATTGTTTCAGCTTGTGATGATTTAGAAGTTGCTGAAAAAGTACAAAATCTTTTCCAAGATACATGCATGCGTGTTTATACAAACATTGATGTCCGCGGGGTTGAATTATGTGGTGCTTTAAAAAATATCATTGCTTTAGCAGCAGGTATTTCCCATGGGTTAAATTATGGTGATAACACTCGTGCTGCCCTTATTACGCGTGGTCTTTCTGAAATGACACGTTTAGGAACAACAATGGGATGCCTTGAACAAACATTCCATGGTCTTGCCGGAATTGGTGATTTGATTGTCACAGCAACAAGCGTGCATAGTCGTAACTTTAAATGTGGAACATTAATTGGACAAGGTTACAATGTTGATGACGCTACAAAAGAAGTTGGTATGGTCGTTGAAGGTTTAAACGCTTTACCTGCTGCAATGCAACTTGCTAAAAGATATGATGTAGAAATGCCAATTACTGCCATGGTCGATGCTATTGTTAAAGGTAAAGTTAGTCCAAATGAAGCAGTCAAGGCATTAATGAATCGTGATCGAAAAACAGAGCTAACAAAGTCTGTTGCAGATATTAATTTTGAAAATAGTATTATTAAAAGTAAAAGAGGGTTAGGTATGAAAAGAGTTATTACTTATGGTACATTTGATTTATTACATTACGGACATATTAATTTATTAAAACGTGCGAAAGCTTTAGGTGATTATTTAATTGTTGCTGTTTCAACTGATGAATTTACACGTTTGAAAAAAGATAAAAAATGTTATTTCTCTTACGAACAAAGAAAAGGTCTACTAGAATCTGTACGTTTTGTAGATTTAGTTATTCCTGAAGAAAATTGGGATCAAAAAATCAAAGATATTAAAGAATATCATATTGATACTTTTGTTATTGGAGATGATTGGAAAGGTAAATTTGATTATCTAAAAGATGAGGGTGTAGAAGTTATTTATTTACCAAGAACTCCTGAAATTTCTACAACTCAAATTAAAGAAGATTTACATCATACAGAAGAAAAATAAAGGCTATAGCAATCGCTATAGCTTCTTTTTTTATAAAGGATTGTTATGAAAAAATCATAACAATCCTTTTTGATTTAAATAGTTTTCTAAAAATTCAAAGAATCTTTCCATTTGTTGATCCGTTCCAATCGTAACTCTTAAATACTGATCAATCAATGGTTTATTCCAATGACGCACAATAATGCCTTCTTTTCTAAGTGCTAAAAATAATTCTTCCCCATCAATCTTTGGATGTTTTACAAATACAAAGTTAGCATAACTATCTGGAACTACAAATCCTAATTCTTTTAGTTTCGTTTTTGTATATTCTCTTGTTTTAATTACTTTTTGACATTTTTCTTTCATATCTTGACTATTTAAAACAGAAACAAGTCCAATTTGTTGAGTTATATAATCAATAGGATACGAGTTAAAAGAATTTTTCACATCATATAGATGAGAAATAGCTTCTTTATTTCCTAAAGCTACTCCTAATCTAGCTCCAGCAAAAGATCTTGATTTAGAAAACGTTTGAATAACCACTAAATTTTCATATTGATGAATAAGTGGGACACATGATTGTCCTCCAAAATCAATATAAGCTTCATCTACAACAACGATACTTTCTGGATTACTTTTTAAAACTTCTTCAATGAAATCTAATGAAACGAGTAATCCTGTTGGTGCATTTGGATTAGGAAAAATAATTCCTGAATTTGGTTGTTTAAAATCTTCAACATGCATTTTAAAATCTTGATCCAAAATAATTTCTTTATAATTCATTTGGTAAAGATCACAATAAACTGGATAAAATGAATAAGAAATATTTGGAAATAATACTGGATCACTTCCATTAAAAAATGTTAAAAATGTAAGTGCTAAAACTTCATCTGAACCATTTCCTAAAAAAACTTGTTCATCTTTTAAACCATGATACTTAGCTAAAGCATGTCTTAATTCTTCTCCATCACTATTTGGATAAAGTTTTAATTTTTCAATATCGATTTCTTTTAAAATATCTTTTATTTGTTTACATGGACCATATGGATTTTCATTCGTATTTAATTTAATCATATTGTTGATTTTTGGTTGTTCACCTGCTACATATGGTTCTACTTGTCTTAATTTATCTTGCCAACTCATTGTTATCCCCCCTCTAACATATCGTTGATGACTTCATAAACATAATCAACTTGTTTTTCTGTCTTTTCTTTTATTTGTTTTTCTACACGATTAAAAGTATAAGCATGATCAGCTTTTTTAAACATATCTAAATCATTATAAGAATCTCCTATACAATAAGAAATCACTTCTTGATCCAATAATGAACAAAGCTTTTTAAGTCCACTTCCTTTAGTACAATCTACTGTAATATCTAAATAAACAACATTGAGTGTTGCATGAATACCTACATATTTTTGATGGATTTGTTTTTGAATTTCAAGTATTTCATCTAATTTTTCTTGTGGATGAAAAGCACATACAATATCAATATCATCTTGAGTATGATCTAATATTTCTAAAAAATCACCTGCTATTTCTTGATAACCATTTTCTGTTAAAATACATGTTTTTTGATTTATATATCCATATGTTTGTTGACCATCAAAAAATGTATAATTTAGATAAGGATATTTTTGATAGCTTTCTTTAAGTATTTCTTTAGCAATTTCATTTTTTATTTGTTTTCGATAAAGAACTTGATCATTTTGATCAACAATCATTGCTCCATTATTTAAAACAAGATAATCATATTCAAAATGTGGTGTGACAAGTTTTGTTTCTTGAATATTTCTTCCTGTACAAAATGAAAAATAATGACCTTGTGTTCTTAATTTTTTTACAGCTTCTTGATCTTTATAAGTAATGGGTAAATTGTCCTTAGCAATTGTTCCATCAATATCACTAAATAATATTTTTTTCATATCTTCTCCTTAAGCTAAGTCTAAAAATAATTGATATAAACGATCATGATTTTCATTTTTTTCAATTAAAGCTTCTTCAATATTTTTAGATATAATTTGATTATCTTTCATGCAGATACATAAACCGCTTTTTCTTTTTTCTAATAAACAAATGGCTTCTTCTGCCATTTTAGATGCTAAAATACGATCTTCAGGAACAGGTGATCCACCTCTTTGAATATGTCCTAAAACAATTGATCTTCCTGAATATCCAGTTTCTTCGCTAATACGATTAGCTAGTTTTTCAACATCTAATATTTTTTCACTTACAATAATTATCGCATGTTTTTTATGATACTCTTCTTCACATATTTTGAGTTCTTCAATAATTTTATTTTCATCATACTCTGTTTTATCTGTAATAACAATTTCACTACCACATGCAATTGCAGAATAAATAGCAAGATTATCTGCATGATTTCCCATAACTTCAACAACAAAGCAGCGATGATGTGAACTAGACGTATCTCTTAATTTATTAACAGCATCGATAATGTTATAAAGTGCCGTATGAAAGCCTATTGTTTCATCTGTTCCATTAATATCATTATCAATTGTTCCAGGAATAGCAATACAATCAATTCCTTTTTGACTAAGTGCTAAAGCTCCTTTATAACTTCCATCTCCCCCAATAACAACAAGTCCATCTATCCCTCTTTGTTTAAGCTGATGAATTGCTTGTTCTTGAACTTTATCTTCCTTAAATGAAGGTAATCTTGAAGATTCTAAAATAGTTCCCCCTTTAGATAATATTTCAGAAACATCACTATACCCTAATTTTTTGATATTCCCTGCTACTAATCCTTTATATCCTTCATAAACACCATAAACCTCAAAACCTCTTTTTATTCCTACACGAACAATAGCACGAATAGCCCCATTCATTCCTGGTGCATCTCCTCCTGAGGTTAAAACTGCAATTTTTCTCATCGATTCACCTACTTTTCCCCTATAATTATCCCTATTATACTTGTTTTACATAAAAAGAAAAAGCCAATTTCTTGGCTTTATATAAATTTTTCTAAATTTAAATTTGAATCATAAGAAAATTTTAAACGATATGTATCTTTATAATTAAATATTCTTATTGAAGATTGATCGTTTCCTTTTGATTGTGTCATTCCTTTTCCATAATGAGAAAGTGTTTCTTTTGAAATTTCAGCTTCATTATTTTTTAAATCATTTAATGTTTTTTGAATTAATTCTTGATTATCTTTTTCATTAAATAGTGTAATGATTTGATTTATTTTTGTAACTTGTTGATTTAATTGTTGATAGCCATCATCTAATTGTTGAATATCATTTAAATGATATTCAAACTGTAATTGGCTTTCTTTTGATAAATCATAATCATAAGAAATACTCATTGTATTTTGTTTATCTAAAGAAATATCATATTGAACAGATACATAAAGATTATTATTATCTGTTATTTGAAACAAATATTCTGAATCCATATTTTTTGTTCCAACTATTTTTTCTAAAGACGATTCCATGTCATTAATCTTATTGACATATTTTTTACTATTTTTAACATTTTTTGAAAATTCTTTTAAGGAATCATATTGATATACAACTGTTTCTTGATTTGATTTTGTATATGTTTTTAATGTTGCTGTTTGATTAATTTCACTATCAGATAATGCATTAAATACAAAGAAATAAGAAATTCCCATAGGTAAGAAAACAAGTGCAATAATCAAAATTGGATAAATGAATGCGTATTTTCTTTTAGGGGTACGTTTCATTGGTTGATAGCCAGATTGAGGTGTTCCACAATAAGGACATACTTTTGCATTACTTGGTATATTTTTATGGCATTTTGGACATTTTTTCATATTTTATCAATCCTTTCTTTTAATCTTGGTATATTTGGTTTAGCCAAGATGAAAGTTTATCAATATAATCCTGTTTCTTTTCTTTTTGTTTTTTGCTTGGTAATGAATAATAATCTTCATCTAAAAAAGTATATTGATCTACAAATTTCCCATTGATCACTAATTTTAAAGTAGGTGTCCATGAAAAATCAAGTTTTTTTCTCATTTGGTTATATCGAGATTTTTCTTTTTTTGTTGCTTCTTGACTATTCGCTTGATCTCGATATTCTTTAATATTGAAATAATAAAGATAAACTCCTTTATTTTTCTTTAAATATTTTTTTAAATAAGGTTCAAATTCTTGACAATCTTTACAATCAGGTCTTCCAATATATAAAACAAAATCTTCTTTTTGATTTATTTTCTTTAAAACATCATCATAATTGATTTCTATGATTTGATCTTTTGATAAATCTTTCTGTATAGTATGAGTGGATGTAGTATGACTACACCCACTTAATATACCTATTAAAAATGAAATCAATATGAACTTATTGATTATTTTAATAAAGATTCTCCATCCATTTCTTCAGGAATTGGTAAACCTAATAATTGTAACATTGTTGGAGCTAAATCTCCTAATTTTCCGCCTTCTTTTAATCCTACATGAGAATTAGTAACAATTAAAGGTACAACATTTGTTGTATGAGCAGTGAATGGATTTCCATCTGCATCTAATTCTTCTTCAGCATTACCATGGTCAGCAGTAATTAACATAGTTCCACCTAATTCAAGAACTTTTTCATATACTTCACCGATACATTCATCAACAACGCTAACAGCTTTGATTGCTGCAGGAATAACACCAGTATGTCCTACCATGTCACAGTTTGCAAAGTTAACAATTACAACATCATGAATATCTTTATCTAATTCAGCAATTAATTTATCTTTTACTTCATAAGCTGACATTTCAGGTTGTAAATCATAAGTAGCAACTTTTGGTGAATTAACTAATACACGAGTAGCTCCTTCGATTTCTTTATCAACTCCACCGTCAAAGAAGAAAGTTACGTGAGCATATTTTTCAGTTTCAGCAATACGTAATTGTTTTAAACCTTGAGCTGATAAGTAATCACCTAATGTATTTGTAAGTTCAGGTGAAACGAATGCGATTTCTCCATTAACACTATCAGCATATTTCATCATACATACGAATTCTAAATCTTTAACTTGTTTTTCAGGTACATATCCTTCATAGAATGTAGGATTTGTGATTACTGTAGCTAATTGGATTGCTCTATCTGGTCTGAAGTTAGCGAAGATTACTGAATCTCCATCATCAATTGTTCCTTCAACGTTTTTGTTGTAACCAGGGATAACGAATTCATCTAAAACATCTTTAGCATAAGAATCTTTTACATATTGAACTGGACATTCGAAAGATTCACCTTCTTGACATACGATTGCATCGTAAGCTAATTTAACACGATCAAATCTTTTATCTCTGTCCATTGCATAGTATCTACCAGAAATTGATGCAATTTGTCCAACACCGATTTCTTCAATTTTTTCTTGTAATTCTTTTACGAAATCAACACCACTATCAGGAGCAACATCTCTTCCGTCTAAGAAAGCATGTACATATACTTTATCTAAACCTTGTTGTTTAGCTAATTCTAATAAACCATAGATATGTTCATTTGATGAGTGAACACCACCATTTGATAATAATCCCCAAATATGTAATTTAGAACCATTATCTTTAGCATGTTGAATTGCTTTTAAGAATTTTTCATTTTCAAAGAAAGTTTTTTCATTTAAAGCTTTATTAATTAAAGTTAATGATTGATAAACAGTTCTTCCTGCTCCAATATTTAAATGCCCAACTTCACTATTTCCCATTTGTCCATCAGGTAAACCAACTGGCATACCACTAGCTGAAATAGTTGTGTTTGGGTACATAGCCATTAAATCATCTAAGTTAGGTGTATTAGCAAGTCTTACAGCATTACCATTAATGCTTTCAGAAATACCATAACCATCCATAATACATAATACGATAGGTCTTTTTTTCATTTTTTTGTTTCCTCCATTAATACGTTATACATATTATCATTTTTGTTATCGTGTTTCAATTCATTTAGCTATATAAAATCAGTATTTTTTATTTCATTTCTTTTTAGTTTTTTGTGGTGTAGCAAGCAATGAAACACCGCAAAAAGTAATGAATAAAGGCCAGTATTCTTGAATATAATAAACAATAATTGAAACAATACCTTTGAATTCATTTGTTCGATCTAACGTTAAGATGATTCCCAAAACAATCAAAACAATACCACAATTTTTTTTAATATTCATTTTATTCACCTAGTTTTATTTTATCTTGGATAAAATAAAAAAGATGTCCAAAAAAATCATACGATTTCTTTAAATATCTTTTTTGCATAATCTAGTAATTGAATGATATTGACTTCTTCTTGTCCTTTTTGTGAAAAAACATAAACTTTATCGTCCTCAAAAAAATCAAAACGATTTGAATGGATAATACTATTAATATCTTTTCTTCTTTCTTGATTTAAAGTAATAAATTGATTTTCACACATTTTTCTTAGAATAATACACAAAGAAGCAAGTGATAATTCTAATTGACACTTTGTTTTTAAAAGATCCCTTTCAATTATATAATTAGCTATCTCTTGATTATTTTTTAATCTATTTAATTGATTTAAAATCATTTCTACTTTAACAACCTCTATATTTAATTGTTCTAAATAACAACTTAACTTTATTTGCCTTTTATTCATTCTTAAGCTCCTTATAAATTGATAACAGTTGTTTAGCATATAAAACAAGTGATAATAACATCAACATAATACAAACAAAAATTGAAATAGTTGCAAAAATAGAATTTGGAATATGTATTCCAATTAATACGATTGCGACAACATCAAAGATAGCAGTAGAAATTTTCCCCCACCATGAGGCTCCTTGGACCTTTGCTCCTTTTTCATATAAATAAAGTCCCCCTAAAGCCAGCATTCCATCTTTTAAAACAATGATAAGAAGTAATAACCACATCCATGAATACGTATAAACTAAAACAAACGCAACCGTAAATTGTGTCAATTTATCAGCGATTGGATCTATAACTTTCCCAAAATCAGTAATCATTTGGTAATGTCTTGCAATGTAGCCATCTAAAAAATCAGATAGACCTGAAATAATTAAAATAGTAGCACATATATAATAATCTTCTTTACTTCCAGCTAAAAAATAGCGATGTAAAAAAATAGGAATAAGTAGTATTCTTAAATAGCATAAACAATTAGGTATATTAAATAATTCTTTAAGTCTTATTTTTTTCATAATTTTCACCTTCTATATTAGTAATATAATCTTACAGTTTAATGATAAAAATTTCAACCTAAACAAAAAAAGGGAGATTTCTCCCTCATTAATTTTAATATTCTTTTTCTAATAAAGCTGCAGCTGCTTTATCAATAATTACAGTTACATCTTTATGATTTTGTAATACACTAGCTGGTAATTCTGGAGTTACAGGTCCTTCAATCATTCCTTTAACAGCATTTTCTTTATTTTTACCACAAGCAATTAAAACAACACTTTTAGCATCCATAATATTTTGAATTCCCATAGAGATTGCTTGTTTTGGAACAGCATCTTCATCTCCATCAAAGAATAATCTTGCATTGTCTTTAATAGTACTTTCTTTTAAATCAACATAATGTGTTTTTGAATTAAAATCAGTTCCTGGTTCATTGAATCCAATATGTCCATTTGAACCAATTCCTAATAATTGAATATCAATTGGATTTTCAGCTAACATTTTATTATATTCATCACAGTTTTCTTGAATATTTCCTTGTCCACATGGAACATGAACATTTTCATCTTTAATATCAATTCCATTGAATAAGTTTTTATACATAAAATAATGATAACTTTGTGGATGACTTGCATCTAATCCAAAATATTCATCTAAGTTATATGATTTAACATCTTTATATGATGTATGATTTTTTTCATGATCTTCTCTTAATAATTCATACATTCTAACAGGTGTAGATCCTGTAGCTAATCCTAAAATACTTTTTGGTTTTTCCTTTACTTGATTAATAAAAATTTTTGCTGCTTCTTGGCTTGCTTCTTCATAATTTTCAACAATAATAACTTTCATTGCAAACTCCTCCTCGATAACATCTTATCATGTCTAGACAAACAATTCAATAAATACTTGTTTTTTTTCTTAAAAAGTCCTTTCGTACAATGAAAATATCTTTATTTTTCAATAAAAATAGGTTAGAATTGGAATGTAAATATGGAGGTGTTTAATACTATGATTAAAGGTATTGGGGCTTCTAGTGGTATTGCAATTGCTAAAGCATACAAACTAGTTATGCCTGATTTAACTGTAACACAAAACACTGTAGAAGATGTTGCAGCTGAAATCAAAAAATTTGAAGATTGTATGGCTGAAACAGCTAAACAATTAGAAGCAATTAAAGAAGCTGCTTCTAAAAACTTATCAGCTGAAGAAGCTGCTGTATTTGATGCTCATGCATTAGTACTTCAAGATCCTGAATTAAAAACACAAGTTTTAGACAAAATCAATAATGAAAAATTATGTGCTGAAGCTGCATTAGATGCAGTTGCAAATAGTTTCATTGCAATGTTTGAAATGATGGATGATGATTATTTTAGAGAAAGAGCTGCTGATATTAAAGACGTTTCTCGTCGTTTATTAGCTAACTTACTTGGTAAACCATTACCAAACCCTGCTTTAATTGATGAAGAAGTTGTTATTATCGCTGATGATTTAACTCCTTCTGATACAGCACAATTAAATAAAAACTTAGTTAGAGGATTTGCTACTAATATTGGTGGTAGAACTTCTCACTCAGCTATCATGGCTCGTTCTTTAGAAATTCCTGCAGTTGTTGCTTGTAAAACAATTACAGAAGAAGTTAAAGATGGAGATTTAATTGTTCTTGATGGTATTGAAGGAACAGTTATGATCAATCCTGATGAAACAACTGTTAAAGAATATGAAACTAAACGTGCTGAATTCATCGCTTATAAAGAAGAATTAAAGAAATTAGTTAATGAAAAAACAATTACTACTGATGGACATCAAGTTGAATTAGTTGCTAACATTGGTTCAGCAAAAGATTTAGCAGGTGTTAAAGAAAATGGTGGTGAAGGTGTTGGATTATTCAGAACTGAATTCTTATATATGGAATCTGCTGAATTACCAACTGAAGAACAACAATTTGAAGTTTATAAAGAAGTATTAGAAGGTATGGAAGGTAAACCTGTTGTTGTTAGAACATTAGATATCGGTGGAGATAAAGAAATCGAAGCTATCGATTTACCAAAAGAAATGAATCCATTCTTAGGTGTTCGTGCAATCCGTTTATGTTTCCAAAGAGAAGATATCTTTAGAACTCAATTAAGAGCATTACTTAGAGCATCAGTTTATGGTGATTTAAGAATCATGTTCCCTATGATTGCTACTTTACAAGAATTCCGTAAAGCTAAAGGAATCTTAATGGAAGAAAAAGAAAAATTAGTTGCTGAAGGTGTTAAAGTAAGTGATACATTACAAGTTGGTATCATGATTGAAATTCCTGCAGCTGCTGTATTAGCTCATAAATTTGCTAAAGAAGTTGATTTCTTCTCAGTAGGAACAAATGACTTAGTACAATATACATTTGCAGCAGACAGAATGTCTTCTGGTGTAAGTTATTTATATCAACCATTCAATCCATCAATCTTAAACTTATTAAAACATGTTATCGATTCAGCACATGCTGAAGGTAAATGGGCTGGTATGTGTGGAGAAATGGCTGGTGAAGCTATTGCAGCTCCATTATTACTTGGTTTAGGATTAGATGAATTCTCTATGTCAGCTACTTCAATCTTAGCTCAAAGAAAATTAATTAAGAGCGTATCAAAAGCTGATATGGAAGCTTTAGTAGAAAAAGCATTAGATTGTGCTACTTCTGAAGAAGTTGTTGAATTAGTTAAATCTACAGTAAAAATGTAATAATAAAGGCCTCGAAAAGAGGTCTTTTTTTTTACTAATTTCCAATAATAATTCATACAAAAAGTCAAGATATTCAAATAATTTCAGAAAGTTTATAAACATCAAATAATAGCAACTCAAAATTATCTTTATTTTATATGATGCAATAAAGCATATCAGAAAAAAAAGCCATACCACAATAGTATGACCTGTCAAGGATCATGTAAAGACATAAAAAAAAGAAGGAACTGGCAACGAGCTATTTTCGCACAATGTACTATCTTCGCCGCGATGATGCTTAACTTCTGTGTTCGGAATGGGTACAGGTGTGTCCATCATGCTATCATTACCAGATTCTTCTTGTCAAGTGTCTTCAGGACACTCAAAACCAGACAGTAGTTTTTCTTCTTTCAAGCTCGCTTGCCTTTTCGGTCAAGCCCTCGACCTATTAGTATCAGTCCGCTTAACATGTCACCATGCTTACACTCCTGACCTATCTACCTTATCGTCTTTAAGGGGTCTTACTTGCTTGCGCAATGGGAAATCTCATCTTGAAGTGGGTTTCACACTTAGATGCCTTCAGCGTTTATCCCTTCCGCATTTAGCTACCCAGCTATGCCACTGGCGTGACAACTGGTCCACCATTGATGCGTCCATCCCGGTCCTCTCGTACTGAGGACAGCTCTTCTCAAATTTCCTGCGCCCACGACAGATAGGGACCGAACTGTCTCACGACGTTCTGAACCCAGCTCGCGTACCGCTTTAATGGGCGAACAGCCCAACCCTTGGAACCGACTTCAGCTCCAGGATGCGATGAGCCGACATCGAGGTGCCAAACCTCCCCGTCGATGTGAACTCTTGGGGGAGATCAGCCTGTTATCCCCAGGGTAGCTTTTATCCGTTGAGCGACGGCCTTTCCATTCAGCACCGCCGGATCACTAAGCCCGACTTTCGTCCCTGCTCGACTTGTGGGTCTCGCAGTCAAACACCCTTTTGCCTTTGCACTCTGCGCTTGGTTTCCATCCAAGCTGAGGGTATCTTTGGGCGCCTCCGTTACTCTTTGGGAGGCGACCGCCCCAGTCAAACTGCCCGACTGACACTGTCCCGTCAACGG